>JANYAR010000121.1 GCA_025361185.1 Alphaproteobacteria bacterium | reverse complement strand
CGGCTCGCTTGCCATGAAGCGGCCATGCATCTGCGAGCCAAAAGGCCAGGCGCCGAACGGAAAGGTATAGCGGCTATAGCCATAGGAGAATTTTTCCACGAACAGATAATCGCCGACCAGCAGCGTGTTCTCCATCGAGCCCGAGGGAATGTTGAAAGGCTGGAACAGGAAGGTGCGGATCACGATGGCGATCAGGCCGGCATAGATCACCGTCTTGGCAAGCTCCCCCCAGGTTTCGCCCTGTTGCTGCTTGGTCACCGTCTTGCTGTCCGTCATCTGATCCGTCCGATTTGCTTGGCGCGACAAAAAGGGGGCGAAGGGCCCCGCTGTCAAGGATTTACGGGCTTAATCTTTAATCACCCTCAAATCCCCCTGAAATCCGCCCGGGAATTTCCCCAAAATCAACCAAGGGAATTGCCGAAATAATCACAATGGCCTGGGCCAAGGGGAAGTCATCGGTGATGGTCAGGTCGATCTGCGCCCGGTGGCCCGGCGGGGTGATTTTTTCCAGTCTTTTCAGGGCCCCGCCGGTCAAGGCCATGGTCGGCTTGCCGCTTGGCAGGTTGACCACCCCCATGTCGCGCCAATAGACGCCCTGGTGCAGTCCGGTTCCCAGCGCCTTGGCGCAGGCCTCCTTGGCGGCAAAGCGCTTGGCATAGGAGGCGGCGCGCTGCGCACGGCGGTCGGACTTGGCGCGCTCGATACCGGTATAGATCCTGCTCAGGAACCGTTCGCCGTGCGTCGCGATGGTTTTTTCGATGCGGCGAATGTCGATCAGGTCGTTTCCGAGTCCGAGAATCATTATTTGTCGCTCCGGCTCGCGCCGACGCTCCCGCGCGCTTCGTCCATCAGCGAACGCATCCGCCGGATCGAAGCCTCAAGCCCGATGAAGATCGCCTCCCCCACCAGGAAATGGCCGATATTGAGTTCGCGGATTTGTGGGATCGCAGCGACGGGTTTGACATTGTCGTATGTCAGCCCATGGCCGGCATGGATTTCCAGACCCAGCTTCTCGCCATACGCCGCCGCCTCGCGGATTTTCTCCAGCAGCGCTGCGCGTTCAGACGCGGGCGCGTTGGCATAGGCGCCGGTATGCAGTTCCACCACCGGCGCACCCAGCGCCTTGCTGGCGTCCAGCTGGCGCTTGTCCGGCTCGATGAACATGGAGACGCGGATGCGCGCCGCGCCCAGCGCGCTCACGATGGACTTGAGGCGATTGTGCTGTCCCGCCGCATCAATCCCGCCCTCGGTGGTGCGTTCCTCGCGCTTCTCCGGCACGATGCAGGCGGCATGGGGCCTGGCCTTGAGCGCGATCGCCGTCATTTCGTCGGTCGCCGCCATTTCCAGGTTGAGCGGAATGTTCAGCGCACCCGAAAGCCGCGCAATATCGTCGTCGGAGATATGGCGGCGGTCTTCGCGCAGATGCGCGGTGATGCCGTCGGCGCCCGCGCTCGCTGCCAGGATGGCGGCGCGCACCGGATCGGGATTGTCGCCGCCGCGCGCATTGCGCACGGTGGCAACGTGATCGATGTTAACGCCGAGACGAAGCCGACTCACGCAAGTCCTCTGGAGCCCGGCTTCACGGCAGGCTTGTTGCGCAGATGCGGCGGCAGCTTGTCGGCGGGCCAGGCCTGCACTTTCCATTCGGCCAGCGCGATCAGCGGCACGCCGACCTTGGCGCTTCCGCCCGAACGGTCGATCAGGCAGCAGGCCGCCACCACTTTGGCGCCCATCTTCCGAATCGCGGCGATGCATTCGCGGGATGAGACGCCGGTGGAGACGATGTCTTCCACCATCAGCACCTTCTGGCCCTTTTTCAGGGTGAAGTTGCGGCGCAGCTGGAACTCGCCGTCCACCCGCTCGACATACATGGCGGGCAGGCCCAATTGGCGGCCCATCTCATAGCCAGGCACGATGCCGCCCACCGCCGGCGAGACGATGGCGGTGATTTCATCTTTCACTTCCTTCTTCACCTTGGCGGCCAGCGCCTTGCACAGCTTGGCGGTGCGCTTGGCGTCCTGGAACACCAGCGCCTTCTGCAAAAACTTGTCGGAATGCAGGCCCGACGACAATATGAAATGGCCTTCGAGCAACGCGCCCGATTTCTTGAATTCGTTCAACACCTGTTCGACGTTCATTTTAAATCCACTTTTTTGTTGTTCGCGCGGCCTAACGCTGTCGCTTCGCTACGCTGGGCCGCCGCTCACGCTGTCTCCGCTTCACGCACGCGGTCAACCGATTCGACCGCGTCCGATACCCGTAGCGCGCCCAGGATGTTCTGCAAATGCGCCACGTCGCGCACTTCCACATCCATGATGAACTCGAAATAGAGCGGATTGCGGTCGGTCACCTTCATGTTGAAGATATTGCCGCCATTGGCGGCGATGGCCGCCGCCGCGGTCGCCAGCGAACCGGTGGCATTCTTCACCCGCACCAGGATGCGCGCCACCGACAGGCCCATGTCGGAGGCGCCGTGCCCCCAGCCGACATCCAGCCAGTCATTCATGTCATGCGCCTTGTCCAGCTCGGCGCAGTCGATGGTGTGGATCACAAGCCCCTCGCCAGGGGTGTTGAGCCCCACGATGCGGTCCCCCGGCAAGGGATGGCAGCATTGGCCCAGAATGTAAGAGATGCCCTCGGTGAGGCCGCGAATGGAAATCGGCTTGACCTCGCCGGGCACGCCCTTTTTGGACACCTTGCCGGCGCGCTTGATCTCGGGAAACACCGCCTGCAGCACTTCATGGCCGCGCAGCGCGCCGCGCCCCACATCGGCATAGACATCTTCAGCCCTTGCCAGGCGCAGTTTCTTGGCCACCTGCTCCATCGCCTTGTCGGTCAGCTCGCGCCCTTCATCGGCAAAGGTCTTTTCCAGTATCTTGCGGCCGAAGCGCACATGTTCGTCGCGCTGGGCATGGCGCAGGAAGCGGCGGATCTCGGCGCGGGCGCGGCCGGTGACCACGAACTGCTCCCACATCGGCGAGGGCGCGGAATCCTTCATGGTGATGATTTCCACCTGGTCGCCATTGTTCAGCGGGGTGTGCAAGGGCGCGTGGTTGCCGTTGATCTTGGCGCCGACCGCGCTGTTGCCCAGATCGGTATGCACCGCATAGGCGAAATCGATGGGCGTGGCCCCGCGCGGCAGCGAGATCAGCGAGCCTTTGGGCGTGAAGCAGAAAACCTGGTCCTGGTACATCGCCAGGCGCGAATGTTCCAGCACCTCCTCGGCGCTGTCGCCGCGCTCCAAGAGGTCCACCATGTCCCTGAGCCAGCCATACGTCATATTGTCTTCCCGGCCGGCGTCGGGCACATGCTCGCGGTAGCGCCAATGGGCGGCGACGCCGCGCTCGGCGATGTCGTGCATGTCCTGGGTGCGGATCTGGATTTCCACGCGCTGCTTTTCCGGGCCGATCACCGTGGTGTGAACGCTGCGATAGCCGTTGGGCTTGGGCGTGGAGATGAAATCCTTGAACCGCTCCGGCACCATCTGCCAGCTGGTGTGAATGACGCCCAGCGCGCGGTAGCAGTCCGCCAAAGAACCGACGATGACGCGGAAGCCGAAAATATCCGACAATTGCTCGAAGGAAAGCTTCTTGGTCTGCAATTTGCGCCAGATCGAAAAGGGCCGCTTGCCCCGGCCATAGACCCAGGCCTCCATGCCATGCTCGGCCAGTTTGCGCTTGATCTGGTCGGCGATGCGCCCCACCCGGTCGCCGCCCACCATGTCCAGCCGCGCAAAATGGGTGACGATGGAGTTGCGCGCTTCGGGATCGAGTTCGGCGAAAGCCAGATCCTCCAGCTCCTCGCGCATGTTCTGCATGCCGATGCGCCCCGCCAGCGGGGCATAGATGTCCACCGTCTCCTGGGCGATGCGCCGGCGCTTGTCGACTTTGTCGATATAGCCAAGAGTGCGCATATTGTGCAGCCGGTCGGCCAGCTTGACCAGCAGCACGCGCACATCGCTGGTGATGGCCAGCATCAGCTTGCGGAAATTCTCCGCCTGCTTGGTGCGCTCGGAAAAAACTTCCAGTTGCGACAGCTTGGTGACGCCATCGACCAGATTGGCGATCTCATCGCCGAATTTTTCCTTGAGGTCGTCATAGGTGACCAGCGTGTCTTCGATCGTGTCGTGCAACAGCGCCGTCACGATGGTGGGCACATCCAGCTTCAAATCGGTGAGGATGGCGGCGACTTCCAGCGGGTGGGCGAAATAGGGATCGCCGGAGGCGCGGAACTGCTTGCCATGCGCGGTCATGGCATAGACATAGGCCTTGTTGAGCAGCGCCTCGTCGGCGCTCGGGTCATAGGCCAGCACCCGCTCGACCAGGTCGGCCTGGCGCATCAGCCGGCGGCGTCCGCGCCCGGACTGGACCGCAGGGACCGGTTTGGCAGGCTTTTCAGCCGATGTGACAGGGGTCGGCGGGTTCATCCACCAAATATAGGCAGATAAACTGAGAATCAGAACCTAAACAGAACCCGAAAAAGCCCGGAATCCCGCCTTAGGCCGTCTAATTACTCCTCATAATCGGCTTCAGGCTCCGGCTGCGGCTCGGCGCGGCGCTGGGCTTCGGTGGTCAGCGCGCGAAGCAGCTCTTCCTCGGTGACCTGGCGATGCGAGGGATCCTCGCGGTCATCTGCCTCGGGGCGGGCCTCTTCCGGCTCGTCCACTTCGGCATGCTTCTGCAGCGAGCGGATATAGTCTTCCTTGGCCTCATCCGGCTTGATCAGCTTGGCCGCAATTTCGCGCAAGGCCACCACCGGGTTCTTGTCGCGGTCGCGTTCCAGCATGGGCTCAGCGCCCCCCGAAAGCTGGCGGGCGCGGAAACCAGCGGTCAGAACCAGGTCAAAACGGTTGGGGATCTTGTCGACGCAATCTTCGACGGTGACGCGGGCCATGAGAGTCCTTTGAATTCGAGCAAGTTCAATAGCTTAGCGGCCCGAAAAGCCGCCGCCATCAGGGATTTGCGCCGCAATAACAGAAAAGTCCCCACTAAGCCAGTTTTTTGACTCCGTCCCGGTCAGGCAGTCCGGCCAGCAATTGTGCCGCCGCCAGCCCTGTTACCGGGTGGCGCCAGCCGGGCGCGATCTCGGCCAGGGGTATCAGGACAAAGCCGCGCACGGTCATGCGGGGATGGGGCAGCGTCACGCCATCGTCCATCACCAGCCCCTCATAATCCAGCAAGTCCAAATCCAGGGTACGGGGCGCATTGGGCAGCGAACGCCGCCGCCCGAATTCAGCTTCCACGTTGTGCAAAAGCGCCAACAATGCGATGGGCGCAAGCGCGGTTTTGATCGCGGCCACGGCGTTGATGAAGGCCGGCTCCGCCGGATCGGGCCAGGCCGGCGATTCATAAAAGGATGAGACGATGAGGATCTTGATCCCCCGCTCTTCCAGCCGCTCCAGCGCCGCGCTCAGCGCCGCCGCGGGCGAGCCGGCGGAACCTGGCATATTGGCGCCCAGTGCGATCAGGATCATCGGTCTTTCCGCCGCTGAAATCAGCGTCCCCGGAAACCAGCTTGGTCTCTGGACGAAGGCCGCGCAAGCGGTTAGGCGGGAGCCATGAAATCGCCCGCCAGGCCCGCCCGTGACTGCCCGCTCTGTCCCAGGTTGAAAGCGTTCCGCGATGCCAACCGCGCCAAATATCCGGACTGGTTCAACGATCCGGTTCCCAGCTTCGGGCCGCTGGACGCGCGCATCCTCATCGCCGGACTGGCCCCCGGCTTGCAGGGTGCCAATCGTACCGGGCGCCCCTTTACCGGCGACTGGGCCGGCGATCTGCTCTACGCCACCTTGCTGAAACACGGCCTGGCCAAGGGCGTGTACGAAGAACGCGCCGACGACACGCTGAGTTTGGTGGGTTGCCGCATCGCCAATGCGGTGCGCTGCGTGCCGCCGCAGAACAAACCCGAGCCATCGGAGATCAAGACCTGCCGCCAGTTCCTGAAAAGCGAGTTGGAAACTTTATCGAAAGTGAAAGTGATTCTGGCGCTGGGCAAGATCGCCCATGACTCGGTGTGCGACACCTTGGGCGCGCGCAAGGCACTGCACCCGTTCAAGCATGGCGTGGCTTACAATGTCGGAAAGTTCACGCTGATCAGCAGCTATCATTGCTCGCGCTACAACACCAACACCGGACGTCTCACGACCAAGATGTTCGAGGATGTGGTGGGCAAGGCGAAGGAGTTGGCGCTTTAATTTGCGCTCGCGTCCACCAGCTTGCGAATTTTGTCATATACTTCTCCAGGGTTTTGCACGTCCCGCACCGCGATTCCGCTGGCCGAAACATTGCCAAATCCTAAGCTGAAGAACGGGTTGTTGCTTGGTCCCGAGCCGGTGGCGAGAGTCGCAAGATAGATGGTACCAAGCCTAACACTGCGCTGAAGAATTCCTTCTCGCAATGTCACTTCCTTCACATCACGGTATTTCACGACCTTACGGTTGCGGCTGAAAAAGCCCTCCTCAAACTCCAACCGGTCACTGAAAAAGCTGTATTCCGTGCGGGAATAATTGAGTTTCTTGCCGAAATAGGCAACGAGCGGGACGCCGACAAATGCGCAAACCCCGAGGAATACAAAGGAGGAAATGCCCGGAACGAACCAAATCGACGACGCAAGGCCGCCGAAAAAGCCGCCCGACCAGACTGTAAAAAATAATTGTATTGGAAGCTGCACCAGCAGCGCGATCCAGCCAACGAATACCGGACGCAGCGAAAAAATCATAAGCTACTCCGGCAGAGTTTGACCACGCTAAACGTTATACCGATTTGCGTCGCTGAAAAAGACCGCGCCTGATGGTCAACACCCGGCCGGCCGCCCAAGCCGTCCGTACGCTGTCGCTACGGACCGTTCGTCAATCGGAACGGTCCACTGGACCGTTCTGTTCGCCTGCGGCGAACCGCTTCTCACCCTTTGTCTCGTAACAATCTCGCCTTGTCCCGTTGCCAGTCGCGCTGTTTTTCTGTCTCGCGCTTGTCGTGCAGCTTCTTGCCCTTGGCGATGCCAAGCTCCAGCTTCGCCCTTCCCTTGGCGTTGAAATACAGCTTCAGCGGAATCAAGGTCATGCCTTCGCGCTGGATGGCCGCGGACAGCTTGGCCACCTCGCGCTTGTGCACCAGAAGCTTGCGGGTGCGTTTGGGCTCATGGTTGAAGCGGCTGGCCTGGGTGTATTCTGGGATATAGCAATTGACCAGCCACAGCTCGCCATCCTTGGCGTGGGCATAGGATTCCCCGATGGTCGTCTTGCCGCTGCGCAGGCTTTTGACCTCCGAACCCGTCAGCATGATTCCGGCTTCCAAGGTGTCGCCGATCGCATAGGCGTAACGCGCCTTGCGGTTGTCGGCGATGATCTTGAAGCCGTCTTCTTTCTTCTTGGCCATATCGCTTCGCTCTAGGCCCTTCGCTATCGCTCCGGGCGTTCGTCACTCGAAACGGTCCACCGGACCGTTTCGCTCGCCTACGGCGAAACGCTCCTCACACTTTCAAACCGGCGCCCTGCATTGCCTTTTTGATCTGGGCGCGCGCGCCATCCGTCGCTTCCACCAGCGGCAGGCGCACATCGGGCGTGCACAGACCCAAGAGCGAGACGCCATACTTGGCGGGCGCGGGCGAAGGCTCGCAAAACATGGCGTCGTGCAGCGGCATCAGCCGGTCCTGATAGTCGCGCGCCTTGGCGAAATCGCCCGCCAGCGTGGCGGCCTGGAACTCGGCGCACAGCCGCGGCGCGACATTGGCGGTGACCGAGATGCAGCCGGAGCCGCCATGGGCGTTGTAGCCCAGCGCCGTGCCGTCCTCGCCCGAGATCAGTAGCCATTCTCTGCCACAGGCCAGCCGCTCGCGGCTGGGGCGCATCAGGTTGGCGGTGGCATCCTTCACCCCGATGATATTCTTGTGCCTGGCAAGGCGCGCCATGGTCTCCACCGCGATCTCGACAATGGCGCGGCCGGGGATGTTGTAGAGCAGGATGGGAATGTCGACCGCCTCGGCGATCGCCTGGAAGTGGCGATACTGGCCTTCCTGCGAGGGCTTGTTGTAATAGCCGGTCACCGACAGCACCGCGTCGCAGCCCACCTCTTTGGCATACTTGGTCAGCGCGATGGCCTCGTCGGTGGCGTTGGAGCCCGCGCCCGCGATCACCGGCACCCGGCCCTTCGCCTCCTCAACGCAGAGCTCGATTACCCGCATATGCTCTTCGTGGCTGAGGGTGGGTGATTCGCCGGTCGTGCCGCAGGGCACCAGTCCGCTGGAGCCTTCGGCAATCTGCCAGTTGACCAGCTTGCGATACGCGGCCTCATCCACCTTGCCATCCTTGAAAGGCGTGATCAGGGCGGGAATGGAGCCTTTGATGCGGTCGCGGATACTGGTCATCTTTCTCGTCCGTCTGTGGTTGCGGTCACATTTGTGCCCGGCATGGCCCCCATTATGGCCTTACGACGGGTGCTCCGTCTAAGCTGATCCCGGTTTTTCAACAAGCCATTGGCCGAAATAGTGACCATGCCCTTTTTGCGCGCCTGCCTGCTGTCCACCACCTTCGCCGCCGCCGCCTTGGCACAAGACCAGCCCCAAGTGGCGGGCCGCAGCGGCGAAGTGGTGATGATGCAGCCCATCCCGCAAAGCGGCAAGGACGCCGCCGCCGGGCTTTCCGGTCCCCGTCCCAGCCGGCTGCGGCTTATGCCCGACCACGATCTGTTCGTCCGCGCCTTCGAGGCGGCATCACGCGGCGATTGGGTGGCGGCCCGCAGCCTGGCGAGCCAGGGACAGAACCCCATCGCCAAGCGTCTTCTCGAATGGCGCTATGCGCTGGACAAAAACAGCGGCGCGACCTTCGCCGAAATCGACGCGGCGATCAAAGACACCGACTCCAAGACTGGCACCTGGCCGCTGCGCGGCACCTTGCAGGCGCGCGCCGAGGCCGCGATCACACCGGACATGCAAGCCGCCACGGTCGCGGCCTGGTTCGCCGCGCGCGCACCCAGCTCCAGCATCGGCCCCAATTCTAGCATTGGAAAAGTCCGGCTGGGTGAAGCGCTGGTGGCGACGGGCGACAAGGCGCGCGGCGCGGCCCTGATCCAGGCCGGATGGGCCGAGGGCAGTTTCGAACCCGATATCGAACAGGCGATCCTGCAAAGAGACAGCGCGGCTTTGAACCCCGAAAGCGACCGCGCCCGCCTGGATATGCTGTTGTGGCGGGGCGAGATCACCGCCGCCAAGCGGCAGGTCACGCGCGTCGATTCCACCATGGCCGAAATCGGCAATGCCCGCATCGGGCTGAATTCCTACGGCCTGCCCAAGGCGCAAGTGCTGATCGACAAACTGAAGAACACGGCGATGAACGATCCCAGCCTGTTGTTCGACTGGGCCCATGCCTTGCGCATGGCCGAGCGCGATCATGAGGCTCATGCCCTGCTGTTGCGGGTGCCGTCTGCGCCCATGGTCCGGGACCATGCGGCGCGTTGGTGGGCGGAACTGAACCTGCATGCCCGCGATGCGCTGGCGGCAGGCGATGCCAAAGCGGCGCTCAGCCTAGTCCAGCATGCCGGCTTCACCGCCGGCGAGCAGTATGCCGAGCAACAATTCCTCGCCGGGTTCATCTCCCTACGCTTCCTGAAGGACCCAGGAGCCGCGCTGGCGGCCTTCCAGAAGCTGGAAGCAGGTGTCGCACGTCCCATCAGCAAGTCGCGCGCATACTACTGGCAGGGCCGCTCGCTGGAGGCGCTAGGAGACAAGGCGAGCGCACTGGCGCGGTACCGGCTGGCGGCTGGGTATCCGGAAAGTTTTTATGGCCAGGTCGCGCTCGCCCATATCGATCCCGCACCCGTCCTTCACATCAATGACACAAATGTCGAGGCGGCCGGCGCGTCCGAGCTGGACGCCGATCCCCTGATGCCTGAGATCAAGGTGCTGGCCGAACTGGGCGAGGCCGGCAGCCTTCGTCTGTTCGTGGAGCGCGATGCCGAGGTCTATTCCTCGCCCCGTCACCTCAAGCGGCTGATGCTGCTGCTGGGCGACTGGGGCTATCCCGAAATCTCGGTGCGGCTGGCCAAGGCCATGAGCTATGCCGGCGCGCCCATGCCGCTGTTCACCCATCCGCTGATCGCCCTGCCGGCCTATCCGGGCCCCGGCACAGCACCGGATCCGGCGCTGGTGCTGGGACTGATCCGGCAGGAGACCGAATTCGATGCCTATGCGGTGTCGAGCGCCGGCGCGCGCGGACTGATGCAGATGATGCTGGCCAGCGCCAAGATTGCCGCCAAACAGGCCAAGCTGGCTTACCGGCCCGACGCCCTGCTGGGCGACACCGCCTACAATATGCAACTGGGCATGACCGAATTCCGCGGACAGCTGGACCGCCATGACGGCTCCTGGGTCCTGGCGATCGCGGCCTACAATGCGGGCGCCACCAATGTGAAAAGGTGGCTGGCCGCCAATGGCGATCCGCGCACCGGCGATCCGCTGGACTGGATCGAGCAGATTCCGTTCGGGGAAACCCGCAACTATGTGCAGCGTGTGCTGGAAAATACCCAGGTCTATCGGGCGCGGCTGGCCGGCAAGGATGTATCTTTGCGGATATTGCCGGATCTTTATGCGCCCCATCCGCCAACCATGCCGGTATTGGTGGGCGGCAGCACAGACAGTGCCGCCAGGAACTAGCGTCTAAAGATGTTGAGCCATTCGCGCGCCAGCTTTTGCGCTTCCGCGATCTGGCCGGAGCTCATTTCGCTGGCCAGCTGATTGCGCCAGCTCTTGGCGGCATCCACGCCACGCAGCGCCGCCAGATTGAACCATTTGTGGGCCGCCACCATGTCAACACCAACGCCCTGACCTGTCGAATAGGCCAGACCAAGATTGTAGAGCGCGTCCGCGCGCCCGTCCTTGGCATCGCGTTCATATTGCGCGAGTGAATCAATATCGATGCACGCCACCACACATCTCCCTTGGCGCGTATGAGCTTGACAGCTTCCGCGCGAAGAGATGGTGGCGCTTGAGAAACTAAGACGCGGTAAACGCGAATTAGCCCTAAGTACTAATACATATTAAGGACGATGAAGAAGTTACTAATAGAGCCGATGCGCTATCGGGCGCGCTGGCCGAAGAGGATCTTTTTGTCTTCTTCGGTCAGCGGCTTGCGCATTTGTGCCGCCAGCGCCTTGCCGCGTTGCACCGCACCGCGCGCGCCCACCCGGTCACGCCATGCCTTCAGATGCACAAATTCATCCAGCCGCGCATGCTTGGAGCCCGACAGCACCCAGCTCCAGCACGCTATGTCCGCAATCGAATAGGCGCCGGCCAGGAATTTGCGCGTGGCCAAACGGGTATTCATCACCCCGAACAGGCGGTGGACCTCGTCACGGTAGCGCTGTTTGGCATAAGCCAGATCCTCGGAGGCATAATGGACGAAATGATTGGCCTGGCCGACCATCGGCCCCAGCCCGCCCATCTGCCAGAACAGCCATTCCTCCACCTGGACGCGGGCACGTTCACCTTGCGGATAGAAGCGGCCATATTTGCGGCCCAGATATTGGAGGATCGCCCCGGATTCGAAGACGGAAATGGGCCTGCCCCCCGGTCCGTCGGGATCGGTGATTGCCGGAATACGGTTGTTGGGGGAGATTTCGAGGAAGGCCGGGGCGAACTGCTCGCCCTTGTTGATGTTGACCGGGCGGACCTCATAGGGAACCCCCAGCTCTTCCAGCATGATGCTGATCTTATGGCCGTTGGGGGTGGACCAGTAATAAAGCGTGATGGGCTTGGGAGGTTTCTGAGCCTTGCGGGCCGGGGCCGGGGCCTTTTTTAAAGGCCGTTTCGTGGATTTCTTCGCCATGTTCCATTTCTCTCAGCAGCGCTGGAGAGCAGATGGGGGATAGCCGGCGTATCAGCAAGCCCCCTGCGCCTCGCTTTGGCTCGGAGCGTTCGGCGCTCAAAACGGTCCGCTGGATCGTTTTGACCGCGCCGCTAGGCGCCGCCGGTCGCGCCTCAGCTACAAAAAAGCTTGGCCGCGGCACCCCTAAGGGGCCGCGGCCTTTGCCTTATTCATCGGGTACGTCCTGAGTGAATGTTCAGGGGTAACCGTGAAGAAACTAAATGACCGAGGTCAATTACTTCTTCTTCTTGGCGGCCTTCTTCTTAGTCGCCTTCTTGGCCTTCTTGGCCTTTTTCTTCGCAGCCATGTTCAACTCCTCTATCGTTTGTTCGGGTCTGAACGACTTACGCCGCCCCCCAAAACGTCATCAATATGAATTACTTGCATTTTGAAATGCAACTCCACCGGGGGTTTTGAAAAGTGGGCAAAATCGAGAAATGCAGAAAGACCATATTTCATATGGTTTATATTTGACATTCCGTATACGGACTAAAAAAAGCGAAAAATGCGGGGCCAATCCGCAAATTGCGCATTTTGAGCGAATCACCCCTCGTCGGGCAGATTGAGTCGGGTCTTGAGGGCGGCGTTGACGGCGGCAGGATTGGCCTTGCCCCCCGTCTGTTTCATCACCTGGCCGACGAACCAGGCGGCGAGCTTCGGCTTGGCCTTCACCTCTTCCACCTTGTCGGGGTTGGCGGCGATCACCGCCTCGATGGCGGCATCGATGGCGCCGGTGTCGGTCACCTGCGTGAGCCCACGCGCCTGGACCACGGCCCGCGGATCGCCGCCCTCGGTCCAGACGATGTCGAGCAGGTCCTTGGCGATCTTGCCGGAGATGGTCTTGTCCAAAATCATCTGGATGATGGCGTTGTTCGCCGCCGCACTCACCGGCACATCGGTGATCGACAGGCCGTCACGATTGAGTCGGCCCAGGATTTCGTTGTTCAGCCAGTTGGCGGCCGCCTTGGCGTCCACGCCTCGCGCCAATTCCTCGTAAAAATCCGCCAATTCCCGTTCCGCCACCAGCACGCTGGCGTCATAGGCAGACAGACCCCCAGCCATGAAGCGCGCTTTCTTCTCGTCGGGGAGCTCCGGCAGGGTCTTTTTGATGCTTTCGACCCAATCGGCGCCAAATTCCAACGGCAAAAGGTCGGGATCGGGGAAATAACGGTAGTCATGCGCCTCTTCCTTGGAGCGCATGGAGCGGGTTTCACCCGCCTTGCTGTCATAAAGCCGGGTTTCCTGGCGGATGGTGCCGCCGCCCTCGATCACCTCGATCTGGCGGCGGGCTTCATATTCCACCGCCTGGGCGACGAAGCGCATGGAATTGACGTTCTTGATCTCGCAGCGGGTTCCCAGATTCTTGAAGCTGCCATCGGCGCGGAACTTGTCATAGCCGCCCACCCGGCACACCGACACATTGACGTCCGCCCGCATCGAGCCTTCGTCCATATTGCCGTCGCAGGTGCCCAGATAGCGCACGATGGCGCGCAGCTTCTTGAGGAACGCCGCCGCCTCCTCGCTGGTGCGCATATGCGGCTTGGTCACGATCTCCATCAGGGCGATGCCCGAGCGGTTCAGGTCCACAAAGCTGTTGTCGGGATGCTGGTCGTGCAGGCTCTTGCCCGCATCCTGTTCCAGATGCAGCCGCTCGATGCCCACCTTGATGCTTTCCCCGTCTTTCAGGTCGATCAAGACCTCGCCCTCGCCCACGATGGGGTCCTTGTACTGGCTGATCTGATAGCCCTGGGGCAGGTCGGGATAGAAATAATTCTTGCGGTCGAACAGCGAGCGCAGATTGATCTTGGCCTTCAGCCCCAGCCCGGTGCGCACCGCCTGTTCGACGCATTTTTCGTTGATCACCGGCAGCATGCCGGGAAAGCCCGCATCGATGAAGGAAACCTGGCTGTTGGGTTCGGCTCCGAACTGGGTGGAAGCGCCGGAAAACAGCTTGGAATTCGACAGGACCTGGGCGTGGACCTCCATGCCGATGACGATTTCCCAATTGCCGGTGTTGCCCTTGAGCAGCTTGTCTTTCACTTGTGTCATACGGACCACCATTTGGCCGGGCTGTGCCTGAAATCCGCGGCCGTTTCGATTCCCAAGGCGGCACGCAGCAAGGTCGCTTCGTCGAACGCCTTGCCGATCAGCTGCAGGCCCAGCGGCAGGCCGCTCTCGGTCAGGCCGGCCGGCACCGAGATGCCGGGCAGGCCCGCCAGATTCACCGTCACGGTGAAAACGTCCTGCAGATACATCTCCAGCGGGTCGCTGGTCTTGGCGCCGACCTCGAAAGCCGGTCCCGGCGTGGTCGGGGTGAGCAGCACATCGCATTTTTCGAACGCCTGCTCGAAATCGCGCTTGATCAGGGTGCGCAGTTTCTGGGCCCGGGAATAATAGGCGTCGTAATAGCCCGCCGACAGAACATAGGTGCCGATCAGGATGCGGCGTTGCACTTCGGCGCCAAAACCCTCGCCCCGGCTTTTCTCATAAAGGTCGGTGATGTCGCGGGCGCCCTTGGCGCGGTAGCCGAACTTGACGCCGTCGTAGCGCGCCAGGTTGGAGGAGGCCTCCGCCGGCGCCACGATATAATAAGTGGGCAGCGCGTATTTCGTATGCGGCAGCGAGACCTCGATGATCTCGGCGCCCTGCGCCTTCAGCCAGTCCGCACCCTTGGACCAGAGCGCGTCGATCTCGGCCGGGGCGCCGTCGATGCGGTATTCCTTGGGAATGCCCACGCGCAGGCCCTTGATGCCGCCCTCCAGCAGCTTTTCATAATCGGGCACGGCCACATCCATGCTGGTGGAGTCTTTGGCATCCACACTGGCCATGGTTTTCAGCATGATGGCGGCGTCCCGCACCGTCTTGGTCATGGGCCCGGCCTGATCCAGCGAGGAGGCGAAGGCGACAATGCCGAACCGCGAGCAGCGGCCATAGGTCGGCTTCAGACCCACCCGCCCGGTGACGGCCGCGGGCTGGCGGATGGAACCGCCGGTATCGGTGCCGGTAGCAGCCAGGCACAGATCGGCGGCGACCGCCGCTGACGAACCGCCGGACGAGCCGCCCGGCACCAGATTGGCGTTGGAATTCTTCGCCCGCCAGGGATTGAAGACGGGGCCGAAGGCGGATGTCTCGTTGGACGAGCCCATGGCGAATTCGTCCAGGTTGGTCTTGCCCAGCATCACCGCGCCCGCATCCCACAGATTCTGGGTCACGGTGGATTCATAGGGCGGCACGAAGTTGCCGAGAATTTTGGACGCCGCCGTGGTGCGGGTGCCCTTGGTGCAGAACAGGTCCTTGATCGCCAGCGGCAAGCCTTCCAGCGCGCGCGCCTGGCCTGCCGCGATGCGCTTGTCGGATGCGTCGGCCATCGCCAGCGCCTTTTCGCCCGCCTCGGTGATGAAGGCGTTCAAGGGGCGCGCCTTTTCAATAGCCGTTACAAAGGCCGCCGTCAGTTCGCGGGAGGAAAGTTTTTTGGCCGCGATGGCGTCGCGCGCCTCGGCCAAGGTCATGGTGGTCAAATCAGATGAAGGGCGGGGCATCACTCAACCACCTTGGGCACCACGAAGAAATGATCCTCGGCATCGGGCGCGTTGACCATCAGGTCATCGGCCTGACCGCCATCGCTCACCTTGTCCTGGCGCCATTTCAGCTTCTGGGCCACCACGCTGGTCATGGCCGGCACGCCTTCGACATTCACCTCTGCCAGCATCTCGACCCACTGGAAGATTCCGTTCAATTCCCCGGCCATGGGCTCCAGCCGGCTTTCCGGCACGGCCAGACGGGCCAGTTTGGCGATGCGGCGCACGGTGTCCTTATCGACGGACATGAATTTCCTGCTGTGTTAGAGGATGCTAGCTTGCTAGCAACCGGGGGGTCCGGAGGCAAGCAAAACGGACAAAAAGGGAAGCGGCCGGTGGCGGTTGTGGCACTGGAAGACCTCAAACTGGCCCCAAGATTGCGGCTGCTGGGGCTGGATTTGGGCGAAAAGACCATCGGGCTGGCCCTCTCCGACACCCTACTCTCCATCGCCACCCCGATGCAGACCCTGAAACGGGGCAAATTCGCCGCCGATGCCGCCCAGCTGGACATTATAATAAGTGTGCAAGGGGTGGGCGGGCTGGTGGTCGGCCTGCCCCTGAACATGGACGGCTCCGACGGCCCCAGCGCCCAGTCCGCCCGGGCCTTTGGCCGCAACTGGGCGAACCACAGCCCGCTGCCGCTGGTACTCCAGGACGAGCGGCTTTCCACCAGTGCGGTGACCCGTACCCTGCTGGACGCCGACACCTCGCGCCGCCGCCGCGAGGAGGTGGTGGACAAGATGGCGGCCGCCTACATTTTGCAGGGCGCGCTGGACCGGCTGCGGAATTTGCGATGAGCCAGGATTCCGACCCCGCGCGCTTCCTCAAATACTTCCGCCCGCCCGTTGCCATAGACCTGCGCACCGAACGCATCTTCCTGCTGGTGGGCGCCGCCGCCCTGTTCGCGGGCTATGACGTGAACATCTATGGCCTGGCGACATTGCAGATCCAGGCGTCATTGCAAATCCCTGAGAATCAATTGGGCCCGACCCTCGCCTATCTTCGCGTCGCCGCGATCTTCGCGTTGCTGCTGGCGGCGAGTGCGGATCTGGTAGGCCGCAGGCGCCTTCTGCTCTTCACCATTTTTGGCCAGGGCATTTTCACCCTGGCAACCGCCTTCGCCGCCCATTATCCGGAATTCGTCGGCGCGCAGTTTTTTACCCGCGTCTTCGGCTATGCCGAGGAAATGCTGTTGTTTGTGGTGGTCGCCGAGGAAATCACCGCCAAGGCGCGGGGTTGGGCCAATACCATAATCATCGCCTTCTATTTCACGGGGGCGGGCGTGGCGGCGGCGGTGTTCGGCGCCGTCGATATCCTGCCCCATGGCTGGCGCGCCTTGTACGTCATCGGCGCACTGCCGATATTCCTTGTCGCCTTCCTGCGCCGACGGCTGCCGGAAACCAAACGCTTCGCAGCGCAAGGAGAAGCGGGCCTTAAAAGAAGCGCGATCCTGGACCTGCTGAAAGACATAGCGCGGCAATATCCGGCCCGCGTTGTGACCGTGATCATTGCGGCGGCGGCTTTTGGCTTCGCCATTTCACCCGCCACTTTTCTGGCCCAGAAATATATGCAGGAGGTCTATCACTATTCGCCCGCGCAGGTCAGCCTGGTCCTGATCCCCGGTGGGCTGATCGGGCTGGGATTGACGATCGCGGCGGGGCGGTTGTCGGACCGGCTGGGCCGCAGGCCCTTGGCCATCGCCACGATCGCGCTGGCGGGGGTCAGTTTCTTCCTGTTCTTCCACGGCGCGCCGCCCTGGGCGGTTCCGCTGCTATGGGTGCTTGGCTTCTTCGGCTTTTTCGCCGGCGATACCATGATCGCGGGGTTTGCGCTGGAAATCGTGCCCACCCATTACCGCGCCACGGTCGGCGCGTTGCGCTATGCCATAGAAATCGGCGCGGGGGCCGCGGCGCTCGCCCTGGAAGGCGTGCTCTACGACAAATTAGGCGGACACGGGCCTGCGATCCAATGGTTGCTGGCGTCAATTCCAATCGCCATGATCGCCATCCTGTTCCTGCCGGAGCCGGCGGGAAAGACGCTGGAGGAAATGAGCGGTGCTTAGATGGGTCTTGACGGTTTTTCTTTGTCTTGTGTCGCCCGCCGCGCTGGCGGCGGAGATGACCTGCAAGAAAAGCCCGGCGCTCACCGGGCGCTGTTCCACCGTCAAGGGCAGCCTGGGTCTCACACAAGGCCTGGGGGTGACGCTGACTGCCGAGGACGGAACACGCATCATCATAAAGGCGCCGCCGGACAGCAATGCCGACATTGCCCCCAAGGTGATGCAGAACTGGCTTTACTGGCAGAGCAAGACCGGTTCGATGAAGACCCGCATCACCGGCGCCTATGAACTCTGCCCCCTGCCCCCCGCGATCAACATCGCCGGAATTAAGGATTTCGGCTGCATTAACAATGCCACACGGATCACGGTGGACAAGACGGTCCCCTGACCGCCTTGCCGGGAGCAGGTTTGCTATCTATAAGGCCCACTTTAATGACATCGCCTGACGCCGCACCGATCCTGCCCTCCAAGCATCTGCTGGGGATCGAAGGGCTTTCTCCTTTCCACATCACCGCATTGCTCGACTTGGCGCAGACCTATGTCGTTCAGGGCCGCGCCACCGACAAGAAGACCGCCCTGCTCAAGGGCCGCACCCTGATCAACCTGTTCTTCGAATCCAGCACCCGCACCCAGTCCTCCTTCGAACTGGCGGGCAAGCGGCTGGGCGCGGACGTGATGAACATGTCGGTCAGGACGTCATCGGTCTCCAAGGGCGAGACCCTGCTCGACACCGCCTCCACTCTCAATGCCATGCGGCCCGACATCTTGGTGGTGCGCCATCAGGATGCGGGCGCGGCGGAACTTCTGTCGCGCAAACTCGATTGCAGCGTCATCAATGCCGGCGACGGCGCCCACGAACATCCCACCCAGGCGCTGCTGGACGCACTCACCATTCGCCGCCATCTCGGTTCCTTCGAAGGGCTGGTGGTGGCGATCTGCGGCGACGTGCTGCATAGCCGCGTGGCGCGCTCCAATCTGCGGCTGCTGTTGATGATGGGGGCGCGGGTCCGCCTGGTGGCGCCGCGCACGCTTCTGCCAGCCCAAGCGGAACGCTTCGGCGTGGAAGTCTATACCGACATGAAACAGGGACTGGCGGGCGCCGACATCGTGATGATGCTGCGCCTGCAGCTGGAGCGCATGGCGGGTGCCTTCGTGCCTTCGGCGCGGGAATATTTCCGCTTCTATGGCCTGGACCGTGAAAAGCTTGCCCATGCCAAGCCCGGCGCGCTGGTGATGCATCCGGGCCCAATGAACCGCGGCGTGGAGATCGCCAGCGACATTGCCGACGATGTCCAAGTCAGCCTGATCGCCGAACAGGTGGAGATGGGGGTGGCCCTTCGCATGGCGATCCTGGATGCGCTTGCCAGGGGACTGGCATGAGGGGACTGGCATGAGGGGATTGGCATGAAGCGCACCGCCTTCCGCAATGCAAGACTGGTCGATCCTGCCACCGGTTTGGACGTCAAGGGTGGCTTGCTGGTGGAAAATGGCCGCATCGCCGATGTCGGTCCGCGCCTGTTCAACGACGCCGAGCCCCATGATCCAGAAGTGATCGACTGCCGGGGCCTGGTGCTGGCGCCGGGCCTGATCGATTGCCGCGTCTTCACCGGAGAACCGGGCGCGGAACATCGCGAAAGCCTGGAATCGGCCAGCATGGCGGCGGCGGTGGGCGGCGTCACCTCCATGATCGTGATGCCCAACACCGATCCGGTGATCGACGAGCCCTCGCTGGTGGATTTCCTCCTGCGCCGCGCCCAGGCGACCGCGAAAGTGCGGGTGCTGCCCTGCGCCGCCCTGACCAAGGGCCTTGCGGGCGAGACCATGACCGAGATCGGACTTCTTCAGGAAGCCGGCGCTGTCGCATTTACCGATGGTGACCGCTCCGTCGCCAATGCGCGGGTGCTGCGCCGGGCCTTGTCCTATGCCGCGACCTTTAATGCGCTTGTGATCTGTCATGCCGAAGATCCGGAGCTGGTGAAAGACGCCAGCGCCACCGAAGGCGAATTCGCCACCCGTCTGGGCCTGCCCGCTTCTCCTGCCATTGCCGAGGCCATGATCGTGGAACGCGATATAAGGCTGGTGGAATTGACCGGTGCGCGCGTGCATTTCGGCCAGATCTCCACCCGCGCCAGCCTGGAGGTGATTGCCGCCGCCAAGGCGCGCGGTGTGAAGGTGACCTGCGGCGTGGCCGCCCATTATCTGACTTTGAACGAGCTGGATGTCGGCTCTTACTACACCTTCCGCAAGGTCCGCCCGCCGCTGCGCAGCGAGGACGACCGCGCCGCCATGGCCGAAGGCGTGGCCAGCGGCGTCATCGACGTGATCGTTTCCAGCCATGAACCGCAGGGCGCCGATACCAAGCGCCAGCCTTTCGCCACCGCCGCCGCCGGCACGGTGGGACTGGAAACATTGCTGCCCGCCGCTCTGTCGCTTGTGCATAACGGCCAGGCCAGCCTGCCCCATGTGCTGAAGACCATGACGGCGGCCCCGGCGCGTATTTTCGGGCTTGCGAGCGGCACCTTGGCCAAGGGTGCGCCCGCCGACCTGATCCTGCTGGACGAAGGCGAGCCCTTTGTGGTGGACGCCGAAAAGCTGCATTCGCGTTCCCGCAACACCGCCTTTGACGGGCGCAAATTCCAGGGCCGGGTGCGCGCCACCTTTGTCGGCGGCACAAACGTCTTCGACGCAAGGTAGATTTCCGCGATCAAGACTGGCATCGTCGCAATCATGTCCGATGTGGGGATTTCTTTTCATTTCGACCGGATGGCCATTGGCCTGGCGCTGGGCTATCTGCTGGGCGCCATCCCGTTCGGCCTGTTCTTCACTTGGCTCTCGGGCGCGGGCGATGTGCGCAAGATCGGCTCGGGCAATATTGGCGCCACCAATGTACTGCGCACCGGCAAGAAGTGGGCGGCCGCTGCAACTCTGTTGTGCGATGGCGCCAAGGGCGCAGCGGCGGTGCTGCTGGCGCGTTATTTTCTATTTTACGACAGCGAAGTCCTGGCGGGGCTGGGCGCGGTGCTGGGGCATCTGTTTCCCGTCTGGCTGCGCTTCAAGGGCGGCAAGGGCGTGGCCACGTTCGTAGGGGTCTGCTTTGCCCTGTACTGGCCGGTGGGCGCCCTGGTCGCCGCGACATGGCTGGGCGCGGCCCTGGTCTGGCGCATCTCCTCGCTGTCGGCCCTGATCGCCATCGCATTGTCGTCGGCCTATTTTCTGCTGCTGCATCAGGAGTTGTACGCCTTGCTGGCGCTGATCCTGTCCGCGCTCATTTATTATATGCATCGCGACAATATCCGCCGGCTGCTCAACGGCACCGAACCACGCATCGGAGCCAAGAGCCGTGCAGGATAACGAGCGCCGCGCCTGGCTCAGACTGGCGCGCACCGAAAATGTCGGTCCCGTCACCTTCCGCAATCTGCTGGCGCGCTTCGGCTCGGCCGCCGCGGCGCTTGAAGAACTGCCCCGCCTGGCGCAGCGCGGCGGAGCCAAGAATTTTGTTCTGCCCGGCGCGGACGAAGCCGCGCGCGAGCTTGACGCGCTGACAAAGCTGGGTGGACGCGTGATCGCCTCCTGCGAGCCCGACTATCCGCGCGGGTTGGCGGCGCTGGAAGCGCCACCGCCGGTTCTCAGCGTGCTGGGTCACCCCCATCTGCTGCAGAAGGAAATGATCGCCATCGTGGGCGCGCGCAACGCATCCGCCTTGGCACGCAAATTCGCCGATACGCTGGCGCGCGAGCTCGGTTTTGCCGGGCTGGTGGTGGTGTCGGGGATGGCGCGCGGCATCGACGCATCCGCCCATGACGCGGCCCTGGCGGTGGGGACTGTGGCGGTGGTGGCCGGCGGGGTGGACGTGATCTATCCGCCCGAAAACGAAAAGCTCTATGCCGCGATCAAAAACCAGGGCGCGATCATTTCGGAGATGCCCCTGGGCGAAGCACCCCAGGCCCGTCATTTTCCCCGCCGCAACCGCATCATCTCAGGGGTGGCGCGCGGCGTGGTGGTGGTGGAAGCGGCGGAAAAATCCGGCTCGCTGATCACCGCTGAGTGCGCTCTGGATCAAGGGCGCGAGGTTTTCGCCGTGCCGGGCTCGCCGCTGGATCCGCGCGCGAAGGGCGCCAACCGGCTGATCCGCGAAGGCGCCACCCTCACCGAAAGCGCCCAGGATATCTTGGCCGTATTGTCACCCATGTTGGGTGCAGGCTTTGCTGAGCCGGAAGCGCCACCTCCGCCTCGCGCCGGTGCATCGGACGCAGAGGCGGACCGCATTCGCGCCGCCGTCGAGGAGGCCTTGGGGCCTGCCCCTGTGGAAATCGACGAGCTGATCCGGCAAATCGGCGCGCCCGCCGCCGCCGTCCTGACCGTGATCCTGGAGCTGGAACTGGCCGGACGCTGCGCCCGCCAGCCGGGGAATCGGGTGTGCTGGCGTTGAAAGACGGGTAGGCTTCTTCCACAAAAACAAGAACTGGGAGGCATACTTGGCAGACACAACAGCAAACCCCGCCCCTCTGGGGCTGATGGGCTTCGGGCTTACAACCGTTCTATTAAGCAGCATCAATGCGGGCCTGTTGCCCGTGGCCGGCGAACCAGTGGTGATACCCTTGGCGATGGCGTTCGGCGGCACGGCGCAGATCATCGCCGGCATCATGGAATTCAAGACCGGCAATGTCTTCGGCGCCACCGCCTTCACCAGCTATGGCGCCTTCTGGTGGTGGTTCGCATTGCTGATCCTGTTGGGCAACAATCACGTGCTGGACCTTTCCGGCGCGGGCAGCGCCATCGGTGAGTGCCTGCTGCTGTGGGGCGTGTTCACCCTGGGTCTCTGGGTTTCGACCTTCCGCCTGTCGCGGCTGCTGTTCGGTATTTTCCTGACCCTGTGGATTGCCTTCTTCCTGCTGGGCGGCGGTGCGATCCTGGGCGATGCGATGCTTCACAAGGCGGGCGGCTGGGTCGGCCTCCTCTGCGGGGCGCTGGCCATGTATGGCAGTTTTGCCCTTGTCACCAACGCCACCTATGGCCGCGAAGTGGTTCCCGTCGGCAGCCGTTAGGCGCTTTGGCCCCGGGACCCAGGTCCCGGGGCCCCTAGCGATTTCCCCAAAAAAAGCGCGGGCGAACCTGATTTCCGTGAGAAATCAGAGGGATGCCGTGTGTTCTGCGGCGGACGCGGCCAATTTCCCCGCGCCATCATCATCATTTCGTAAGAATTTGGCGCTTTACCATAGGAAGAGAGCCGAAATTTCACAACCTGTGGTTATGTCCAATGGGATTTGAACGGCAAATTGCAACTGAAGGTTATAACAGCCCCGCCTATCCGGCGTTGACAGGCGGCTGTGGCGGGGGCCAGTGTCCCGCCCCTTTGCCGGACCGGTACCACCCATGACCTTGGCCATGACCTTGCAGATTGCGCCTGCGACCCCAGATAAGCCCCTTCTCACCCCCCAATTAGGTTCTGTTTCCTAGATGAATGTTCTGATCGTCGAGTCCCCCGGCAAGGTCAAAGCCATCAATAAGTACCTGGGCAGCGACTATAAAGTGCTGGCCAGCTTCGGGCATATCCGCGACCTGCCCTCCAAGGACGGCTCGGTGAAGCCGGACGACGATTTCGCCATGACCTGGGATATCGACGCCCGCGCTGCATCCAAGATCAAGGACATCGCGGCCGCCATGAAAGGCGCCGACAAGCTGATCCTGGCCACCGACCCCGACCGCGAGGGCGAAGCCATCAGCTGGCACATTCTGGAAGTGCTCAAGGAAAAGAAGGTCCTGGGCAAGATCCCCGTCGAGCGGGTGGCGTTCAACGCCGTCACCAAGTCGGCGATCATGGAAGCGATCGCCCATCCGCGCGAACTGAACAAGGAGCTGGTCGACGCCTATCTGGCGCGCCGTGCCCTGGACTATCTGGTGGGTTTCACCCTCTCGCCGGTGTTGTGGCGCAAATTGCCGGGCGCGCGCTCGGCCGGCCGGGTGCAAAGCGTGGCATTGCGCCTGGTAGTGGAGCGCGAACAGGAAATCGAAGCCTTCCGGGCGCAGGAATATTGGAGCATCGATGCCGATCTCGTGGCGGCCTCGGGCAATTTCGCCGCCCGGCTGATCCAGCTGGACGGCAAAAAAATCGAAAAGATGTCGCTGGCCAACCAGGCCGATGCCGACCGCGCACTCGCCGCGATTACAGCACAGACATTCAGCGTCGCCAGCGTCGAAGCCAATCCGGTCAAGCGCAATCCCTCGCCGCCCTTCAAGACTTCCACCCTGCAGCAGGAGGCCAGCCGCAAACTGGGCTTCAATGCCAAGCGCACCATGCAGGTCGCGCAAGGCCTGTATGAGGGCGTGGAGATCGGCGGCGATACCACCGGCCTGATCACCTATATGCGAACCGACGGCATCACCATGGTAGCCGAAGCGCTCACCGAAGCCCGCGAGGTCATCGGCAAGAATTATGGCGCCAAATATGTACCTCCCAGCGCACGGGTCTATGCCAACAACAACACCACCGCCCAGGAAGCCCATGAGGCGGTGCGCCCCACAAGCTTTGCCCGCACCCCCGAAGAAGTCGCGCGCTATATCGATGGTGACGCCGCCAAGCTTTATGAACTGATCTGGAAGCGCGCCGTCGCCAGCCAGATGGAATCGGCGCAGCAGGAACGCACCACCGTGGATGTGGTGTCGTCCGACAAGAAGATCACCCTGCGCGCCACCGGCACCGTCACTCTGTTCGACGGATTCCTCACCCTCTATCTGGAAGGCCAGGACGACGAGTCGGACGAAGACGGTTCACGGCTGCCCAAGGTCGCGGCCGGCGACAAGACCAAGGTCGAAACCATCAATCCGGCGCAGCACTTCACCGAGCCGCCGCCGCGCTATTCGGAAGCCAGCCTGGTCAAGAAGCTGGAAGAGCTGGGCATCGGGCGCCCCTCCACCTATGCCTCGATCATTTCGACCTTGCGTGACCGCGCTTATGTGCGCATGGACCGCCAGCGCTTCATTCCCGAAGACAAGGGCCGCCTGGTCACCACCTTTCTCAACAGCTTCTTCCACCGCTATGTCGCCTATGACTTCACGGCCGACCTGGAGGAAAAGCTGGACGAGGTTTCCGACGGCAAACTGGACTGGAAACAACTGTTGCGCGATTTCTGGAAGGACTTCTCGGCCACGGTGGCCGAGACCAAGGACCTGAAGATTCGCGATGTCATCGACGAGCTGGACAAGGTGCTGTCGCCGCACATCTTCCCGGACGGCGAAGTAGGCACCGATCCGCGCAAATGTCCGTCCTGCGAAAACGGCCGCCTGAATCTCAAGCTGGGCCGCTTCGGCGCCTTTGTCGGCTGCACCAATTACCCGGAGTGCAAATTTACCCGCCAGATCGGCGCCAAGCCGGGCGAAGGCGATGCCGGTCCGGTGGACATCGGCCTGTTTCCGGGCACCGAGGACAAGATCACCCTGCGCACGGGGCGCTTCGGGCCTTATGTGCAACTGGGCGAAGGCGACAAGCCCAAGCGCAGCGGGTTGCCAAAGGGCACCGACAAGGCCGACGTGGATCTGGAGCTGGCGATCAAGCTGTTATCCCTGCCGCGCGAAGTTGGGGAGCATCCCGAAGACGGCAAGAAGATCACCGCCAATTTCGGGCGCTTTGGACCTTATGTGGCCCATAACGGCCTCTATGCGTCTCTGGACTCCCCGGAAGACGTGTTCGAGATCGGACTCAACCACGCCGTCACCCTGCTGGCCGAAAAGAAGGCCAAGGGCCCAGGCCGGCGCGGCGCGCAGACCTTGAAGGATCTGGGTGCGGCACCCGATGGCAAGCCGATCAAGGTGCTGAAAGGCAAATTCGGTCCCTATGTCAGCGACGGCGAAACCAATGCCACTTTGCCGGAAGGCACCGAGCCGGATGCAGTGACCATGGAACAGGCGCTGGCGCTGATTGCCGAACGCGCGGCAAAAGGCGGCAAGAAGAAAAAGCCCGCCAAGGTTGCGAAAGCGCCAAAGAGTGAAAATAAGGCGGCAAAGAAGGCTGCGACACCTGAAAAAACCAACGGCGCGGCCAAGAAAGCCGCTGCGGCGAAAGCCAAATCAACCACAAGCAAAAAGAAAGCTGCCAAGCCCGTAGTCCCTGGAAAAGTTCAGAGCACCGGCAAGTCGAAGGCCAAATTGCCCGAGATGGCAGGCGAATAGGACCCATTGAAGAATACTCCAAAGAACACGCGCGCCCTGGATAAGGCGCGCGTGCTCGAACTGCTGGCATCGGGCGCCAACAAGCGCGACCTGGCCAGGAAACTGAGCCTGAAAGGCTCCGACCGAATCCTTCTCAAGCGCATTCTCAAGGAATTGCAGGCCGAAGGAGCGATCGAAGGCTCCCCCAAGCGCGGCTTTGCCAAGCGCGGCGAATTGCCGGAGGTGGGCATCGTCGAGGTCACCGGCACGGACGGCGATGGCGAGACTCTGGCCCGGCCGCTGGACTGGACCGGCAATGAAACCCCGCCGGTCATCTATCTCATTCCGCCCAAGGAAGGCGGCGCGCCGGGGCCGGGCGACCGGCTGCTGGCAAAACTGGAAAAGCGCGGTGAGAGTTACGAAGCCCGCATCGTCCGCCGGCTGGAACGCGAGACAGAAACACGGCTGATCGGCGTGCTGCGCGACGCGCCCGCCACCGGCTGGCGGCTCGTGCCCATCAACAAGAAAGAGCGCACCGAATATGCGCTGGACAAATCCGACTTGGGCGGCGCCAAGCACAATGAGCTGGTCGCCGCGGAGCCCAAACCGGGGCGCATCGCGGGTTTCTCCCGCGTCAAGGTGGTCGAGCGCATCGGCAGCATGGACAGTCCCAAGACCATCAGCCTGATCGCGATCCACGATCACGGCATTCCCACCGAATTTCCCAAGGCTGTGATTGATGAAGCCAAGGCTGCCAAACCCATTGATGCGCGTGGACGCACCGACCTGCGCGCCGTGCCGCTGGTCACCATCGATCCGCCCGACGCTCGCGATCACGACGACGCGGTATGGGCGGGCCCCGATGAGGATGCCGCAAACCCCGGCGGCCATATCATGCTGGTCGCCATCGCCGATGTCGCCCATTACGTCACCGCCGGCTCGGCGCTGGACAAGGAAGCCTTGAAACGCGGCAACAGCGCCTATTTTCCCGACCGGGTGGTGCCGATGCTGCCGGAGGAACTTTCGGCCGATCTGTGTTCGCTGAAGGAAGGTGTCGACCGGCCCTGTCTTGTGGCGCGCATGGTGTTCGACCGCCATGGCCACAAGAAAAGCCACACCTTCCTGCGTGCGGTGATGCGTTCGGCGGCGCGGCTCACTTACGCCCAGGCGCAGGCCGCCTTCGATAAAGATCCCCATGCCGGGATGACGGAGACGGTGAAGAAGACGCTGGCCGATGTGTGGGACGCCTACCAATCCCTCACCGTCGCGCGCGGCAAGCGCGATCCCTTAGATCTGGACCTACCCGAGCGCCGCGCGATCCTTGGCGCCGACGGCAAGGTTGCCTCCATCGCCTATCGCGAGCGGCTGGAATCCATGAAACTGATCGAAGAGTTCATGGTGCTGGCCAATGTCGCGGCGGCCGAGGCCTTGGAAAAGGCGAAGACGCCCTTGATCTATCGCGTGCACGACACGCCGTCGAAGGAAAAATTGTTCGCCTTCTCGGACTTCCTGCGCACCCTCAACATCAGCTTCGCCAAGGGACAGGTGGTGCAGCCCGGCACCTTCAACCGCATTCTGGCGGGCGCCAAAGGCAGCCCGCACGAAGCAGTTATGAACGACGTGGTGCTGCGCTCCCAGGCGCAAGCGATCTATGACCCCGCCAATATCGGCCATTTCGGCTTGAACCTGGCCAAGTATGCCCACTTCACCTCGCCCATCCGCCGCTATGCCGATCTGATCGTGCATCGCGCCCTGATCCGGTCTTTTGCCTTGGGCGAAGACGGCCTCACCGACCGCGAAATGACCGGGCTGGGCTCGGTCGCCGAACACATCACCATGACCGAGCGCCGGGCGATGGCGGCGGAGCGCGATTCCACCGACCGCTATGTCGCCGCCTTCATGGAAGACCGCATCGGCCAGACCTTCGATGCAAGGGTCACCGGCGTCACCCGATTCGGCCTGTTTGTACGGCTGGCGGAATCGGGGGCGGAAGGACTGATCCCTATCCGCAGCCTGGGCGCGGACTTCTTCCACCACGATGAAAAGCGCCACGCCCTGGTGGGAAGCCGCAGCCGCGTCAGTTACGGCATGGGCAATGTGCTGGCAGTGAAGCTGCTGGAAGCCGCCCCCCTGACGGGGGGCCTGAGATTTGCGCTTGTCGATGCAAGCGGGGCCGCGCCCCGGCCAGGCGGCAAACCCCACAGCGGCAAGCCGGGAAAACGCCCCGGCAAGGACCGATTCCGAGGCAAAAAGCGCTGAAAACGGGGATTTTTCCCTTAAGTCCTTGACAGGACTGGGGCCGGTAAGCCATCACCCTGCCCCTCGACCTGCTTTTTTTGGAGTATCCCATGGCGAAGCCGACCACTGCGAAAATCCGCCTCAACAGCGAAAGCGGCAGCGGCTTCTTCTATGTCACCAAGAAGAACACCCGCACCATGACCGAAAAGTTCAAGATCAAGAAATACGATCCGGTGCTGCGCAAGCATGTCGAGTTCAAGGAAGGCAAGATCAAGTAGGCATCTCGGTTTTTGGGATGTAGCCTGCCGCGCGCATGCAGCGCGCCCTTCAAAGACTTTCCAGCGAAACATTTGATGTCCTGATCGTCGGCGGCGGCGCCACCGGCTGCTTTACCGCGCGCGACGCCGCCATGCGCGGCCTGTCGGTGGCCCTGGTCGAGGCGCGCGATTTCGCCTGCGCCACCAGCGCCCACAATTCCAAGCTGGCCCATGGCGGCCTGCGCTATCTGCGCAATCTTGAAATCTCGCTGGTACGCGAATCCTTGGCCGAACGCCTGGGCCTGATGCGCATGGCGCCCCATCTGGTGCGGCCCTTGCCCTTTTTGTTGCCGCTATACGGCAGCGGTATTTCCGAACGGATCAAGCTTGAGGCAGGGTTGACGCTGTATGACATTCTGTCCTTTGACCGCAACCGGCTGGGCGACCCCAGCCAGTATCTGCCAGGCCATCGCTGGTTGAGTAGACAAGACGCGCTGGCGCGCGAACCGGTGCTGGCGGGCGATGGTTTCGCAGGGGCCTTCGAATATCACGATGCCCAAATGTACATGCCCGAGCGCATCGCGCTGGAAAACCTGATCGACGCGGACGGGAATGGCGCGGCAATCGCCAATTATGTGTCGGCGGAAAGGCTGCTGCTGCGGGCCGGCAAGGTCGAAGGCTGCGGCGTGCGCGATCACGTGACGGGCGCGCCGTTCGACATCCGCGCCCGGACCGTGCTGGTGGCGGCGGGGCCCTGGGCCGATCTGTTCCTGGAACAGGCAAGCGGCACGGCCGCGGCGCACCGGCTGATCCGCTCCAAGGGTATTCATCTGCTGGTGCCCCAGATCAGCCGCGCCGGCCTCACCATCGAAGCGGGGACGGGACATCTTTTCGCCCTGCCCTGGCGCGGGCATACCCTGCTCGCCACCACCGACACACCGTTCACCGGCGATCCCGCCACGGTGGCGGTGACGCAGGATGATATCGACGGCTTCCTCGCAACCTTTCGCAAATTCCTGCCCCAGGCCGGTCTCGCGCGCGACAAGGTCGAGTTCTTCTATGCGGGATTGCGGCCGCTGGTCAGTGATGGGCCGCCCCAAAAAAACAATAAGAACAGTTACAATGTCAGCCGCCGGTCCGAGCTGGTGGATCACGGCAAGGAAGGCGCGCTGGACGGATTGTTTTCGGCGCTGGGCGGCAAATGGACCACCTCGCGCGCCTTGGCTGAGACCGTGACCGACGCACTGGCGGCGCGGCTGGGCCGCAAGACGGCTGCCTGCACGACCGCGACCACAACGCTGCCGGGCGGACGCTTTGAGCGTTTCGAGGAGATGCTGCACGGATATGAAACGCGCTGGCCCGGCATTTCCGCATTGCGCAACATGGCGCATATGCTGGGCGCGCGCCTGCCCCAGGCGCTGAAAGATGCACGCCTTGCCGATCTTGCCCCGCTGGGACCCAGTGGCGACACGGCGGCGCAGGTTGCTTTCGCCGTGGATGCGGAAATGGCCCTGACCCTGGAGGACGTGGTGATGCGGCGCACCGCCATCGGCCAATTCGGCAAACCGGCGGCGGATGTGTTGGAGAAAATCGCAAGCCAGATGGCGGAACGGCTGGGCTGGAGCGCCGACAGAAAGGCGCGCGAGATCGCCGGTCTCGATCCCATTTACCGGACGCACCCATGACAGCGTACGTTGTTTTCAATCCCAACGCCGCCGGCGGCCGCACCGGCCGCGATTGGCGCGAGATCGAGGCAGCGCTGGAGAAGATCTTTCCGCTGATGTCCTTTTTCGTCACCACGGCGCCCGCCCAGGTCGCCACCACGGTGCGCGACGCCCTGCGCGAAGGCCATCTGGAAATCATCGCGGTGGGCGGCGACGGCACGATCAATGAGGCGCTGAACGGTTTCTTCGACCGCGGCGCGCCGGTTTCGCCCGACGCGGTATTCAGCTTTGTCCAGTGCGGCCATGACAGCGCACTGTGCCGCCGCTTGGGCATTGCGCCGGGATGGCAGGCAGGCGTGGCGCATCTTAGCCGGGCGCGCGTTCATAAACGCGATGTGGGCCGCGTCGCCTGTCTCAGCGAAAGGGGCGAACCGGTCACCCGCTATTTTCTGGGCGCCGCCAGCCTTGGATTGAGTGCCAGCATGGCGCGTGCGATGGGCCGCTCGCGCATCGCGCGGCTGTTGGGACACGATTTTGCCAGTCGCCTGCACGCAAAAATCGTGCGCCTGCGCTGGCGCGAAACCCGCATCAGACTGATGGCCGACGGCTATGACAAAATTGCCAGCATCGCCAGTGTCCACCTGAGTGTCAGTCTGAGTGTCAGCCTGTCTGGGGCAAACGGGCTGTTCGACATGCAGGTTCTGGACGGACTGAACCGGACCGAGAAGGCCCGTGCCTTGCGCACGGCGCGGCTGACCGCGGCGCCGACCTTGGACACCCGAGGCGCGGTAGACGTGGAAACCGATGGTGAATGCGCGGGCGTGCTGCCCGCCTCTTTCGAAATTTACCCTGTCGCCATCAATCTGCGCGCCTGACTTGCCTTTTCGTTAATCTGCGGCCATGGAATTCGTGCAAACACGCTGGAATGGCTGGGGAATCCCCGGCCAGGAGGACCCACTGGCGGCCAATGAGCCGGCTTGGCGCTGGCTGGCGCACGCCTTCAGCATGCCCGCGCTGCTGGCGACGCCGTCGCGCGAACTTTCCACCATCGCATTGCCGCCCTCGCGCCTTTCGCACAAGGCCCGTCAGGAGCTTTCCCTTCTGCTGGGAAGCTCGGGCGTACAGCAAAATGATTTCGACCGCGCACGGCATGCCGCGGGACGCGAACTGACGGACCTGCTCAGGCTGCGCGCCGGCGATGTTTCGACAGTGCCTGACGCGGTTCTCTATCCCCGCAGTGAAGCCGATGTGCTGGCGGTCTTGAAACGGTGCGCCGAAATGGGCATCGCCGTCATCCCGTTCGGCGGCGGAACCGGTCCTGTCACGCCGGGGCGCGGCAGGAGCGCCGGCGAAAGCCGGGGCGACCATAAAAAAGACTTCGGCGCAGTCGTTACCTTGAACATGTCGGATCTGGGCCGTGTCCGCGACGTTGACATGATATCTGGCCTTGCGGAAGCGCAAGCCGGCATCACGGGACCGGAGCTGGAACGGCAACTGGGCATGCGCGGCATGATGCTGGGTCACCGCCCGGAAAGTTTTGAATTCTCCAGCCTGGGGGGATGGATCGCCGCCCCCGGGGCCGGCCAGGAAGCCGTGCGTTATGGCGATGTTGCTCATTGGCTGCACTCCTTGCGGGTCGCGACACCGCAAGGATTGATGACCTCAGCTGCCTTGCCCAATCTTGCGCAGCTCATGCTGGGATCGCGCGGCGCGCTGGGCGTCGTCACCGGCGCTACCATCCGCATTCGCGCCCTGCCGGCAAAAGAGGAACATCGCGCTTATTTGTTTTCCGATTTCGCCGGCGGACTGGCGGCGATGCACCAAGCCCAGCGCAGCGGACTGCCGCACGCCTTCCTGCGCCTGTCGGATGATGGCGAAACCCGCTTTTTGCAGGCTCTGCAGCGGGCGGGCCGTGAGGCAAACCTCGCGGACCGGTTTTTCGACATCTATCTCAGCGTGCGCCGCTTTGACAGCGGCGCGGCGCGGCTGGTCGTGGGATTTTCCGGCAGCGACAGCGAAGTGCACGCAGCGCGCAGGCGGTTCGACAGCCTGGCCAAGCGGCTGGGCGCCGTGGCGCTGGGCATCGACAGTGCGTGGAGCAAACAGCGTTTTGCCTCCGGCTACCGGCGCGACACGCTGTTGGACCGCGGCGTCAGCATGGATAGGCTTGAACTTTTCGCCAATTGGGCGAAATTGCCCTCGCTCTATGTCACGGTGCGCGCCGCGCTGAAACAAGCCATGCGAAACCATGCGCCCCGCGCCGGCGCCCATGGTCTGGTGCTTTGCCATATGGGACCGACGCGCGCCGAAGGCGCCACTTTGACATTCACCTGGCTGTTTCCCCGTATTCTGGATGACGGCATCGCCCAGGCAAGCAGCATCCGCCATGCCGCACTGGCCGCAAGCAGCGCGCGGGAGCCTGGCAACGAAATGCTGGAGGATGAAGTTCTGCGCGCCGTGAAAGCTGTTTTGGATCCCGAAGGCATCCTCAATCCGGGAGCTGCCTAGCGCAATCGGCGCAAGCATCCCTCAATGGACGGTGATATTGCCGTCGGGATCGACGCGGCCGGAATGAATGTCGGCCAAAAGTACCAGCATCAGGAACCAGAATTGCGCCCGCTCGTGCGCGCCTTCCGCTTCCAGGGTCATCACCGCGCGGCTGGCATAATCGGAAGCGGCAGCGCCGTGTTCGGCGGCCAGATCGCCTGCCAGTCGGTAGAGATCGCCGGTGGTCATACGCATGGCAAAATCATGGCAGGTCCCGATAAATAGGGACTTAACAGAATATTTATCCTGTTATTTCAGCTAGTTACACGTGAACTACACGCTGCTTGCGTGATTTGCTATATACCCCGCCCAACTGACGTGGATTTTCCGTGCGCGGCAAAAGCATCCTTCTGATCATCGGCGGCGGCATCGCGGCCTACAAAGCCCTCGAGCTGGTGCGCCGCCTGGCGGAGCGTGGCGTGGGCACCCGCGCCATCCTCACCCAGGCCGGTGCGCAGTTTGTCACGCCGCTGTCGGTTTCGGCGCTGACGGGCGAAAAAACCTTCGGCGATCTCTTCAGCCTGACCGACGAAGCGCAGATGGGTCACATCCAGCTTTCGCGCAGCGCCGATCTGGTGGTGGTGGCGCCCGCCACCGCCGATCTGATGGCCAAGATGGCGGGCGGCCTGGCCAACGATCTGGCCTCAACCGCTTTGCTGGCCACCAACAAGCCAGTGCTGATGGCGCCGGCGATGAATGTGCGGATGTGGGAAAGCGCGGCGGTCAAGCGCAACCGTGCGGTCCTGGAAAAAGACGGCGTGCTGTTTGTCGGTCCCAATGACGGCGAAATGGCGTGCGGGGAATTTGGACCGGGGCGCATGGCCGAGCCGCTGGAAATCCTGGCAGCGATCGAACAGGCCCTGGCCGTCCAAGGCCCACTCAAAGGCGTGAAGGCCCTGGTTACGGCCGGCCCGACGCGCGAGCCGGTCGATCCGGTGCGCTTTCTCGCCAATCATTCCAGCGGCAGGCAGGGCTATGCCATCGCCCAGGCGCTCGCTAGTGCCGGTGCCCAGACGACATTGATCTCCGGTCCGGTCGGTCTTGCCCCGCCCGACGGCGTAAAGCTGCAACGCGTCACCACGGCGCGCGAGATGCTGGCGGCCTGCGAGGCGGCGCTGCCCGCCGATGTGATGGTGATGGCGGCGGCAGTGGCCGACTGGCGGCCCGATATCGCCGCCAACAGCAAGATCAAGAAATCCACCGACCGCGTCGTGCCGCTGATCAAGCTGGTGGAAAATCCCGACATTCTGGCGAGCATTGCGACGGGTGCGCAGCGTCCGCGCCTGCTGATCGGCTTTGCCGCGGAAACCGACGATGTGGTGGCCAACGCCGTGGCCAAGCGCGCACGCAAGGGTGTGGACTGGATCATCGCCAATGACGTCTCCGGCGACGTCATGGGCGGGGAGCGCAACCGCGTCCATCTGATCAGCGAAGCTGGCGTGGAAGACTGGCCGGAGATGACAAAGATAGAAGTGGGCACGCGGCTGGCGGCCCGCATTGCAGAGAAACTAGGGGCCGCATGAAAGTCGCCATCAAGAAATTGCCCCATGGGGAGGGTCTCCCCCTGCCCCACTATGCCACGCCGGGTTCGGCAGGCCTGGACCTGCTGGCGGCGACCGACGGCGAAATTGCGCTGGCGCCCGGCGCGCGCATGGCGGTGCCCACCGGCATCGCCATCGAGCTGCCCTTGGGGGTGGAGGCGCAGGTGCGGCCGCGCTCAGGCCTGGCGCTGAACCACGGCATTACCTGCCTGAATTCCCCCGGCACCATCGACAGCGACTATCGCGGCGAGATCAAGGCGATCCTGATCAACCACAGCGACACGGCGTTCAAGATCACGCGCGGCATGAAGATCGCCCAGATGGTGATTGCCCGCCATGAACAGGCCGAGCTGATCGAAGCGGAGACGCTGACCGACAGCGCGCGCGGCGCGGGCGGTTTCGGCTCCACCGGCATGGCGGTGAAATCTTAATGCTGAAACTGTCGCGCAAAACCCTGCTGGCGCTGGAAGCGGTGATCGACATCGCCTTCAATGCGCGTCCCGAACCGGTCCAGGCCAAGGAAATCACCGCCCGCCAGGGCGTGCCCCAACGCTATCTGGAACAGGTGATGCAGCAGCTGGTCCGCGCCGGCATTCTCAAGGGGGTGCGCGGCCCGCGCGGCGGTTACCGCCTGGCGCGCGAGCGGCGGCGCATTTCGGTGGGCGATGTGGTGCGGGTGGCCGAAAGCATCGAGGATGACGAGGAAAAGCACAGCCCGCACTCCGACCTGGGCCAGCGCATTGTGGCGCCCTTTGTCGTCACCCTGCAGGATGAATTGATGACCCGGCTGGATTCGGTGTCGATCGAGGATCTTTGCCAGCGCGCCCGTCACGCGGGTGTCGAAGCAGGGGTAGAGAATAGCGCCGATTTCACCATTTAGGAGCGTCGGCGAAGCCCATAGCGACAGCGTATGGGCGAGCGACCAAATTAAGGAGCAGATATGGAACAAGGAAAGCCAGGCCGGGGCCGCATTTACGACTCCATCACCCAGACCATCGGCGACACGCCCTTGGTGCGCCTGAACCGCATGCCCAAGGCAGCCGGCGCCAAGGCCGACATCCTGCTGAAGCTGGAATTCTTCAATCCGCTTTCCTCTGTGAAGGACCGTATCGGCGTCCACATGATCGAGGCAATGGAAGAGCAGGGCATCATCGCGCCCGGCAAGACCGTGCTGATCGAACCGACCAGCGGCAATACCGGCATCGCGCTGGCCTTTGTCGCCGCCGCCAAGGGCTACAAGCTGATCCTGGTGATGCCCGAATCCATGTCGCTGGAACGGCGCAAGATGCTGATGATCCTGGGCGCCCAGATCGAACTGACCGAGGCCGCCAAGGGCATGAAGGGCGCCATCGCCCGCGCCCATGAGCTGGTGGCCAGCCATCCGGGCGCGGTGATCCCGCAACAATTCGAGAACCCGGCCAATCCGGAAATCCACCGCACCACCACGGCGGAGGAAATCTGGAACGATACCGACGGCAAGGTGGACATCGTGATTTCGGGCGTGGGCACCGGCGGCACCATCACCGGCGTCGGCCAGGTGCTGAAGGCCAAGAAGCCTTCGGTCAAGATGATCGCACTGGAACCGGAAGACTCCCCGGTCCTGTCGGGCGGCGCGCCGGGCCCGCACAAGATTCAGGGCATCGGCGCGGGTTTCGTGCCCGCCATCCTGGACCGCAAAGTGATCGATGAGGTCATCACCATCTCCAACGAAACCGCGCTGGAGACCGCGCGGCGCGCGGCGCGGGAGGAAGGCATTCCGGTCGGCATCTCGTCGGGCGCGGCGATTGCGGCGGCGCTGGAAGTGGGGGCGCGGCCTGAAAATGCCGGCAAGACCATTGTGGCGATCATCCCGTCCTTCGCGGAACGCTATCTTTCGACGGCGTTATTCGAAGGGCTATAAAACCGCGAAGGATTTTGTGGCTTGGGCAGGGTTGCTTAGCGACAGCGTAGTGGCAACGCGGAGCGGGCTTAACGCCCGTGAGCACGCGCGACGCACCCGTCCCTAGCGACAGCGTAGGGACGCAAAAGACGAGCGTGGGTCAGCGGCCGACGCGGATGTTCTGCAGCGAGCCCAGCAAACCAAAGACCTGCAGCAGCCAGATCACCACGGCGATGACCACCACGGCGTTGAGGATGGACTTAATCTTGCCGTCCATGGGGATATAGGTGTTGACCAGCCAGAGCAGCACACCAACGACGATCAGGACGACAACCAGTGAAATGAGCGACATGCAATTTCTCCCGCAAATGTGCCCATAAAACGGCCAAGGCCGGGAAAAGTTCCATGGCGCCTAAAGCGGGCTGTTCAGCAGATCTGGCCGGTCGGTGCAGAGCGCGTCCAGGCCCATCAGCCGCCGCATATCGGCGGGATCATTGACCGTCCAGGCGCCGACTTTGAGCCCCAGCGCGCGCGCATAAGCGACATGGTCCGGCGTGGCGTCGGGGAAATTGGCAAACCAGCCCTGCCCGCCCGCTCGCGTAACCGCATCAATCACCGGCCTTGCGTCGCCTGACAGAATGTCTGTGGTGAACCAGCAAACCGCGCCCTTCTCGGCAATCCGCGCCAGGGCCCGCCAGTCGAAGCCGACGAATATGGTCCGGTCCAAGTGGCCGCGCGCCGCGATCACGGCATAAACCGCGTCCGCCAGCGCCACAGGATCGGCGCTATCCTGGCTGGTGTCGCATTTCAATTCCACGAACAACACAAAGTGCTGCGCCGCCGCCAGCGCCGCCACCGCGTCCAATGTCGGCACCAGCGCGTTCATCGTCTTCAGCAACGGATGGGCCAGGGCATAGGCACCGCCCGGCTGCGGCGATCCCACATCGAACTGCCGCAATTGCGCCAGCGACAGATCCTTGATCCGCGGTCCGGCTTCGCTGAGCCAGACGCCGTCCTTGCGCGCCAGACCGGCCTTCAGGCGAAAATCGTGATGCACCACCGCCACGCCGTCTGCGGTCAGCTGCACGTCCAGTTCCGCGCCATCGCAGCCGCGCGCGATGGCGCCCTCAAACGCCGCCAGCGTGTTCTCCGGCATCAGGGCCGCGCCGCCACGATGGGCGATGTTCCAAGGCTGCATGGCTTTTTATAGCGGCACCAGGGGCGTCCGTCGCGTGTCCGTGCTAATCACCGCACCCCATGATGGACCACCTTGCCGATCCCGGACCGCTGATCCCCGCCCGACGCCGCCATGCCTGGCTGCTGGAGGGACGCGAGCTGCTGCGCCTGGCGGTGCCGATGGCGGCCACGCAGCTGGCGCAGATGACGATCCTGGCCACCGATACGGTGATGCTGGGCCATTACAGCAAGGAAGCGCTGGCGGCCGGCGCGCTTGGCAACACGGTCTATTTCCTGGTCTGGCTGCTCGGCAGCGGCATGCCGATGGCGGTGTCACCGGTGATCGCCCATGTCCAAGGCAAGCACAGCGCAAGTCTCAAGCGTCGTGATCAGCGCGAGGTGCGTATCGTCGTGCGCATGGGACTGTGGTCGGTGGCGTTGGTGTCGCTGCCGCTGCTGGCGTTGCTGATTTTCACCCGGCCCATCCTGTCGGCCCTTGGCCAGCAGCCGGACATGGCGGCGGATGCGGCGCTCTTCATGTCGGGCCTGGCCTGGGGACTTCCCTTCGCGCTGGGCTTTCAAGTACTGCGCAGTTTTTCCACCGCGCTGTCGCGCGCGGTGCCGCCGCTGGCGGTGATGGCGCTGGCCATTCTGTGGAACGCCGGCTTCGACTATGCGCTGATCTTCGGCCATTTCGGCCTGCCGCGCCTGGGCCTTTTCGGCGCCGGCATCGCCAGCGCCAGCTCCAACATCTTCAGTTTCGTGGCGATGCTGGCGGTATGCCTGGCCGCGCCCGCCCTGAAGCGCTACCGCATCGCGCACCGGCTGTTTCATCCCCACTGGCCAAGTTTCGCCGAGCTTTTCCACCTGGGCCTGCCCATCGGCATCACCATGGTGTTCGAGGTGGCGCTGTTCAACGGCGCGGCGCTGGCGATGGGCATTTTCGGGCTGGCCTCGCTGGCGGCGCACCAGATTGCCATCACCATTCCCTCGCTGACATTCATGATTCCGCTGGGCATCGGCCTGGCGGCGACGGTGCGGGTGGGACAGGCAACGGGCGCGGGCGATGGAGCCGCGGCGCGGCGGGCCGGCTTCACCGCCATCGCCATGGGTGCGGCCTTCATGTGCATGACCGCACTGTTGCTGCTGCTGTGGCCGCGCGAAATCGCCACCCTGTGGCTGCCGGATGTTCCGGCCAATGCCGACGTGCTGGCGCTGGCGGTGAGTTTTCTGCACGTCGCCGCCGCCTTCCAGTTGGTGGACGGCATTCAGGTCACGGCGTCCATGAGCCTGCGCGGCCTCAAAGACGCGCGCGGCCCGATGTGGCTGGCGGGCGGGTCCTATTGGCTGGCGGGCGCACCGGTGGGACTGCTGCTGGGCTTTGGCTACGGGATGCAGGGCTTCGGCATCTGGCTGGGCTTGGCATTCGGGCTTCTGGTGGCGGCGGTGAGCCTGACCACCCGATTCATATTGCTTTCAAAGAAGCCGCTGTAGCGCGAAGAGCAGCGCGGCCGCGATCACCACCAGCACGGCAATCAGCGCAACCCGCGTGGGGCGCGAGCGGCGCTCTTGCTCGGCCGCGATCTGGATGGCGGTGTCGGGATGCAGCCGTACGCCGCCTTCCGCCACCATCTGGGAAAATTCTTCGGCATTCTTGACCAGCTGCGGCAGATCCTGGGCCAGTTTGCCCAGCGCGCCGAAGGTTTCGCCTGCGCGGGTCAGGGCTGCTTCCGGGCCCATATTTTCGCTCACCCATCTTTCGGCGACGGGGCGCGCCGCCTGCCAGATATCGAAGTCCGGGTCCAGGCCACGGCAAACCCCTTCCACCACCACCATGGTCTTTTGCAGCAGCACCAGCTGCGGCTGGGCCTGCATGTCGAAGCGGCGCGTGGTTTCAAACAACTGTCCCAGAAGACGAGCGATGGAAACGTCGCGCGCGCTGCGGCCGAAGATCGGCTCGCCGATGGCGCGCAAGGCCTGGGCGAAAGTCTCGAGTGGATAGTGCGACGGCACGAAGGCAAATTCGTAATGCAGTTCCGCCACTTTGCGATAATCGCGCTGCAGGAAACCGGCGAGCGTCCCGGCCATGAAACGGCGCATGCCTGCATCCAGCCGCCCCATGATGCCGAAATCCACCGCCGCCAGCCGCCCCTGCGCATCGATGAACAGGTTTCCGGGATGCATGTCGGCGTGGAAAAAGCCGTCGCGCAGCGCCTGGGTGAGAAAGCTGCGCATCACCAGTACCGCCACCTGTTTGGGATCGCGGCCCGCCGCGACGATGGCGGCGGTGTCGCGCACCGACACGCCGTCGATCCATTCGCTGGTCAGCACGCTTGAGGCGGTACGGTTCCAGTCGATATGCGGCACCCGGAACTGTTCCTCGCCGCGCGTGCGTTCATAGAGTTCGCCGGCAGCCGCCGCTTCCATGCGCAGATCCAGCTCCAACGCCACCGACTCCGCCAGGGTCGCCACCACGGCTGTCATGCGCAGCCGCCGTGCTTCGGCGGAAAAACTTTCCGCGGCCCGGGCGAAGAAGGCCAGCGCCTGCAGATCGCGCGCGAACTGTTCGCGCACCTTGGGGCGCAGGATCTTGACCGCCACCCGCACCGGCGGCGTGTCGCTGGTCTGGGCAGGGTGCACCTGGGCGATGGAGGCGGCCGCCAAGGCGGCGCCGAAGCTGGAAAACAGCGCCTCGACCGGCTTGCCGAAGGCACGGGTGATCTCGGCCCGTGCCTCGAATTCCGAAAACGGCGGCAAGCGGTCCTGCAGATGTTCCAGGCCGCCCGCGAGCGCGGCGCCCACGATATCGGGCCGTGTCGCCAGCATCTGGCCCAGCTTGATAAAGGCCGGTCCCAGCCGCTCCAGCGCGCGGGCGAGCCGCGCCCCGGCGTCCGGCTTCTTCGCACGAAAGGCCCGCGCCGGCCCGGCGAGCAGCCAGGCGGCATAAAGAAGGCGCAAGAAACTGGAGACGGCAACCATTACAGCCGCCAGGCCGAATGCATGGCGGCAATGCCGCCCGACAGATTGCGCACCTTCACCTGTTCCAGGCCCGCCTCGGCGATCATGCTTGCGAATTTCGCCTGGGGCGGAAAGCGGCGGATGCTTTCGGCGAGATAGCGGTAGGATTCTTCGTCCTTCGCCACCAGGCCGCCGATCTTGGGCATCAGCTTGAAGGAATAGGCGTCGTACAGCGTATCCAGTCCGGGCACTTCGACCTTGGAAAATTCCAGGCACAGAAAACGCCCGCCCGGCTTTAGGACGCGCCGCGCTTCCGCCAGCGCCTGTTCGATATGGGTCACGTTGCGAATGCCGAAGGCGATGGTATAGGCGTCGAAATGGCAATCGGGAAAAGGTAGCGCTTCGGCATTGCCGCACACCCATTCGATTCCCGTTTCTTTTTTTTCTTCGGCCCGGCGCACGCCCTCGCCCAGCATCTGGGCATTGATGTCGCAAACCGTAACGGCTGCTTCGCCGCCACGCGAGCGGGCCAGGGCAATAATGCGAAAGGCGATGTCGCCGGTGCCGCCCGCCACGTCCAGCACCTTCCAGCCCGGCTGGGGGTTCAGCCATTCCACCATGGCATCCTTCCAGATGCGATGGACGCCGGCGCTCATCAGATCGTTCATCAGGTCGTAGCGCGCCGCCACGGAGGAAAAGACCTCCGCAACCAGGCCCTCCTTCTGGTCCTCGGGCACATCGCGGAAACCGAAACTGGCGGTTTTCTCAGTCATGACGGGAACATAGCTGTCCCGGCCGCAACAGGCTACCGCCGCCCCCCGCGACCCTTTATTACCAACCCATGCCTGAACTTCCCGAAGTCGAAACCGTGCGCCTGGGCCTGTCCCCCGTGTTGGAAGGCCGTCTGCTGACCGATGTGCAGACGCGGCGTGGCGATCTGCGCATTCCCTTCCCGAAGGATTTCGTCGCCCGCACCAAGGGACGCAAAGTCAAAAAACTTTGGCGCCGGGCCAAGTACCTGCTGGCCGATCTGGACAGCGGCGAGACCTTGGTGATCCATCTGGGCATGTCGGGCCGCATGAGTGTCTATGCGCATGGAAAGCAGCGGCGCATCGGCAGCTATGTCTATGACAAAGCACCCGACGGCGTCGGCAAGCACGATCATGTCGTGTTCGAAACCGACGCGCCGGCGCGCATCATCTTCAACGACCATCGCCGCTTTGGATTGATGACCCTGGTGGATACCGAAGGTCTGGAACAGGACAAGCTGTTCAAGGATATCGGCGTCGAGCCGCTGTCGGAGCAATTCAACGCCACTTATCTTGCCAAGCGTCTTTCCGGCAAGAAGACGCCCATCAAGTCGGCGCTGCTGGACCAGCGGCTGATCGCGGGGCTGGGCAACATCTATGTCTGCGAGGCTTTGCACCGCAGCGGTATCTCACCCAAGCGGCTGGCCGGTTCCATCAAGCGCGAGCGGATCGCGCCCCTGGTGGCGGCAATCAAGAAAGTGCTGAGCGCGGCCATCGCCGCGGGCGGCTCGACCTTGCGCGACCATGCCCAGGCCACCGGCGATCCCGGTAATTTCCAGCATCAGTTCCTGGCCTATGGCCGCGAAGGCCTGGCCTGCAAAACCGCCAAATGTCCTGGGGCGGTAAAGCGCATTGTGCAATCGGGACGTTCCACCTTCTATTGTCCCAAGTGTCAGACGTGAGGCGCACATGAACATCAAGATGGACGTTAATGGTTCGGTTGGCATCGCCACCCTGAACCGTCCCGACGCGCTGAATGCGCTGAACACCGCCTTGCTGAATGAACTGGCTGACGCGTTGGAAGCCTGGGACCGTGGCACAGAGGTGCGCTGCATGATCGTCACTGGCTCCGAACGCGCCTTTGCCGCCGGCGCCGATATCAAGGAGATGCAGTCCAAGACCTATTCCCAGATGTACCGGGAGAACCTGTTCGGCGAGCAATTTGATCGTATCGCCCGCATCAAAAAGCCCATCATCGCGGCGGTGGCGGGCCATGCCCTGGGCGGCGGCTGCGAACTGGCCTTGGTTTGCGATTTCATCATCGCCGCCGATACCGCCCGGTTCGGCCAGCCGGAAATCACCTTGGGCATCATGCCTGGCCTGGGCGGCAGCCAGCGGCTGACCCGCATCATCGGCAAGTCCAAGGCGATGGATCTGTGCCTGACCGGCCGCACCATGGATGCAGCCGAGGCCGAGAGTTGCGGCCTTGCGGCCCGCGTCGTGCCGGCTGAGATGCTGATGGCCGAAGCGTTGAAGGCCGCGCAGAAGATCGCCGCCCAGTCCAGCCCCGCCGTCCAGATGGTCAAGGAAGCGGTGGGCCGGGCGCAGGAAACGACCTTGGCGGAGGGGCTGCATTTCGAACGCCGCCTGTTTCACGCCATATTCGCCACGGCCGACCAGAAGGAAGGCATGGCGGCCTTTGCCGAGAAACGAAAGCCCGCTTTCAAGGACGAATAAGCCGCGTAATCGGGGATTTTGTTGACCCCGGGGCTATCCCGCGCTATAGGCCCGCCTCTTTTACGAAAAACCGCAGGACTCCCATGCCCAATATCGCCTCCTCTAAGAAGCGCGTCCGCACCACCGCCAAGCGCACCGCCATCAATACATCGCGCAAAACCCGGGTGCGCGGCTTTATCCGCAAGGTCGAAGAAGCCATCACCTCGGGTGACAAGAAAGCCGCCCTGGCCGCCCTGAAGGCCGCTGAGCCTGAAATCATGCGCGGTGTCTCCAAGGGCGTGCTGCACAAGAATACCGGGTCGCGGAAAGTGTCGCGCCTGACCAAGCGGGTCGCAAAACTGACCAAATAACGAAGATGCTGAAATCTAACGGATTTCAAGTCCAGATTCGGGCCCGGTGGTAAAAACCGGGCCTTTTTATTTGTCCGTGTGCTGATCTTCTCAAAAAAGTCATATTTCGCCGCTGCAACACGGATGAAATGAGACCTAAGTGACTGATTCAAAAACGCTTGGTCACAAATGAGCATTTTCCGTATACGGCACAACCATTTAAGCGAGTTCACAAAAGCGAAAAATTTTTCGAATCAGGGCGTCTGTTCTCAATTTATTCCCTTGTAGGATCGCGCGGCTTGGACGTATCTTAACCAACGAACGGGGCGGGCACTGAATATGTCGAAGTACAGATTAAATAAATCGACAATATTCAGGGTCAGTTGGCATGTTTTCGGACATATCCGAAAATACTCGTCCCCGTAAATACTTAAAACAACGACGTTGTTTTGCTGGGCGATGACCCCGGCAGCCCGATATTTTTCTCTGTGGCGCAAGCATGACCCCCTCCTCTACTCTTGGATACGCCGGTGAAATCAGCGCCACGCAGGCCTGGCAGCGCCTCAGCGCCGACCCCCGGGCCCAGCTTCTGGACGTGCGCACCACGGCGGAGTGGAATTTTGTCGGCCTTGCGGACCTCTCTGCGCTGGGACGCCAGACGCATTGTGTGGAATGGCAGGGCTTTCCCGAAGGCGGTCGCAATCCCGGCTTTGTGACGGAGGCGAGCCAGGCCTTGGGCGATCCGGCAGCGCCCGTGCTGGTCATGTGCCGCTCGGGCGCGCGCAGCAGGGCCGCGGCCATCGCCCTCACCCAGGCAGGCTTCCACCAGGCTTTCAATATTTCGGACGGCTTTGAAGGCGACAAGGACGAACAAGGCCATCGTGGCGCGCACAATGGATGGAAGGCGGCAAATCTGCCCTGGCGGCAAGGCTAAGTACAAAGGGCCCGGACAGGAACACCTGACGGGGGACGGCTGCAGACGGCCGAGGCAAACACAAATGGAAAATGGGTTCGACATGGTGCAAGTGGGACAATCGGTGCAGGACTGGCGGGCGGCGTGGACAGCGGTGCGTGAGCGCATGCGCCGGGAATTGGGCGATCCGGTGTTCGACGCCTGGATTGGCCCGCTGAACCTGGAATCCTTTGACGCCGATGAGCTGAAGATCGGCGCCACCAAGCCTTTCGTGCGCAACTGGGTGGCCAACCACTATGTCGGCCGTATCGAGAAAGCCTTTGTCGCCGAGGGTTTCACGCCCGCTTCGCTGTCAATCGTGATCAGCGCGGCGCCGCCGTCGGCGATCGGCGGCGCCATTCCGCGCGAGGCCCAGCATCAGGGTCTTGCCGAGGCGCCCGCCAGCATTTCCTACATCTCGCCGCGCAGCGAAAGCCGCGGACCCGAAGAAGACAGGGGCCTGTGGAACCGGATGCTGCATCCCCAGCAGACCTTCGACAGCTTCATTCCGGGCGCGGCCAACCAGTTCGGCCATAGCGCCGCCAAAAGCTTCGCCGACGGCCAGCAGTCCGACATTCCGCTGCTCTACATCCATGGCGGTTTCGGTTTCGGCAAGACGCATCTTTTGAACGCCGCCGCCCTGGAATTCCGCAAGCGCGGCAAGCGCACGCTTTTCCTGCGCGCGGAGGATTTCATGCGCCACTTCCTGGGCGCGCTCTATCGCAAGGACACGCTGGCCTTCAAGGAAGAGCTGCGCACCGCCGAAGTGCTGATCATCGACGATCTGCAGCATATCTGCCGCTCGACCGCCACCGCGTCGGAGTTCCTTTACACCGTCAATGCCTTCGCGGATTTGCGCCGCCGGGTGGTGATCGCCGCCGACCGTCCGCCGCAGGCATTGGAAGGATTGGGCGCGGATGTGAAATCGCGTCTTGCCGGCGGGCTGTGCGTGGGCCTGGACAAGCCGGACCGCGACACAAGGCTGGCGATCCTGAAATCGCGCGCCGCCGAATTTTCCCGCCACAAGCCCGACGTGGCGCTGCCCGATGCGGTGCTGGAGCGAATTGCCGATCTGGACGACGCCTCGCCACGCGAGTTGATCGGGGTTTTCACCAAGCTGGCCACCTATGCCGACCTCACCAAGAAGCCGGTGACATTGGACGTGGCGGAAGAAGCGGTGGGCCTGCGCGCGGGGCCTGGCGCCAAGACCTCGATCGAGGACATCCAGAGAAAGACCGCCGAATTCTACAAGCTGGATGTGAAGGACTTTCATTCCCCCCAGCGCGCCCGCCGGGTCGCCCGTCCGCGCCAGGTGGCGATGTATCTGTCGCGCAAGCTGACCACCCGCTCGCTGCCCGAGATCGGGCGGCGCTTTGGGGGCCGCGACCACACCACGGTGCTGCATGCCTGCCGCCGCATCGAGGCCCTGATCGGGGAAGATGCCCTGTTCCGCCAGGAGGTGGATTTTCTCTCCCAGATGCTGCAAAGGCGCCCGGAAATCTGATCCCCGTTCCGGGACCCAAAAAGCCAGCCTTTTCAGGGACAAAAACACGCGGAAAACTGGAGTTTTCCGCGTGTTTTTTTTGGCTTGAAACGGCCTTTTCTGTTATGGTCTGGGCCTTGAGTCTTGGGGTCCGCGGGGGCTCTCCCAAACACAAGAAAAATGGGCGTTTTCGGGCCGCTTCCGGCACCGGAAAGCAGGTCGGCTAACCGGACGGTGGAATGATGAAGATCAACGTCGAACGCGGCGCATTTCTCAAAGCGCTGAACCATGTGCAAAGCGTGGTGTAACGGCGCAATACCATCCCGATCCTGTCCAATGTGCTGATCGAGGCGGCCAAGGGCCAGCTCAAGCTCACTGCCACCGACCTGGATATCGAGATCGTGGAAGGCTTGCCCGCCGATGTGCTGCGCAATGGTTCGGCCACCGCGCCCGCCCACATGCTCTACGACATTGTGCGCAAATTGCCGGACGGCGCCCAGGTCCAGGCCGAACTTCTGTCCAGCGAAGGCGGCAGGCTGGCGGTGTCGGCCGGCACGTCGCGCTTCGAACTGTCCTGTCTGCCGCGCGAGGATTTCCCCCAGATGGCGGCGGGCGCCCTGCCCCACAAATTCCGCCTGGCGGCGGACGACCTCAAGCGCATCATTGCCAAGACGCGCTTCGCCATTTCCACCGAAGAGACCCGCTATTATCTCAACGGCATCTATGTCCATGCCGCCAAGGACGCCAAGCCGCCGGTGATGCGCGCGGTGGCGACCGACGGCCACCGCCTGGCCCGCTATGAGCTGGAACTGCCCGATGGCGCCGGCGACATTCCCGGTGTGATCATACCGCGCAAGACCGTGGGCGAGCTGATGAAGCTGCTGGACGATGCCGACGGCGCCATCGATATCTCCTTGTCCGATACCAAGATCCAGTTCGGCTTCAACGGCGTGGAGCTGACCTCCAAGCTGATCGACGGCAATTTCCCGCCCTACGAACGCGTGATCCCGTCGGGCAACGACAAGTCCCTGGTGCTGGAAGCCAAGGAATTCGCCCAGTCGGTGGACCGCGTCTCCACCATCAGCGCCGACAAAACCCGCGCGGTGAAGCTCAACCTGTCCAAGGACAAGGTGACCTTGTCGGTGGTCAATCCCGAAAGCGGCACCGCCACGGAAGATGTCGGGGCTACCTACAGCGCAGGCAGCCTGGAGATCGGCTTTAACGCACGCTATCTGCTGGACATCACCAGCCAGATCGAGGGCAAGGAAGTGCGCTTCCTGCTGTCGGACGCGGGCTCGCCCGCCATTATCGAAGATGCGGAGGACGCGCGCACGCTTTACGTCCTCATGCCACTCAGGGTTTGATTTGACGTTTGCGTTGAACATGCGTGCCGGCACGGCGGAGCGTTCCCGTCTTGCGGTGACGCGCCTGCAACTGACCAATTTCCGCTCCTATGCGGCGGGCGCGCTGTGCGTGAGCGGCACGTCCGTGGTGCTGGCCGGCCCCAATGGCGCGGGCAAGACCAATGTGCTGGACGCCATCTCGCTTCTATCGCCCGGGCGCGGGCTTCGCGGCGCCAAGCTGGCCGAACATACCCGCAAAGGACCATCTTTGGTGGGCGGTAGCACCAGCGAGGAGACGCTGTGGGCGGTAGCGGCCACGGTGGCGCGCGGCGGGACCGAATATGAGATCGGCACCGGACTGACACAGGCTTCCGCTTCCAGACAGGTGCGTTTGAACGGCGTGGCCGCGCAAAGCTCCGCCGACCTGGGCGATATCGTGCAACTGATCTGGCTGACACCGGCCATGGACCGGCTGTTCATTGAAAGCGCGGGCGGGCGGCGGCGTTTCCTGGACCGGCTGGTGCTGGGGTTTGATTCAAGCCATGCCCGCACCACCACCCGCTATGAGACCGCGATGCGTGAACGCGCCCGGCTGCTGAAATTCGGCCCACGCGATCCGGCCTGGCTGGACGGGCTGGAAAACGAGATGGCGGAGGCAGGCCTTCTCATCGCCCAGGCCCGCAGTCTCACGGTGGAGCGGCTGTCCCAGGCCCTTGCTGAGCGGGGCGGTGCGGGTGCTTTTCCGGCCGCCTCGCTTGGCCTGAGCGATGATCTGCATCTTTGGGATGCCGGCAAATTGCGTGGGGCCTTGGCCGCCTCGCGCCTGCGCGATGCCGAGGCCGGCCGCACCCTCGTTGGCCCTCACACCACCGATCTTCATGTTCGCCACACGCTGAAGCGCGCCGATGCACGCGACTGTTCCACCGGCGAGCAAAAGGCGCTGTTGATCTCCATCATGCTGGCGGATGCGCGCGAATTGTCCCGCGCCCGCGAGGGCCTGGCCCCAATCCTGCTGCTCGACGAGATCGCGGCCCATCTGGACGCGGTGCGTCGCGCCGCTCTGTTCGAGGAAATCGACAGCCTGGCCGCCCAGGCCTGGATGACCGGCACCGATCTATCGCTGTTCGATACGGCGAAAGCGGAAATACTGGAAGTGCGCGACGGCGTTTTTTATCCGCAGGCGCCGAACGTCTCAACACGGTGAATTGAATGTCTGAACCCAATATGAATATCTACGACGCCGACAGCATCAAGGTGCTCAAGGGCCTGGATGCTGTGCGCAAGCGCCCCGGCATGTATATCGGCGACACCGATGACGGCTCGGGCCTGCACCACATGGTCTACGAAGTGGTGGACAACGCCGTGGACGAAGCGCTGGCGGGTCATGCCAACCGCATCGACGTGGTGCTGAACCCCGACGGCTCCTGCACCGTGCGCGACAACGGCCGCGGCATTCCCACCGGCATTCATGCCGAGGAAGGCGTCAGCGCCGCCGAGGTCATCATGACCCAGCTGCACGCGGGCGGAAAATTCGACGAGAATGCCTACAAGGTCTCGGGCGGCCTGCACGGCGTGGGCGTGTCGGTGGTCAACGCGCTGTCCGAGTTCCTCGACCTGCGCATCTGGCGCGAGGGCAAGGAGCATTACATGCAGTTCCGCCACGGCGACCCCGTGGCGCCGCTGAAAGTCGTGGGTGACGCAAACGGCAAGAAAGGCACCGAAGTCACCTTCCTGCCCTCGACCGGCACCTTCACCAAGACCGAGTTCGATTTCGCCACCCTGGAACACCGGCTGCGCGAGCTGGCCTTCCTGAATTCCGGTGTCGTCATCATCCTGGCCGACCGGCGCGGCGTCGAGCCCAAGGAAACCCATCTGCATTACGAAGGGGGCCTGAAAGCCTTTGTGGAATATCTGGACCGCGCCAAGCAGCCGCTGATCCCCGCCCCCATGATGATCCTGTCGGAAAAGGACGGCGTCACGGTGGAAATCGCCATGACCTGGAACGACAGCTATCACGAATCCACGCTGGCCTTCACCAACAACATCCCCCAGCGCGACGGCGGCACCCATGTCGCCGGCTTCCGCGCCGGCCTCACCCGCGTGGTGACCAAATATGCCGACGACATGCCGTCGGCCAAAAAGGACAAGGTGGCGTTGACCGGCGACGATTGCCGCGAAGGGCTCACCTGCGTCTTGTCGGTCAAGGTGCCCGATCCAAAATTCTCGTCCCAGACCAAGGACAAACTGGTGTCATCGGAAGTGCGTCCCATCGTGGAGGGCGCCATCATCGACCAGCTGGGCGCCTGGTTCGAGCAGCACCCGGCCGAAGCCAAGACCGTCGTGGGCAAGGTGGTGGAAGCCGCCGCCGCGCGCGAAGCCGCCCGCAAGGCGCGCGAACTCACCCGCCGCAAGGGCGCGCTGGACGGCGCCTCGCTGCCCGGCAAGCTGGCCGATTGCCAGGAGCGCGATCCCGCCAAGTGCGAGATCTTCATCGTCGAGGGCGACAGCGCCGGTGGCAGCGCCAAGCAGGGCCGCAACCGCGCCAATCAGGCGGTGCTGCCCCTGCGCGGCAAGATCCTGAATATCGAACGCGCCCGCTTCGACAAGATGCTGTCCAGCGAAGCCATCGTGAACCTGATCACGGCGCTGGGCACCGGCATCGGGCGGGAGGAATTCAACGCCGACAAGCTGCGCTATCACAAGATCATCATCATGACCGACGCCGATGTCGACGGCGCCCATATCCGCACCCTGCTGCTGACCTTCTTCTACCGCCAGATGCCGGAACTGATCGACCGCGGCCACATCTTCATCGCTCAGCCGCCGCTCTATAAGGCGGCGCGCGGCAAGTCGGAGCGCTATCTCAAGGACGAAGCGGAGCTGCAGGACCATCTGATCGCCGAAGGCTCTTCCGGCGCGATGCTGAACCTGCATTCGGGCGAAAGTATCAGCGGGGCCCATCTGGACGAGTTGATCGCCCATGCCCGCACCGCGGTGGCGGCGCTGGGCAACTTCCCCCGCCACTATCCGCGCTTTGTGCTGGAACAGGCTGCCATCTCCGGCGCCATGAATCCGGACATCCTGTCCGACGCGGTCAAGGCGGCGGACGCCGCCAAATACATCGCCCAGCGCCTGGACACCCTGTCCGAGGAATATGAACGCGGCTGGCACGGCGAGCCCACCAGCGACGGCGGGCTCAAATTCTGGCGTGAGGTGCGCGGGGTGCGCGAGGCCGTGGCGATCGACGGGGCGCTGATCGCGTCCGCCGACGCCCGCAAGCTGGACAAGATGGCCGGCGAGCTACAGACCACCTATCTCAAGGCCAGTACGCTGAAGCGCAAGGACGAGACACGGGAAATCCGCTCACCGTCCGAGCTCTTGAACGCCATCTTCGAGTGGGGCCGCAAGGGGCTGACCCTGCAGCGCTACAAGGGGCTGGGCGAGATGAACCCCGAACAACTGTGGGAAACCACCCTGGACGAAAATGCCCGCTCGCTGCTGCAGGTGAAGGTCCAGCATGCCGACGAGGCGGGCGAGTTGTTCGCCAAGCTGATGGGCGATGTGGTCGAGCCGCGCCGCGAATTCATCCAGGACAACGCCTTGTATGCGGCGGTGGACATCTGATGGGGTGAGAAGCGGTCCGGCGCGCCTCAGCGCGACGGACGAGCAGGTCCAGTGGACCTGCGAGAGCGACGAACGCCCGGCGCGCAAGCGACGGGCCGGGCGTTGCCACGCGCACAGGCCCAAAAGGTCTCTGCGAGGGTGAATGGTTCAAATGACGTTGTGCGGCGGAGGATATCTGATGGGTTTTCGCTTTCAAAAACGCATTTCCATCCTCCCCGGGGTGCGGATCAATCTGTCGAAGGGCGGGGTCTCCACCAGCCTGGGGCCGCGCGGTGCCGATGTGAATATCGGCAAGGATGGCGTCACCGCCAATGCGGGCATTCCGGGCACCGGGCTTTCCTATCGCCAGAAGCTGGGCGGCGGCGGCGCTGGCGGCCTCTTGGGCATCCTGGCGGTTGTCGGAGGCCTGGGCTTCTGGGCCTTCCAGCACGCCGACAAAATCGCAAAAACCATCGCTCCGGCAGTGCCCCAGACCGCAATCAGCGCCTCGCAAACGGCGACCTCCGTGCCTCAGGCTCCAGCGAATATGGCTGTAAACACCGCCGCGCCCGGCCTGCGCTATGTCCATCGTACTGGCTCAGTTCTGCGTGATGAACCAAAGGCTTCCGGCAAGACTCTCAAGAAAGAGTCGAAGGGTGCGCAGGTCACCTTGATCTCGGAAGAAGGCGGCTGGGCGAAAGTGACGGATGGCAACATCACCGGCTGGATGCGCGCAAGTGTTTTGGGCGCTGAACCGCCCAAATGAAACCTGCCGGACATATCTCGAAATCGGCCCGAAACGATCCTCGGGCAGGCTCCCTGCAACCCGGAGCACGTCTGTCCATGACCTTCAGAAATATCGCATTGCTGGCTGGAGTGGCCCTGTTGTGGGCCCTTCCCGCCCGCGCCAATGACCTGGGGCCCATCTGTCCTGACCGGCCGGGCAAAGGCACCAGCCCCTGCACGCTCGCGAGCGGGCACGCCCAATTTGAATTGGGCCTGTTCGACGAGAGCTTCCAGCGCCGGTCGGGCGTCACCACCGACAGCGGCAATGCCGGTTCCCTGCTGGCCAAATGGGGGTTGAGCGAGCGGGTGGATGTGGAGGCCGGAATGGCGCTCTATCAGTTTCAGCGGGTGCACGACGCCACGGGAACATCCACCGCCAGCGGCATCGGCGATCTGTTCCTGCACGCCAAGTTCAACCCGCTGCCGGCGCCCCCCGAAAATGAATCGAGTGCCTTCAGCCTGGTGCTCGATCCCTTCCTCAAGCTGCCGACTGCGGGCGGGGGCTTGAGCAATGGCGCGGTGGAAGGCGGGCTGGTCCTTCCCATGGCCTACGACCTGGGGGGCTACTGGTCGGTTGCCATGACGCCGGAGGCCGATGTTCTGCTCAACGCGTCGGGCAGTGGCCATCACGCCAATCTGGTGGATGTGGTGGGGATCGGCCGAAGCTTTGGCCCCCTGAGCCTGGGCGCGGAAGTTTGGAGCAGCCAGAATCTGGACCCGGCCGGCACGGTCAGCCAATACAGCTTCGATCTGGATGCGGCCTGGCTGGCGGGCAACGACACCCAGCTCGATACCGGCATCAATCTCGGCCTCAACCGCGCGACGCCGGATCTGGAAATCTATTTCGGCATCAGCCGGCGGTTCTAAGCCCGCGCGCCGACCAGCCAGCAGGCTGTCGGTGGGGCGATCTCGCCCGCAGGCGTGCGGAATTCTTCCAGCGCCTGCTGCACCACCTCCACGATCTTGGCGCGGGTGGGCGCATCGACCTCGCCCAGTGCGCGCGACAAGGGCCCTATCCGCAGGGTCTGTGCCGCGATGGCCGCGCTATCGCCGCCCATATTCATCACGCCATCCTGTTTCTCGATGCGGATGTCGCCAAAACCCGCACCGGCCAGGACATCGCGGATGCGCTGCGCATTGGCAAAGGCGAAGGGGCCGGGCGCCAGCGGATCGGGCGCAGGCTGTTCGGGCAGCAGGGCACGCGCCGCCATCAGCGGTGCCGCGGCCCAGAGATTCTCCGGCGCCGTCCGCCAGCAAACAAAGGCCAGCCGTCCCCCCGGCTTCAGCCCGGTATGGAGATTGACGAAGGCGGCGATGGGATCGTCAAAGAACATCACCCCGAAGCGGGAAAACAACAGGTCAAATTCCGGCTTGAAAGCGTGAACCGAAGCATCCGCCAGGGTGAAAGAGACAGTGGTGCGCCCTTCCGCGCGGCGGCGCGCCAGGCCGAGCATCGGCTGGGAGACGTCCACGCCCGTGACCTTGCCGCGCGGGCCGACGGCATCGGCCAGCGCCAGGCTGGTCTGCCCCGTGCCGCAGCCGATATCCAGCGCATTTTCCCCGCTTTGGGCTGCGGCAAACGCCATGACCGCGGCATGGGCGCCGGACAGGTTGGCGTCCATGCGGTCCTGCAACTCGGTCCAGTCCCGGCCTTTTTCATTCCAGAACTTGATCTGATCTTCGTTGGCGGGCATCAGCCCTTTGCCTTGCCTGTTTTTTGGCGCTTGCGCATGGCCAAGGTGCGCAGCCGCAGCGCGTTGAGCTTGATGAAGCCCGCCGCGTCCTTCTGGTCATAGGCGCCCTTGTCATCCTCGAACGTCACCAGGCTTTCGCTGTAGAGCGAGAAGGGCGAGGTCCGTCCCACCACATCGACATTGCCCTTGTAGAGCTTCAGCCGCACGCTGCCGGCGACGAATTCCTGGCTCTTGTCGATCAAGGCCTGCAGCATCTCGCGCTCCGGCGAGAACCAGAAACCGTTATAGATCATCTCGGCATAGCGCGGCATCAGGTCGTCCTTCAGATGCGCCGCGCCGCGGTCGAGCGTGATGCTTTCGATACCGCGATGGGCGGCCAGCAGAATGGTGCCGCCGGGGGTCTCATAGACGCCGCGCGACTTCATGCCGACAAAACGATTTTCCACCAGGTCCAGCCGGCCGATGCCATTGGCCTTGCCCAGCGCGTTCAGCTTGGCCAGCAACGTCGCGGGTGACAGTTTCTCGCTGTCAACGGATACCGCATCGCCCTTTTCAAAACCAACTTCGACATACGTCGCCTTGTCGGGCGCATCTTCCGGCGCGATGGTGCGCTGATAGACGATGCTGTCCGCCTCTTTCGATGGGTCTTCCAGCACCTTGCCCTCGGACGAGGAGTGCAAAAGATTGGCGTCCACCGAGAAAGGCGCTTCGCCGCGCTTGTCCTTGGCAATCGGAATCTGGTTGGCCTCGGCGAACTCCAACAGCTTGGTGCGGCTGGTGAGGTTCCATTCGCGCCAGGGCGCAATCACCTTGATGTCGGGCTTGAGCGCATAATAGCCCAGCTCGAAGCGCACCTGATCGTTGCCCTTGCCGGTGGCGCCATGGCACACCGCGTCGGCGCCGACCTTCTCGGCAATCTCGATCTGCTTCTTGGCGATCAGCGGCCGGGCGATGGAGGTGCCCAGCAGATAGACGCCCTCATAGACCGCATTGGCGCGGAACATGGGGAAGACGAAGTCGCGGACGAATTCCTCGCGCAGATCCTCGATGAAGATGTTCTGCGGCTTGATCCCCAGGGTGATGGCCTTCTGCCGCGCCGGCTCGATCTCCTCGCCCTGCCCCAGATCGGCGGTGAAGGTGACGACTTCGGCGCCATATTCGGTCTGCAGCCATTTGAGGATGACAGACGTATCCAGCCCGCCGGAATAGGCGAGAACGACCTTTTTGATGTCTTTCTTGGACATGGGCTTACCTGGGGGCTACTTGCAAAAATCGCCGGGACTATAGGCAAAAAAGCCCCGAAATCTAGTGCGGCATGCGGGCCAGTTGGCCGGACTGGACATCAGCAAGCTTTTCAGCGGCCAGCCGCGCCGAGGCACGCTCTTTGACGCTTTCGCTCTTGAGCTGGCCACAGGCCGCCATGATGTCGCGGCCGCGCGGGGTTCTGACCGGCGAGGCATAGCCGGCACGGTTGACGATCTCGGCGAACTTCTCGATCTGGCTCCAGTCGGAACACTCATACGGCGCGCCCGGCCAGGGGTTGAAGGGGATCAGGTTGATCTTGGCGGGAATGCCCGCCACCAGCTTCACCAGCGCCCGCGCATCGGCGATGGAGTCGTTGACGCCCTTCAGCATCACATATTCAAACGTAATGCGCCTTGCGTTGGAGGCGCCGGGATAGGTGCGGCAGGCCTCGATCAATTCGGCAATCGGATACTTCTTGTTGATCGGCACGATCGCGTCGCGGATGTCGTCGCGCACCGCATGCAGCGAGATCGCCAGGCTGGAGCCGATCTCATGGCCGGCGCGCGCGATCATCGGCACCACACCAGCGGTGGACAAGGTGACCCGGCGCTTGGACAAAGCCAACGCATCGCCATCCATCACAATCGCCAGCGCCGCCTTGACGTTGTCGAAATTATAAAGCGGCTCGCCCATCCCCATCATCACGATGTTGGTGACCTTACGGCCCGGCGCCGTGCTGGGCCAGTCGTCCAATGCATCCTTGGCGATCAGAAGCTGGCCCAGAATTTCGTCGGGGTTCAGGTTGCGCACCAGCTTCTGGGTGCCGGTATGGCAGAAGCGGCAGTTCAAGGTGCAGCCCACCTGGGAGGAAACGCACAAGGTACCGCGATCCTTTTCCGGAATATAGACGGTCTCGAACTCGATCCCCGCCCCGGTCTTGAGCAGCCATTTGCGGGTGCCGTCTTGCGACACCTGGGCGGTGACGATTTGCGGCCGCGCCAGGGTGAAATTGCTTTCCAGCAGGACGCGGAAGTCCTTGGCCAGGTTGGTCTGGTGCGCGAAATCGCGCGCGCCATGGACATAGATCCAGTTCCACAACTGGTTCACCCGCATGGCAAGCGATTTTGCCGGCACCCCCGCCGCCGCCAGCGCAGCCCTCAGCGCCTCGCGGTCGAGCCCGATCAAAGACGTGCGGATGTCGGGCGAATTCATCATCACATCTGGCAGACGGCGTGAATCTTGGCCAGCGCATCGCCGAAGCCGGACAGGCTGTAGGTATCGCTGGTCTTGGTGCCCTTCGCGCTGGTGCCGTTGGCCACCGCCGACACGCCGGACTGCATCGCCGCGACCAGGCGCGCATTGTCGCCCAACTGCTGCAGCCAGGCGCTGCCGTTCTTGGCGTTGTTGCGGATGAAGAAGGTGAACTTGTCGCTACCCACGCCGAGGGCCGCGGCGGCGCCTTCCTTGCCTTGATAGCCATAGACGATCTGGGGTTCGGCCTTCACCTTGCGCTCGGGCCAGTCGGACACCATCAGATAGATGGGCCCGCGCGTGGTATTTGCCGGGCGGCTGGCGCGCGGCTTGGACAGCGCATAACAGGTCAGCCTGTCGCCGGTTCCGGAGGAGAGCGCCGACCAGTTGCCGAACACGCCCAGCATATTGGCATCGGCAGCCATGGCCGCAACCGGTGCCAGGCAAAAACCGACCGCAACGGCAATTCCCAAAATCCTGATCATATTCGCTCCAACATTGTGCGCCCGATTGCTTAAAATTGCAGCGGAATCGGGCGTTTGTGTGATGGGGTGGAAGATACCGGAGGGGGGCCGCCCGCTCAAGCGCGGGTAGTCCTACTCTCTAAGTCCATACCCCTTGGCATACATCCGCCACACGGTACCGCCCAGAATAACCAACAACAGCAAGGTCAGGCCTATGCCCAGCCCCGGCGGTGTCTCGTCGAACCCGACCATCGAACCGCGGATGCCGTTGATGAAATAGAAAAAAGGATTGGCCCAGGCCAGCCAGCGCAGCCAATCGGGCAGCATGGCCACCGTGTTGAAAATACCGCCCACCATGGACAGCGGCGTGAGAAAAAACACCACCGGCATGTTGAGCTGCTCGAAGCTTTTGGACCAAAGCCCGACAATGATGCCGAGCAGGCCGAACACCGCCGACACGCTCACGATCCAGAACAGGAACAAGGGCCAAGACACGACATGCGCCGCGCCGAAGCAAACGCCCATCAGCAGGATGCCGACTCCAGTCACCGAAGCGCGCAGCACCACCACGGACAGGGTGCCGGCGATCATTTCGGCATAGGACAGCGGAGCGACCAGAATTTCCTCGATGAAGCGGATGAAGCGCGAGAAATAAATCGCCGAGGAGGATTGCAGGAAGGCGGCATTGACGATGTTCAACATCAAAATGCCGGGCAGCACGAACTCCAGATAGCGGTGGCCGCCGATCTGGTTGATGCGTCCGCCCACCACAAATCCGAAAATGAAGATGAAGAGCAGCGCCGAGATCCAGGGCGCGACAAAGGCCTGGATCGGCACCCGCATCATGCGCGACACCTCGCGCCGGACCATGGTGCCCAGGCCGATCCAGTTGGTGCCCATTTTGGCTTGAAGCTTTGCGTCCATGGTCATTGACCCGCCACGTGATCGGCTTCGGCGCCGGTCGCCGCCAGATAGGCCTGTTCCAATCCGCCGGGGCCGCCGGCGATTTCATCCTTGGTGCCTTCGCGCGCGATAAGTCCCTTGCTGACAATGGCGATCTGGCGGCAGAGCCGCTCCACTTCTTCAAGATAGTGAGAGGTGAGCAGGATGGTTTTGCCGTCCCTGTTGATCTCGGCGAGATAGCGCCACAGCACCCGGCGCAGCTCCACATCGACGCCGGCGGTCGGCTCGTCCAGAATGATCAGCTGGGGATCGTGGATCAGCGCCCGCGCCAGCACCACGCGTCGCTTGAGACCACCGGACAATTCGCGGAACTGCTTCTTCTGATGCGGGATCAACTCGAATTTTTCCATCAGCATGTCGATGCGTTCCTTGCGGGCCCGCGCCGCCATGCCGAAATAACCGCCCATCCAGTCCACGATCTGGCGCGGATTGGCGAAGGGATCGACATTGAATTCCTGCGGGCACAGCCCGACCAGGCGGCGCGCCTCGCGATAATCCTTCACCGCGTCCAGGCCGAAAATCTCGATGGTGCCGGCAGTCGGTTCGGCGATGCCGGTGACGCAGTGGATGGTGGTGGATTTGCCCGCGCCATTGGGCCCCAAAAAGCCGAAAAACTCCCCCTGCGGTATGTTGAGGGAAATATCCTCCACCGCGACGGTGCCGCGGCGATAGACCTTGCGCAGATGGGTGATTTTCAGGGCGGGGGTGGACATGGCGTCCTCTTACCCGCTTCCCTCCGGCCTTCGCAACCTAAAGGTTGCTCGGCGTTCGATTGGCTTGGCCGCCAATCTCACCCCCTCCCGATGACGCTCACGCGCCATCGCTCGGCGGGGAATGACAGCTGTAACTGGACTTTACCCAGTCATTCTCGGCTTGTGGTCGCGGCGCTGCTGCTGCGGCTG
>JANYAR010000076.1 GCA_025361185.1 Alphaproteobacteria bacterium | reverse complement strand
CGCTGGGTGACAGCACGGTGATCCGCGATCTCTATCGCATCGGCTTCGACCCTTGCCTCAAGGCCGGAGAATTGCCTTTCGCCGACTCTTTCCGGCCGGAGCCGGATGTCGTGATCGAGCGCGGCCTGCTGAAGGACTGTGGCGTATTCGCGTTCTTCTATCCGCTCTGGCTGAATACCCCGCCCGCGATCGTCAAAGGCTATCTTGAACGCGTATTCGGTTTCGGCTTCGCCTATGGCGCGGATGGCCACAGCTACAGTCCCCTGCTGACCGGGCGCAAGCTGATCAGCTTCAGCTCCAGCGGCGCACCGCTCGAGTGGATCAAGAAGACCGGCGCACTAGGCGCGGTGCAAACCCTTTTCGATGATTGCTTTGCCGACCTTTGCGGCATGACGGCGCTCGGGCACATCCATATCGGCGGTGTCGTGCCCGGCGCCAGCCTCTCCTTTGTCCAGGCGCGGCTGCATGATGTCCAAATCAAGGTGACCGAACATTTTGGGAGACAAACATGCCACTCATGACCATACATCTGGAATTGGGCCGCACCCGTGAAGCGCCGCAAGGCGATCCCCGCCACGGCTATGAGTTTATCGCGCCGCTGGATCGGCACGGCCACCTGGACGCTGAGCTATGGGGGAAAGAGAAGGCAAGATGCACGGTGCGCAGCTTTCGACCGGGCCAGGCCGAGCGCAACGGAATGTTGCGTCATATCGGCCGTGGCTGGCGCTTCGACTACCAGCCCGACCGCAAAGAGGATGACGAACCCTTCTTCAAGCTGGACCAGCACGTCATCGCGCCGGGTTTCTACGTCACGATCGCCGAAGACGATGGCGAACAAAGGCCTTTCAAGATCGCGGCCGTCACGCCGGTAAAGGTGCCCGCATGATGAAGGACACTTACCATTTGATCGTCTGGATCGATCACCGGGTTGCGCATCTCTACGCTGTTACCCGTGACAATATCAGCGAACTTCTCAGCATCCATGCTCCCGACCAGGGTCGCGGCCATATTCATCACAAGGCCGGTTCTCCCGGACCAGGCCATGTCATGGTGGCGCCGGCTTTCCTGAAAGAAGTGGCTGGCGCGCTTGGCAAGGCGACCGAAATTCTCATTGTCGGCCCATCCGACGCCAAGACCGCCCTCAGGGAATATATCGATCTTCATCTGCCCCTGCTCGCGCGCCGCATCAAAGGCGTGGAACCGATGGGGCATGCCGCCAAGGGGGAAATCCATGCTTTCGCCGTTCTGTTTTTCCGCCAGCATGACCTGATGGGCCCGGTGAAAGACTAATGCAGTGACATCGCTGGTCGAAGGGGAGCCATGATGCAGCCGGTTGAGATGATCACGAAAATCGCGGTGACGCCGGACCTTTGGGCCACGAGCGTTCTGCCAGAAGGTTTTATCGAGCAATGGTTGCTTGCCGACGGAAGTTTGGTCGAGACGGGCGATCCCGTTGCCACTGTTCGTATCGAAGACGCGTTGCATCGGTTGGTGGCGCCCGCCCGAGGCCGGCTGAGCATCGGCCTGAGCGCCAATAGCGTGGTGGAGCCCGGCACGGGCATTGGCAGCATCGTCCGCCAGATCAGCGTCAATTGAGAGCATCTTGCGGCGCGGAGTTCACCGGCCTGCGTGCGATCTCAATGCGAAACCAGCACACAAAAAATGGGATCGAGCAGAACATCCGCTGTCACGCCTCCGAACACCCATTCGCTGAGGCGGTTGTGACCATAGGCGCCGGCCACCAGCAGATCACATCTGCGATCCAGTAGCGCGGCATGCAGATAGCCTGCTTCCGTGCCGCTGGCGACGATGGCCTCGCCAGCCGCCTCCACCTGATGCTGCTCAAGCCACAAGGCGACATCCTTGACCCGGGCTTGTGCGGCAGCATGTTCATGTTGCGACGTGACTTCCAGCACCGTGACTTGGCCGGCAGCCTGTAACAGCGGCAAGGCATCCACCACGGCGCGCCGCGCTTCGCGGCTCTCTTTCCAGCCAACCAGAACATGGCGCATCGCAAGCCCGGTTATGCCCATCGGCACAATCAGGATGGGGCGTCCCGCGCGCATCGCCAGCTCGCCTACCTTGACCCGGCGGCTTTCGTCCAGAAGGCTGGGGCCAATATCCTTGCCGGTGATAATAAGATCGGCGGCGCGCGCCTGGTCGGCGATATAATCCGCCAGCGGTCCGTAGGTTATCGTGGAACGCCATTCCATGCGCTTCGCCCGTCCGCGGAGCGCAGCGCAAAACTGGCTCTCTGCGGTGGCCAGTTCCCTTTCAATCTCCGCCCATTCCTGGGTGATCTCCTCTCCCGCGTTGAATCCTTCGCTGACCAGGACCTGGATCGGCTGGCAGGCCGCGATGCCGATGACTTGGGCATCAAAACGCTCGGCAAGCTCGCCCGCGACCTTCAGGACGCCCTCATTGTCCCCATTGAGCTCCAGATGAACCATCAAAGTCTTGTAGGTCATGACGGCCTCCTTCCAATAAGGCATCGTGACAAGACCGGCGGGCACCGGCGTTGATCTGGCGCAAATTCCTAGAACTTGCCGCTCACGAGCACCGTGCGGACCAGCTCCGACAGGCTGGAAGCGCCCATCTTGGTCATAACATTGGCACGATGAACCTCGACCGTACGCGGGCTGAGCCCCAGATCATAGGCGATGGTCTTGTTGGGATGACCCGCAAGCAGACCGGTAAGCACTTCGCTCTCGCGTGCCGTAAGGGACTCAAGGCGCCTGTGAACGTCTGCGGCCTCGGCGCCCGGACGGCCCATCTTCTGCTCGCGATCGAAAGCCAACTGGATCGCCGCCAACAGCACGTCATCCGCAAAAGGCTTTTCAATAAAGTCCACGGCGCCCGCTTTCATCGCGGCCACCGCCAATGCCACATCGGCGTGGCCCGTCATGATGACAACCGGCATCCGCGCGTGTTTTTTCTGGAGCTGCCGCAACAATTCCACCCCGTCAATTCCAGGCATGCGTACGTCGCTGACCACACATCCGGACTGAAAGTCCTCGCACTTCTCAAGAAAGGCGGAGGCGGATTCATATACCTTCACCGCCAGGCCCGCGGTGCCCAGCAGGAAAGAAAGCGCCCGCCGGACATGTTCATCGTCGTCAATCAGATGGACAAGTCCACTAGGCATTGTTCACTCCCTCTCCCTCGATGCTTTTAAGAGTCAGTCGAAAAATGGTGCCGCCGTCCGGATTGGGCTCGGCCCATAGCCGGCCGCCATGCGCTTCGACGATGGTGCGCGAAATGGACAATCCCACCCCCATGCCCTGTGGTTTGGTGGTCATGAAGGGTTGGAAAAGTTTTTCCGCGATCTCCGGCGCGATGCCCGGGCCGCTGTCCTTTACCGCGATTTCCACTGTTACCAAGTCAACCCATCGGGTCGAGATTTCCAGCTCGCGTGTTTCAACCTCCTGCATCGCCTCTATGGCGTTGCGCACGAGATTCAGGATCACTTGCTGGATCTGAATGCGATCGACCAGAACAAACCCGACACTAGGATCAAACGCAAATGAGATCTGTGCGCCTGTCTCCCTGGCGCCCACAAGCGCCAGCGCGCTCGCCTCCTCGATCAGTTTGACCAGATTTTCCGCCTGGCGATCGCTTTCACCTCGCGCCACGAATTCCCGCAATCGCTTGATGATCTGCCCGGCCCGTAACACCTGTTCGGCGGCGCTGTCGACGGCGCCCCGTGCGATCGGGATATCCTCGAGCTTGCCGCCATCCAGCAGCCGGCGCGCGCCATTGAGATAGCTGGCGGTCGCGGTCAGGGGTTGGTTGAGTTCATGGGCCAGGGTCGAAGCCATCTCGCCCAGCGCCGTGAAGCGGGACATGAAAATCAGTTCGGATTGCAACTCCTGCAGCCGCTGCTGGGTCTGTTGCCGTTCGGTCAGGTCCCGCACAAACCCCGTGAAAAAGCGCCGGTCGCCGGAGCGCATTTCACCCACTGCGAGCTCCATGGGGAAAGTCGAGCCATCCTTGCGCTGACCTACGACCAGCCGCCCCAGCCCGATGATCCGGCGTTCGCCGGTGGCCATGTAACGTGCCAGATAGGCATCATGATGGCCGCGATAAGGCTGGGGCATCAGGATACTCACATTCTTGCCCACCGCCTCGTTCGCACAATAGCCGAACAACCTCTCTGCAGTTGCACTAAAGGACTGCATGATGCCGCGCGTATCGATCACCACCATGGCGTCCGGCACCGTGTCGAGAACCGATTGGAGATGAGCCTCGCGGTCCTGCAGCGCCGCCTGCGCTGTACGGGAGGCGGTGATGTCGCGCGCCACCTTGGACGCCCCGATCAGTGTTCCGTCATTGTCCCATACCGGCGACACCGTGACCGATACATCGATGACGCGGCCGTCCTTGCAGCGGCGGCGGGTTTCAAAATGGTCGACCTTTTCGCCCTTGCGCACCCTCTCAAGGATTATTTGTTCTTCCTCTTCGAGACCGGGGGGCAGCAGCAGCGTGATCGGCTTGCCGATCATCTCCTCGGCGCTGTACCCGAAGATGAGCTGCGCGCTCCTGTTCCAGTCGGTGACGATACCATCAATCGTCTTTCCGATAATGGCATCGTCCGACGAAGACACAATGGCGGCAAGCCTGGAGTTGGTCAGTTGGACCGAGCGGCGCGCCCCGATATCCAGAACAATGCCGTCGGCATAGGCCGGATTTCCCGCCCTTTGGCCACGCATCCGCCGCCATTTGCCGTCGGCGGCGATACGAAAATCAAGATCGTGCAGCTTTCCCCCGCACAACTCGTCCTGAAGCGAGCGTTCCATGGCGTTGCGGTCATGGGGATGGATCAGCGCCAGGAATTGATTCTGGGACAGCTCTGTTACTGTCGCGGCGAAAAGCACAGCGGCCCGGGCGGAGAGCACCACGCGTTGCTCGGCCAGATGCCAACGCCAGGTCCCAACCCCCGCCGCCTCAATAGCGGCACCTGTTTCTGCCCGGTTCAAGTCAGAAATATCGGATGCAGCCGTCATGCCCGTTCAGCCTACTCACAGGCCTTGAGAACCGCCAGAAAGCTTGATCGGTGTCAAGGCGGCGGCCGCGCGCTTGATCATTATGGCCGCCAACCTCTGGCGGATTGCCCCATGAAAGCCCTGGTTTATCGCGGTCCCGGTCTCAAAGCCCTGGAAGAACGTCCCAAGCCCGTCCTGCAGGCGGCGGATGACGCTATTGTGAAAATCACCAAGACCACAATCTGCGGCACCGACCTGCATATCCTGAAAGGTGACGTTCCCACCTGTGCGCCCGGGCGAATCCTCGGCCATGAAGGCGTTGGTGTCATAGACACTGTCGGAGCCGCGTGCACGTCCTTCAAAGCTGGTGATCATGTGCTGATCTCATGCATATCCTCATGCGGCAAGTGCGACTATTGCCGGCGCGGCATGTATTCCCACTGCCGCAGCGGCGGCTGGATTCTGGGCCACACAATCGATGGCACCCAGGCCGAATATGTCCGCATTCCCCATGCCGATACCAGCCTGTATCATCTGCCCGCCGGCGCGGACGAAGAAGCGCTGGTCATGCTCAGCGACATTTTGCCGACGGGCTTTGAGTGCGGTGTGCTGAACGGCAAGATCGCGCCCGGCGCGACGGTGGCGATCGTCGGTGCCGGTCCGATCGGCCTGGCGACCCTGCTGACAGCCCAATTCTATTCGCCTTCCAGGACCATCATGATTGACCCGGACGAGAACCGGCTGGGAGTGGCCCGCCGATTCGGCGCAACGGACACCATCAATAACGGCAAGGAAGACGCCATAGCCAAGGTCATGGCCCTGACCAGCGGCATTGGCGTTGATACCGCGGTCGAAGCCGTGGGCGTTCCCGCCACGTTCGAACTTTGCCAATCACTGGTGGCGCCGGGCGGAACCATCGCCAATATCGGGGTCCACGGCCTCAAGGCCGACCTGCATCTGGAACGGCTCTGGTCTCACAATATTACGATCACCACCCGCCTGGTGGATACCGTCAGCACGCCCACCCTGCTGAAGGCGGTGACGTCCAAAAAGGTGGATGCAGGGTCCCTGATCACCCACCGGTTTGCGCTGGACCGCATCCTGGACGCCTATGACACCTTTGGGCGGGCGGCGGAAACCCACGCCTTGAAAGTCATTATCAGTCCCTGACTAGGTAGAATCCCTTAGGAGCAAACCGAATGTTTGCGCCACGCGCCCGCCGCTAGAACTGAGGGGGTAGACCCGCTTCAGGAGACAGCGATGACGGCACAAATGGCAGACAAATCCTACTCCCCGGCAGCATCTCTTGAGGCCCGCACCGCTTGGATGGCCGGCCGGGCAGAACCGCTTCGCGCCGCTGGAACGGTGATCCAGGTCGCGGCCAGCCGTGAAGTTTTTGCCGAGGGCGGCGATACCGATGTTTTCTACAAGGTGGTTTCGGGCGTGGTACGGTGCTGCAAATTCCTCAGCGATGGCCGCCGCCAGATTGAAGCCTTTCATGTCGCCGGCGACCTGTTCGGCTTTGAACTGGGCCAAGAACGCTTGCTATCGGCCGAAGCGGTCAGCGACTGTACCCTGGTTTCCTATCGCCGCCGCAGCATCGAGACGTTGGCCCAGAAAGACCAGACCATCAGCCACCAGTTGTTCCAGTATGCCATGCAAAATCTGGCGCAGGCACAGGACCATTCGCTGCTGCTGGGCCGCCGTGGCGCCGCGGAGAAGGTCGCGTCCTTCCTGCTGGGCTGGGCCAAGCTCTCCGCTGACAAGCGCGTCCTTCACCTCGCAATGACCCGCCAGGACATCGCAGACTATCTGGGCCTGACCATCGAGACCGTCTCGCGCAGCCTGACCCAATTCGAGCGCGACGGCGTCATTGCCCTGCCGTACAGCCGTCAGGTGAAAATTCTCAACATCGATGCACTGGAAGATCTGGCCGCCTGATCGCCCCAGTCTAGGCGGACATAGAGCGTCTCTGGCCGGCAGGCCGGGGACGCTCCCTTTTGGCGGGGGCGCTGTCAATGAAGACTGTCGAAATCACGGGCGAAATCACGGGGCGGGCAAAGGTGCGCGGCGCTTTGCGACAGCCTTTACAACGCTTGCCGCGATCTCCTGACCGGAACCGTCGTCGAACGAAGCTGCCATATAGGCGCTTGGCCTTTTCTGACCCACCGGCGGAAAGCCAGGCGGACATCCCCCCGGCCGGTCACACCGCGCAGGCAGGATGCCCATCGCGATAAACATGCCGTCCACGGCAGCATCGCGCCGCCGTGCGTTCACAATGTCGGTGGCGCCTGCCACCTCGCCCGCCGACAAACGGGCCAGCCCCCTGCCGAACCAGGCCGATGCCTGTTGCGGGCGTGCCCGCAACGAGACCGTATAGTCAGCAACCGCAGGGCCAAAGCGCTTCATGCGCAGATAAACCAGGCCTCGACTGTTCAGCGGCCCTGGCGCGCCCGGTTCAATCGTCAGCGCCCGGTTGCAGGCGGCCAGCGCCTGGTCAAGCTGCCGCCCCGTGCCCGCACGCGCCCAGCACAATGCGTTCCAATAGGCCGCCTTCTGTGGGGACAGTGCCAGCGCCTTGCGAAATTGTACGACCGCCGCCGCATACTGTCCCAAGCCGCTCAGGCTCTGGCCGTAACCCGCCAGATCCTCGTCATCACGGGGTTGGCGCCGCAGTGCCGCACGAAAGTCGTCCGCCGCGCGTTCAAAACGATGTTCCAACAGATAAACATAGCCGCGCAACTTATGGGCATCGGCGTCCTGTGGATCGATGTCCAGAGCCCGGCCGCAGGCCTCTTGGGCTCTCGCCAACTGCCCCCGGGTCAATTGATCCAGGCAAAACGCAAGAAACAGTGATCCGGTTTTCTCCCCGGCCGGCCGGTCTTCCAGCAAGGGAGCGGGGAATTTGTCCTGTTTTGGAGGCAAGGATACGGCCAAAGGAAACGCCCCAGCCGGACTGGCCATCCACAGCGCCGCGACCAGCACCGGCAACAGCAGGATAGGTCTCATGGGCGCCTCCTCCCTTAGGCCATTAGGCCAGGAAAAGAGCGCCACCGCCTTGATCGTAATCAACGCGAACCCTGCGGCCGGATGCGAGTTTGCGCCGGTTGAAGGAGGCTCACATGCAAACTGCAGATATCGAATTTCTTATCCTGGTCGTCGTAGCGCTGTCGGTGTTCGGCGGCGTGTTGGGTTGGGCGTCCTGGGAGGAATCCCGCAGGACGCGCAGATCCCGTCAGTGAACAAGGAACGGCAGACAATAGAACTCGATATCAGGCATGTGCTCGCGGTGCTTGCCGGCTTGGTGTGTTTTGCCGTGGTGTTCAGGTACACGGGCGCTGCTGATCTTCTGATCGCAATCAGCAGCGGCCTGGCCGCCAGTGCCGCTTCCTATCTGGCGGCAAACATTGCGATCACGCTGCGCAAACCGGGGGGCTAGGCGTGGAGCTTCGAACAGCCATTCGCCAACGCCGCGCGGTCAGGGACTATACCCAGGAGCCTGTGTCGGCAGCCACGTTACGCGAACTGATCTCGGCCGCCAGCTGGGCTCCCAGCGCGATGAACGAGCAGCCCTGGCATTTCACGGTCGTAACCGAAGCTGCATTGCTGGACGAGATTTCCAGCCGGTCCAAGGAATGGATGTTGAAGGGGGTTGCAGCGATGCCGCGGCCCGGCCATTTTCGCGACCTGCTGGCCGATCCCGATTTTCATATTTTCTACCACGCGCCCGCCTTGATCGTCCTTTCGGTACCGGGGGACGGACAATGGGGCGCGGAAGATTGCGCGCTGGCGGCACAGAACCTGATGCTGGCGGCGGTGGACCAGGGTTTGGGCACCTGCTGGATCGGCTTTGCCCAAGGCTGGCTCAACACCGGGGAGGGTCACAACGTCCTGGGGCTTCCCCGGCAGAGCCGCGTGGTCACACCGATCATCGTTGGCTATCCCAAGACCGCGCCGCCGCCCGTCGCCCGCAAGGCGCCGCTGATAACCTGGATCGGGACAATGGCCGCCCCGCCTGAACCAGAACCGCCACCCGGCGCAAGCAACGGCACCCTCATTCATCCCTAGGAGGCCATTATGAAAGGGGATTTTGATCCTGCTGCATTTTGCCGTCGCCGCCATTCTGGTTGCCGGGGCAGCCATGCATGGCGGTCGCGGAGAGTTCTGGCCGGGCGGAGAAAATTGAGACGCCGCCGGGCCGTGCGAACAATATTGCCACCTCGGATTGTCTGCCCGCCCTTCTTTGCATGCTTATGATTGCCGCCGGCGCGATATTCGGGCTGATGTACATGCTAGATTTGGTTTTCCCGTCGCATTATTGGGCAGCATGAGCGAACTTGAAATCCTCCAAAGGGCCGGACTTGCCGCAGCCATCGGGCTTCTGATCGGCATCGAGCGCGGCTGGCAGGCACGCCAAGCCAGGGACGGCGCCCGCGTCGCCGGCATCCGCACCTTCACCTTGATCGGTGGTTTGGGCGGCTTCTGCGGACTGCTGCCGGGCACCGTTACGCTGGGGCTGTGTCTCGCCGGCTTTGCCATTCCTTTCGGCGCCTTCGAGTGGCGACGCGCCAAGGAAGCAGACAATTTCTCCGCGACAGGCTTCATTGCCGGCCTTCTTACCTTTGTCCTGGGCGCCTATGCGGCGCGGGGCAGCATGGTGGTTGCGGCGGCGGGCGGTGTGATTGTGGCCGCAATTCTGGCCGAACGCCGGGTTATGCATTCCTTTTTGCGGCGCCTGAAATGGACCGAGCTGCGCGCTGCCCTGGTGCTTCTGACCATGACCGTCGTGCTGCTGCCCGCTCTGCCCGACCGGACCGTTGATCCCTGGAACGCGCTGAATCCGCATCAGATATGGCTCATGACGGTCCTGGTCGGCGCGGTCTCCTATGCCGGCTATATCGCGGTGCGCATCGCCGGCGAGCGTCGCGGGCTGCTGTTCGCCGCCGTCGCGGGCGGCCTTGCCACATCCACCACCGTGACCTGGACATTCGCGCGGCTGGTCAAGCGCAACCCCGCCGCGCTTGCCGAAGTGATGGCGGCGATCCTCGCGGCCTGGATCGTCTCGCTGTTGCGCATGACGGCAATAGCGGTCGTCATTGCGCCCGGCTTGCTGGGGTCGCTTGCCGCCCCGATCGGCGCCGCATCGGCCCTGCTGCTGGTCCCAGCGGCCCTGGCCTATCGTGCCGCCGAGAAGGCGGGCGCGCAGGGGCTGATCCTGCAGGATCCCTTCGAGTTGCCGCTGATGCTGCGGTTCACCGCGCTGCTGGCCGCGATCATGCTGCTGGCCAAGTTTCTCTCGGGCGGCCAGTCGGGCCTCTTCGCGCTCGGCGGCATCTCGGGCTTGCTGGATGTGGACCCCATAACCCTTTCCATGGCGCGGCTGGCCAGCACAGGCGTCACGCCCGCAATCGCCGTCTCCACCATTCTGATCGCCGGGGCCGCCAACGGGCTGGCGAAATCAGTGCTGGCGGTCGCCTTCGGCGGCTGGCGGCTGGGAGGCGCCCTGAGTGCGATTGCGCTCCTGGCCTTCGGCGCCGGAGCTGCCGCCTACTTTCTTTAAGGATAAATGGACCGGAGCCACAGGTCGCTGCAGCCTTTAAGGCGAATCGTCATCCAGCAGAATGCGCTCCGCGTCGCCGTCGGGATCGTCATATTGCCCGCTGGCCAGCGCCCACAGCAGAACCGCCAGGCTGAAAAGCCCGACCAGCAGCGCGAAGGAAATGATCAGCGCCATGCCGGTCACCGCGCCTTTCCGGCGGCAAGCCGCAAGGCATTGAGGGTCACCAGCATGGACGATCCCGCCATGGTGGCGGCCGCGATCAGCGGTGTGACGAAGCCCAGCGCCGCCAGGGGGACGGCGGTGAGATTGTAAAGGACCGCCAGGGCGAAGTTCTGCAACACCAGGCGCCGGGCCTTTCGCGACACGTCATAGGCCTCCAGGATCGGCATCAGGTCGTTGCCGCGCAACACCATGTCCGAGGCGCGCTGGCTGATGTCGGTGGCGGTGCCGGGCGCGATGGAGACGTGCGCCAGCGCCATGGCCGCGGCATCGTTGATGCCATCGCCCACCATAAGGACACGGTATCCCTGGGCGGACAGGGACTGCAGCCGCGCGGCCTTTTGCTGGGGGGTGAAGCTGGCATACCAGTCGGTGACGCCAACCTGTGCGGCGGCGGCGCGGACAATCAGGGTATTGTCGCCGGAGAGTATTTCCACACGGATGTTGCGGTGTTGCATTTCACGGATCAACGCGGCGGCATCGGGGCGCATTTCGTCCTGAAGCAGAAAACCAAAGGCTGCTTCCGAGCCCCGACGATACCAGAGCTGATGAACATCGGCCTGCGCGCCGCACCATGCGGCGCTGCCAAGACGCTCCACGCGGTCCCCACTGCCGCATTCCAAACCCGACCCGGCAACCTCGCGGACATCCGGCGCCACCGGTCCGGTTCCAGCGGCCGCGGCGATGGCATGGGCCAGTGGATGACGGCTGGCGCGGGCAAGGCGGGCAGCGCGCTCCAACACGTCCGGCGGCACATCTTGAAGGTTTTGCAGAACCGGCGCTCCGGCGGTCAGTGTTCCGGTCTTGTCAAAGATCGCCATGGTGATTTCCGCCAACCGCTCCAGCGCATCGCCGGACTTCACAAAGACCCCGCGCTTGAACAAGCGCTCGGTGGCGACGATCTGCACCGCCGGGACCGCGAGCCCAAGGGCACAGGGACAGGTGATGATCAGAACTGTTATGGCGCTGGTGATTGCTATGGACAGCGACGCGCCTGCCACCAGCCATCCGGCGCAGGCCAGCAGCGAGAACGCAAAGACCGTGGGCACATAGGCTCTGGCGGCGCGATCGGCTAGGCGGACATACACGCTTTTCGCCTGCTGGCCAGCCTCAAGTAATCGCGCCAGGTCCGCAACCAAAGAGTTATCAACGCCTGCCGTCGCCCTCAGAATCACAGCAGTCCCGGTAACGATCGCACCCGCCGGTACAGCGGCGCCCATTTCCAGCATCTGCGGAAGGCTTTCGCCCGTGACCAGCGACATGTCGAAATCGGTGGCGCGATCTTCCAAGATACCGTTGACCGGCACCCGATCGCCGCTGGCGAGCAGAAGGCGGTCACCCACCGCCACTTCGCGTGCCGCCACCGTCTCGACGGAGCCGTTCACGGCCGTGCGGCGCACCAGCAGGGACTGGAGTGCGAGCAAGTGCCGCGCCGCATCCCGGGCGCGGTCGCGCAAGCGATAATCCAGATAGCGGCCTACCAGCAGCAGAAATGCCAGCATGATGGCGGCGTCGAAATAGGTGTGACGGCCGCTCTGGACAGTCTGGTAGATGCTGAGGCCCAAGGCGAGCAGCAGCGCCAGACTGATCGGCAGGTCCATGTTGGCGCCGCGGGCGGCGATGCCGCGCCAGGCCGAAAGGAAAAAGACCTGTCCGGCATAAAGCGTAGCCGGAATGGCCACGGCGCCCGCCAGCCAAAAAAACATCTGCCGCGTGGAATCGGCCAAATCGCCGCCGCCGTACCAGACCGCATCGGTCAGGCCCATGGCAAACACGGTAGCGAAACCGGAAACCGCCAGACAGCGCAACAGCAGGCGGCCTTCCGCCTTTTCGGCGGTCAGACATTCCGCCGCCTCGAAGGGCTGCGCCTCATAGCCCAAATCGCGGACCCTGCGCAGGATCAGTTGCGGCGGAACATAGCGGCTGAGAATCGCCAACTTGCCGGTGGACAGGTTCAGCCGCACCTGTTCGACGCCGGGAATAGCGCCAACACCCTGCTCGATCTTGGCAATGCAGTTGGCGCAGCGCGCGCCCTTGACCGCTACGTCAAAAGCATCCGCGCCGCTGGCGTCATGACGCACCAGCGCCGAGAGATCATCGGCGACGTCAGCCGCCGGGCGGGAAAGACCTAGGGTACCCATAGTCGCCTGCTTGCCTGGAAAGATTCCGCACCGCTGTTATTGACCAGCACGTCCCAATTGCCTTGTGCAACACTGGTCAGCTCAGTCTGATAGACGCCGGCGGAGATTTCCGAGAAGCGCAGCGGCCGGTCGCGATATTCATCCGCGGGATGGCGCAGCTCACCGGTCATTACCGCCTGGGTTTGCGGTTTGCCGTCGCGTTGGTGCAGCTCGACGGTGATACTCACGCGCCCCGAAGCGGTGCGCCGCGCGACGATACTGGCCTGCCAGCCGATCCTCGCCTGCTCGGCGCGATGTTCCAGCGTCTGGTTAAAGGCGACGCCCTGCAAATAGGGATACTGCTCATCCTCGCCCCGAAACGTCTTGACCGCCGCCGTGATGAAGATGGCGTTGGTCATGAAAATGATCCCAAAAAACCCGGCCAGCCAGAGCAGCATGCCGCGTCCCGTAAAAACCCTGTTCATCGGCTGGCTCCTGGAACAAACACGGCATCCGCCGTGCGCATTTCGCTGCCCTTGCTATCGGCCAGCGTGAAAAACAGGCCGTGGCTGCCAGCCAGATCGGGCCGCGCCACCGTCACCAGAACGCGCAGGGTCCGCACCTTGTCCGCTTCCACCGGCAACAATACTGACGAACTGATATCGCCATCGCCGATCACGTTGATCGCTCGAGCCTTGATGCCGGAAACGCTCAGCCGCAGGTCGCGGGCCTGACCGCTGCGATTCATCAGCTTGAGTGTGTAGGCGTTGCGCACCGCACCGTCCGCCAGCTGCACGTAATCGGGATTGCGATCACGCATCACATCCAGGTCCAGCGTGTGCCGGAAAGTGAGAGTCACCAGCATGATAGCCGAGACGACGGTCAGCACGGCGGCGTAGAGAACCGTGCGCGGCCGGACAAAACGGTAACGCGGCGCCTGTCCCGCCTGCCGCCGCACGACATTGGCCTCGGTATCATAGGCGATCAGGCGCGGCGGCTGACCGATGCGCTTCATCACATCGTCGCAGGCGTCAGCGCAAAGTCCGCAATTGATGCATTCCAGCTGGGAACCGTCGCGAATATCGATGCCCATCGGACATACCGCGACGCACTGGTTGCAGTCGATGCAGGAACCCCGTCCCTCCCAGCTTTCGCCCTTCTTGTGCGCGCCACGCGGCTCGCCGCGGTCGCGGCGATAGGTGACGCTGAGTGCTTCTGTGTCCGTCATGGCCGCCTGAATGCGCGGCCAGGGGCACATATAAGTGCAGACCTGCTCGCGCATCAGTCCGCCTAGGGCGTAGGTGGTGAAGGTCAGGCCGGCCACCGCGGCGTAATTGCCGAGACTGGCCGTGCCGGTCAGCAATTGGTGCAGCAGCGTTGGCGCATCGTTGTAATAGAAGACCCAGGCGCCGCCGGTCGCCACCGCGAATAACAGCCATATGGTGTGCTTGGATGTGCGCTTGGCGATCTTGCCGGCTGTCCAAGGCGCGGCGTCAAGCCGGATGCGCGCGTTGCGGTCGCCCTCGATCTTGGTTTCGACCCAGATGAAGAGATCGGTCCATTCGGTTTGCGGACAGGAATAGCCGCACCACAGCCGACCGAACAGCGCGTTGATCAGGAACAGCGACACCGCCGCAAGGATTAGCAGGCCGGTGATGTAATAGACTTCCTGCGGCCAGATTTCGATGAAGAAGAAATAGAGGCGCTCATGGGTCAGATCGACCAGCACGCCCTGGTTGGGCGCACCGGCGCCGCGGTTCCAGCGCAGCCAAGGCACCAGATAGTAGATGCCCAAGGTGAAAGCCATCATCGCCCATTTCTTGGTGCGGTAATGGCCTTGCGCTTCCTTGGGATGAATCCGCACCCGCGATTTGTAGAGTTTGCGATTGGAAGTGCTGTTGGTGGCGGTGGCATCCGACCGCGCAACACCCTCCGCCGCCATCCCGGTGCGCTTGCTGTCTGAAATGACGGTATGCACGGTCAAGTCGCGCTCCAGAGGGCTACTCACCGCCGCCCAGATTGTGGACATAGACTGCCAAGGCCTTGATCTCTTCCGGGGACAGCCGGCCGCCCCAGGTGGGCATCACGCCGCCATGACCGTTCCATATCTGATCCTTGATGTCGTCTCGCAGGGCCCCATACTCCCATTCATTGTCGGTGAGGTTGGGCGCCCCCATGGCGCGGTTACCCTTGCCGCCCGGCCCATGGCACGTCGCGCAATTGTCGGCGAACAGCGGCGTGGCACGGCGCACGGCGCGCACGTCTGCGGCCCGGCCCGACAGATGCATGACATATTCCGTCAGATCATCCACCTGCGCGGGCTTCAGTATGGCATCCCGTCCGAAGGCGGGCATCTGTGACTGGCGCGTATCGACACTGGTCGAACGCACGCCGACGGTGATCGTATGCTCGATGTCGGTCAGCTTGCCGCCCCAAAGCCACACGTCATCATTCAAATTGGGATAGCCATGCGCGCCCTGGCCACCTGCTCCGTGGCATGGCGCGCAATTGTCGCCGAACGCGGTCTTGCCTTCGGCCATGGCGAATTGCAACAGGTCGGGATTCTTCTGAATGTCCGCCAGCGAAGCATTGGCCAGCGCCTGCTCCCGGCCCGCGCGGGCCGCCTTCAGGGCCGCGACATTGGCCGTGACCTCATCGCGTTGGGAATGGTCCAGCACCCCATGGGTATAGGACGAAAACCCTGGCCACGCCGGATAGACGATCCAGTAACCGATCGCCCACACGATCGTGGCGTAAAGAATGCCCAGCCACCAGCGCGGCATGGGCGTGTCCAACTCCTTGATACCATCCCATTCATGGCCCGTGGTCTGGGTGCCGGAGACTTCGTCGATTTCTTTCTTGGACATTAGGCGTCCTCATCCCGGAAGGGAATTTGCGCGGCCTGGTCGAATCGTGGACGGTTTTTCGGCCACCAGGCATAGGCAAAGGCCACCACGAACATCAGCATGAAGTAGACGGCGCCCCAGCTTTGGGCGAAGGCCAACACGTCTTCATAAGCCCAGCGTTCCATTTCTATCTCCGGTTCTCAGGGGCGTGGGCGTGGTAGCTATTGAAATCCACCAGCGTGCCCAGCATCTGCAGATAGGCAATCAGGGCATCGCCTTCGGTGATCCGTGCCGGATCGCCGTCGAAGTCGCGCGCCTGCGCCTTGGCATAACGCTTCTGGAAGGCGTCCAAACCGTCGGCATTGGGATCGACCTGGGCTTCCAAGTCTTCCCTGGCATGGGCGATCTGGTCGGCGGTGTAGGGAACGCCCACATCCTTGTTGGCCACTAGCATCTGCTGGACGTCGCGATAGTCCAGCGGCGTGGAGAACAGGAACTTGTAGGGCGGCATGATGGATTCCGGCACCACCGAGCGCGGATCGGTCGTATGCGCCTGGTGCCACTGATCGGAATATTTGCCGCCAACCCGCGCCAGATCGGGGCCGGTGCGCTCCGAGCCCCACTGGAAGGGATGGTCGAACATGCTTTCCGCCGCCAGGCTGTAATGGCCATAGCGCTCGACCTCGTCGCGCAGGGTGCGAATCTGCTGGCTGTGGCAGACATAACAGCCCTCCCGCACATAGATGTTGCGCCCCTCCAGCTCCAGTGGCGTGTAGGGCCGCATGCCGCTGACCTTCTCCACCGTGCCGCCCACCCAGAACAGTGGGGCGATTTCCACCGCGCCGCCGATCGCGACCACCAGGATGATGCCGATCAGCAGGAAAATGGAGTTCTTCTCCAGCCAGGCGTGGCTCATCACGCTGCCTCCGCCGCGAGGGCTGCCATCGGCGCCACGACCGGCACGCCGCTGCGGATCGTCTTCCACAGATTAAAAGCCATGATGAGCGTTCCGATCAGATAGAGCAGTCCGCCAAGAGCGCGGATGATGTAGTAGGGATGCATCGCCTGGACGCTTTCGGAAAAGGCATATTCCAGAAAGCCGAACTCGTTATAGGCGCGCCACATCAGGCCCTGCATGATGCCGGCGACCCACATCGAGGTGATGTAGAGAACAATGCCCAGGGTGGAGATCCAGAAATGCCATTCCACCAGCGCGTTGGAATAGAGCTTCTTCTTCCATAGCCAGGGCACCAGGCAGTAGATCGCACCAAAGCTGACATAACCGACCCAGCCCAGGGCGCCGGAATGGACATGCCCGATGGTCCAGTTGGTATAGTGGGACAGGGCGTTGACGGCCTTTATACTCATCACCGGGCCCTCGAAGGTGGCCATGCCGTAGAAAGCGACCGAAACCACCAACATGCGCAGCACCGGATCGGTGCGCAGCTTGTCCCACGCACCCGACAGCGTCATCAGGCCATTGATCATCCCGCCCCAGCTGGGCATCCACAGAATTATGGAAAAGGTCATACCCAGCGTCTGCGCCCACTCGGGCAGCGCCGTGTAGAGCAGATGGTGCGGGCCTGCCCAAATATAGATGAAGATCAGGCTCCAGAAGTGGATGATGGAAAGCCTGTAGGAATAGACCGGCCGCTCCGCCCGTTTGGGGATGAAGTAATACATGATCCCCAGAAAGCCCGCGGTGAGGAAGAAGCCGACCGCGTTGTGGCCGTACCACCACTGGGTCAGCGCATCCTGAACGCCGGAAAAGAGCGAATAGCTCTTGGTCTCCAGTAGCGACACTGGCATCGAAAGATTATTGACGACATGCAGCACTGCGATGGTGACGATGAATGACAGGTAGAACCAGTTGGCGACATAAATGTGCGGTTCCTTGCGCTTCATCAGCGTGCCCAGGAAGGTCAGCAGATAACAGACCCAGACCACGGTCAGCCAAAGATCGGCATACCATTCCGGCTCGGCATACTCGCGGCCTTCGGTGATGCCCAGCAGATAGCCAGTGCCCGCCAGCACGATGAAGGTGTTGTAGCCCCAGAACACCAGCCAGGAGAGCGAACCGCCGAACAGGCGGGCGCGGCTGGTGCGCTGCACCACATAAAAACTGGTCGCGATCAGGACATTGCCGCCAAAGGCGAAGATGACCGCCGAGGTGTGCAGGGGACGCAAGCGTCCAAAATTGGTCCAGGGCTGGTCGGGGAAATAGAACAGATGTGGGAAGGAAAGCTGCAGGGCGATGATCACTCCAACCAGCATTCCGGCGATGCCCCAGAACATGGAGGCCCCGACGCCGGCCTTGACCACCGCATCGGCATATTGGCGCTTCTCGTCCAGCGGTGTGCGGCCGGCATACATCCACATATACCAGACGCCGATCACCGCCATGCAGGTACCGAACGTCCAGGCCTGGGCGACCATGCGCGGATCGGGCGACCGCGCGGCCTCGACCAACGCGGCCATCAGGCCGAGAATTATCGTCAGTGGAACAAAAAAATGATCGAACCGCCACGGGGTCGGCATGGCCTCAGCCTGCATGACTGTTTTCCTGCGTTGATATTTTTTCAGGGCTTGTCTTGCGCGCGGGATTGCGGGACTCGCGCGGGATGCCGCGCGCGCTCAGACACCAGGCGGTCCAGCCGCCTACCGGTTGGGTTAACTTGTCAGTCATGACCATGGAATCGCCCCTCTCAAGTTCTTGTCATTGATGGCCCTTTGAGCAGACCTCAGCATTGAGGCCGATCAATTGGGCCCAGCCGAGCGGGCGAAAACGCTGCAGATATGGCGGAAATCGACCGGTCCCGTGCATATGACGAGAAAGGTCACCAAACAGAGCCCCGCCACAGCGACCGCAGCAAAAGCGAAGACCAGGATCCTGCGCCGGCCCAGGGCGCAGCAGTCCGCCCCACCCTGCACCCTTGCACGCGGCATCGCCCAAAATCCCATGGGGCCGAGCAACAGCGCGGCAAGGAGACAGCAAAGCATGTCTCAGAATGTCACGGCATCGCCGCACGCTGTTTGATCTGTCTCAAGGCGAACAATGCAGACGGCCACATTCGGTTGACCGAAATCAAAGCGCCGTCCACGCCAACACTTCATGTTGCCACAATAGGAGAGGCCAATGTCTCACACTGAGCGTCGATTATCCGTTTCATCAACGATCATCGCGCTCGCTATCGCGGGCACGGTTCTGCAGGCGAAGGCGGACACCATACCGGCCAGCCCAGTCCATTCCGACGTCGCGGAAGGGGATCGGTTGGCACATACCCTGTGCGTCAGTTGTCATGTGGTGGACACGATCGGTCCGCTCATACGAACCGATCGCGTGCCGTCCTTTTCGTGGATTGCCAACCAGGAAGGACTAACGCGAACCACGCTGCCGGCTTGGCTCAACAGATCGCATGAGAGAATGCCGGACCTCAGTCTGACACGTGACGAGATTCGCGAAGTGTCGGCTTATATCTTGAGCCTGCGTCGTAAATAGGTGCCCATGAAAGTGTGCCTGATTAGCGTCGCTATTTCTCGCAAATGGAGTGGTGGTTTCCAGTTTTGTTGTCACTTTCGGAATTCTCTTATTCGATGAGTGGGCGGAAAGAAGACGTGCAGATCGAAGTCAATTTCTCTCGCAGGAGGCGGAGTTTATGCAGTTAGACCAGCAGATAGAGATGGCAATTATCATTCTCGTGGCCGTCAGCGTCCTTGGTACCGCTTTCGGATTGGCGTGGAGAGACACGTCCCGTCACTCGTAAATCACACTATGGTCGCGGGACGGCCTTTTAAGCCGTGTTGCAGTTTGAAAATTGACAAAGACTGCGTGGGTTACCAACCCTGAATTAAGCCCGCTGCCGGAATATCCGCTTTGGTTCAAAGGCGGTCATTCAGCCCCAGTCTGTCCAATGTCCGCTTTGCGCCAAAAGCGGTCATTCATCCCCATCCGCCCAATGTCCGCTTTGTGGCAATAGCGGACATGGGCGAGGCTATGCTTGGGGCTGAAGGCAAAGATCAGTGCCCGGCTGCGTGAGTTCTCGAAATCCAACCAACTCACACCCTTCTTCCACAGGCGCACCGCTGGTACGGAGTGTATTGATGCGCTCAGTTACATCCCGCCTCACTATCAAATTGCTTGCTGAGCTATTATCGCACGTGGTGCCAGAGCGCGGCCAACGGCAATGACGATGAGCGCGGCCACCGCAAATCCAATAGCATCCGCCGCAAACCCGGTCCTATAACTGCCGCTTCCTTGCACCAGCACGCCGGTGAGGGCCGGCCCGAAAAACCCACCGAAATTGCCAAAGGTGCAGAAAAGACCGAGGCCCCCCGCTGCCGCCGTACCGCGCAGGAACGTTGAAGGCAAACTGAAAAAGGCACCGAAAGCTGCGAAATTGGCGGCCAGTCCAATAACGAGCGCCGCGAGCATAATCGCATTCGAATGCGCAAGACTGGCGACGGCGAGGCATGATGCGGTGAGCAGCCACGGCAGCGCCACATGCCAGATGCGTTCGCCCCTCCTGGAACTCGAACGCCCGCAGAGGATCATCGCGGGAATAGCCGCGACAAAACACGACGCGACGACAAAGCCGGTGGCGGTATTGGAAAAGCCCATCGCCCGCACGATTTGCGGCAACCACAGGTAGATTCCGTAAGCGGCAACGCTGAACGCGAAATTGGCGATCCCAAGCGCGATTATGCGCGGGTCGCGCAAGGCGGGCCAAAAATCGGGCCGCCCAGCCGGTTTCTCAGCCGCTAGGCGCCCAGCGATTGTTTCCTTCTCTGCGTTCGTGAGCCAAGAGGCGTGCGGCGGGCCATCCGGCAAAAATTTGAGCACCGCGAACGCGAGTAAAAATGCCGGCAAACCTTCCATCAGGAACAACCATTGCCAGCCGTGTAGACCGGTCATTCCGTCCATTCCCAGAATGAAGCTCGAAAGCGGCCCGCCAACGACGAACGATAACGGAAGAGCGACTAAGAACTGGGCGGTGACGCGCGCAAGATAGCCCCTGGGAAACCAATAGGTCAGATAGAGAAACATGCCAGGGGTAAACCCCGCTTCCGCCACGCCCAGGAAAAACCGCACCACGTAGAAACTGATCGGGGTCTGTACCAGCGCGTTCGCGGCTGCCAAAAAGCCCCATGCGGCCATGATGCTGAAAATCCAGCGCCGAGCTCCGATCCGTTCGAGGAGCACATTGGCGGGCACTTGAAATAGTGAGTAGCCGATGAAAAAGATGCCCGCTCCGAACCCGAACACCACGGACGAAAAGCCCAAGTCCTTGTTCATGGTGAGGGCCGCAAAACCAGCATTCGTGCGGTCGATGTAGTTCACCAGATAGAGCAGCCCCATGAAGGGGATCAGCCGCCAAGCGCATTTGGTGAAGACCTGGTCTTGTTCGGCCATGAATCCTTACCCTTGTGAGTTCAGCCTCGTGCTGCCCGGTCCTACTCAGCCATGAACCGTGTCACTACGTTTCGCAGCAAGGTGGAAACCTGATTGTCGAAATTATTCCAGGGTAGGCTGCCGCAAAAGGTGATGGAGCCAACCGAAAACACGGCGCCACCCTTAGCAGTCTCAAAATATACCATGTCGCTGCGGATCAGTGGATCCGGACGGTTGGTGGGCAATGCATAGGCTGCCGGAACCAAAAGGTCTTCAAGCGTGACGCCGAAATGGGCTTGGTGACCTTCGGAACGGGCGAGCAGACGCACATTCGGTGGGGTACCGAGCAGAGGGTCGGCACGGTCGAGCTCAAAGCCCGCGGCGCCGCCGCCGGAGAATCCAAAACCGCCGATATTCTCGCCAGCCACACCAGCGAAGATCCAGGCAAGGTCCGCCGCGTAGGATTCCTGGGTACGGCGGTAGTGGGAACCCTCAAAGCGTCCTTGGGCGGAAAATCCGACGCCAACCAGGCGTTGCGGCGCGCGATCCTGGCGCCGCCAGAGGCCACCGTAACCGCCGTCGAACGCGTGATAGTATTCGCCGGGATCAGCGGCCCAGGCGCGTGTACCTCCTTCGGATCGGCGAAGTTCCAGGGCGTCGGGCACTGCAGCAGAATTGGCGACACGCCAATAGAACCCATTGCCGCCGAGATAGGCGAGCCGGCCACCCTCGGCCAGCCAATCGTGCAGGGCGTCCAGAGTGGCGGGGCTCTGATATTCCGGATGCGAACCTGTCAACACACAGCGATACCGCGACAGTAGAACCATGCCCTCGCGCTCGAGGTCATGGTCAGTAATCGCATCCCAGGCGATACCCATGGCGTCGAGCCAAATGGCGAGGTGCATGTCGGCAGGGAAGTGGCGTAGCCCAGATCCCTTGAGATCGACATAGGCCATCTGGCCGGGCCTGAAAGTGAGCACCGGCCGGCGCTGCGACGAGAAGGCAACCCCGGAGCCGTCGCTGTGCCAGTTGTAGGTGGAAAGGCCGAATTCCCTGTGTTCAGCGGGATGGTGCGGATAGACGCCCCATTCGGCGCGCCGGGCGCGATAGGAGTCGTCGAAGTTATCGCGCTCGAAATTGGCGTAAACTTGGTAGGTGTAGGTTGGAAACAGCACAGCGACTTTTGCGGTGGCGGTATCCGGAGGCGGGAGGATAAATACGGGGATAACGTCTTGTTCCATGTCCGTTTTTATGCGGACACCGTAGACCCCACTTGGCAAGTGGGCGGGTACGTCGAATACGAAATCGGTGTCCCACGCGCAATCGTAGAGATCGTCTTCGTGAAAATGGACCGCACCGTATTGATCCGGCGCTTCGGACCAACGTAGAACGTCGCCACGCCAGAACGCGCCGCGCACGGCACGGGTCGGCAGGTTCACAAGTTTGCCGTGCAGCCGGTGCGGGCCGCGATCAGAAATTGCCAACGTGGGGATATCCAGACTGAAATCCCACCACGCGATGAAGGCGGCGTGCGGCAACGCGGCGGGCTCGACGGGCATTGCCGCGTCGACCACGCCCTGCAGCAATAGAGGCTGCTCGAGCCGCCCATTCAGATGGTCGCAGTAGACAGACCCAGAGCCGGCGGGTGCGGCGGCGAGAAGCATGGTTGTGGGGGGATCAACCGTCGCCGAGAGCCGGGCTTCCCCTCCCCCATTTGCGCCCCAGTCCGGCGTAAGCGGGATTTGCAGAAGGTGGAGCGACCCGCCAGCGCAAACCACGCGTAGCTCGTACCAGCGTCGCTCCAGCATGGGCGCCGCGACCCGGCAGACAGCCTCGCCCACCCGCAGCTCGGCGCCAGCGGCGGTCACGTGCAACGAAAGCCCTGCCCCGCCGATCCAGGCTAAAACCGCCTGAGGCCGGCCGTCGAGCAGCCAGGGCTGCACCCGAACAGAGAGAGTCCATTCGTCGGGCAACATGAGCCGGCCGAGCGACAGAACCCCGTGCGACCCGCCATGAATCTCTTGCAATCTCCCGGGATAGCTTCCTTCAAAGGCGGCAGGCACATTATCGAATAGCAGGCCGGGACCGGCTGGATTGGGATCGGCACTGCGAATGCGCACCAGGTCCGCACGATAACTGGCGCCGCCGCAGGAAACCTTGACCTCAATGCGGCCGCCCGCGCGGGTTGACCAGCGGTCGGTATAGGCGATCAGAGGCGGGACACTCATGCGGCAACCTCCGCGCGTTCGACGGCGCCGAGCGCGCGGACGAAGCGGGCAAACAACTCATCAACCTCAGCCAAGGTGATGATTAACGGCGGGGCGAAGTTGATCGTATCTTTCACCACGCGGAGCAACAATCCCTCGGCCATCATCGCCTCCTGCATCGCTTGGCCACGCGAGCCGGCAGCATTTGGCAGGCTGTGCAACTGCACGGCGCCGCCAAGTCCGACACCGCGCGTGTTGAATACCATCGGATGCCCAGCCAACGATGCAAGATGCTGGTGCAATCTGGGCCCAACGCGGCGGACATGGCCAAGTAGGTCCCGTTCCTCAATAATCTCAATCATGCGAAGAGCGACGGCTGCAGCAACCGGGTGGCCGCCATAGGTCGCGGCGTGGGCGAAGGTGCCCTCATCATCTGAACCATGCTCCAATGCGTCATAGAAATCGCCGTCCATGACGATGGCCGAAATCGGCACGTAGGCGGCGGAGAGCGCTTTGGCAAGAGTCATGCAATCAGGACGCATGGCAAAGGTTTCGGCAGCGAACATGCTGCCGGTGCGGCAGAATCCGGTAATCACTTCGTCGTCGAACAACAAGATTGAATGCCGATCAAGAAGGTTACGTAGACCCGTGAGATAACCGGCCGGCGGCAGCACACAGCCAGCACTGAAAGACACCGGGTCAAGGATCATCGCACCAACCGTCTCGGGGCCGGCCCGCTCGATTGCCCGCTCAATCTCGCCGAGCATGCGCGCGGTGAACGCCGCCTCGTCCTCACCAGCAAAAGCGGAATTAACGTAGTCCGGTTGGCTAACCGTGATCACATCGTCCATCGGCAGATTGAAAGCGCGCGCGGTACCGGGAAAGCCGCCCAGCGGAGCAGTGGACATCGTTGCGCCGTGGTAACTGCCGGCGCGGGCAATTACCTTGACGCGCTTCGGCTCGCCGCGATGGGCATTGCCAAAGCGCATGAACTTGATGAGAAAATCGTTGGCTTCAGAGCCTGTGGACGCAAACGCAACGCGAGCATTGGCCAACGGTGCCATGGACGCAAGCTTTTCGCCCAAAGCAAGCGCCACCGGAACGGTTCGGTACAGGCCGGACGCATAGGCTGGCAGTTGGCGCATTTGGCGGATTGCGGCCTCCACCAGATCCGGATCGGAAAAGCCCAGTGCTGCGCTATAGAAAGAGGACGTGCCCTCTATGTACTCGCGCCCGTTCTCATCTATGAGAAAGATGCCTCGTCCTTTTTCGATCACCATCGGGCGGGTGGTGCGCGCATGGCGCAGATTTGTGAAACCAATCAGAGTTGCGTTGTCAGGGGCATTGCTGCGGTGCGAGATGAGCATGGGAAACCTTGCCTGCGGCCGCGCCCAAACAAACCTGCAACTAAAGCGACCGATTTTCGACGCCGATCCTAAGCAGAGCCGATCAGAAGTGAAAGGCTATCTGGCGGCGCATCCCGGCAAAACGTTTGCTATCTCAGCCAGGTCAGAACGTTCGCCCTGGCGAATAACCTTGCACCGCGTGGAAAGCTGTGCTCAGCGGAATGACCGCTTTGGTTTAAAAGCGGTCATCCGTACCCGATCAGCCCAATGGCCGCTTTGCGCCAACAGCGGACATTCGATGACGAGTTCTTAGGAGGCAGCTTGGGTCGAAACTTGTCGGCTAACCTCCATCAAGCTATCGATCCCTCGATACACACCAGGATCGGGCAAAAGCTTGATGCCCTCTAGTTGCCGATTAGTTACCAGCTCGTTGATTTGCTGCTGATTGCCAGGCGGCTGAGAGGCGGCTCCTTGGGCTGCTAAGGCATTTGACACCCGCAGGCCCACGTACTTAGCATCGGCTCGAGGACCTCATGATCTCGGACAAGGAAGTCGAGCATTATCGCCAAACCGGCTATCTGGTAGTTCCGGATGTGCTGGACGCCGACATTCTGGCGCGGCTGCGCGGGGCGCTGGATACTCTGGTGGCCGATGCCGCGTCGGTGACCAGCCACACCGATGTCTATGACCTGGAACCTGGCCATACGCCCGCCGCGCCTAAGGTCCGCCGCATCAAGCTGCCGCATAGCCATACGCCGGTATTCTGGGAATTGGCCAACTATCGCCCGATGGTCGCGATCCTGGAACGGCTCCTAGGCCCGTCCGGTGTGCGGCTGCAAAGCTCAAAGATCAACCTGAAGGCACCGCATTATGGCTCACCGGTGGAATGGCACCAGGACTGGGCCTTCTATCCCCACACCAATGACGACATGCTGGCGGTCGGCGTGATGCTGGACGACGCCTTCCTGGAAAACGGCCCGTTGCTGGTGGTGCCGGGCTCCCACAAGGGCCCGACCTGGGATCATCATTCGAACGGTTATTTCTGCGGCGCCATGGACCCGACCCGCAAGGATGTGGATTTTGAATCGGCCGTGCCGCTGACCTGCAAGGCCGGCTCGATGAGCTTCCATCATGTGCGGATGGTGCATGGCTCGGCGCAGAATGTCTCCGACAAGCCACGCCGGCTATTGCTGTACGAATTCTCCGCGGGCGACGCCTTTCCCCTGATGGGCATCAAGGACTGGGAACAGTACAACCGCAACTTGGTGTCGGGCACGCTGATCAACACGCCGCGCATTGTCCCTGCGCCCGTGCGCATGCCGCTGCCGCCCGCGCCGTTCCAGGGCTCGATCTACGAAAACCAGACGACGGCACAAAACAAATATTTCGAGCGGCGAGAACCCGCCAAGGTCTGAATCGGCGGCGCGCAAGATGCCGTGTCGGGGGAAAGTGTGACAGACACGACTTCGCCGGCCCGGCTGCGCCATGTGCTGCTGTCCGCCGGCATCGGCTCGGCGCTGGAATGGTATGACTTCTACATCTATGGCCTGGCGTCGGCGCTGATCTTCGGGCCGCTGTTCTTTCCCAGTTTTGACGCCACAGCCGGGACCTTGGCGTCCTTCGCCACTTTCGCGGTGGGATTCCTGGCGCGCCCGTTCGGCGGGCTGTTCTTCGGCCATTTTGGCGACCGCTGGGGCCGCAAGCCCATGCTGGTGGCGACCTTGCTGCTGGTGGGCGGCAGCACCTTCGCCATCGGCCTGTTGCCGACCTATGCGCAGGTAGGTGTGTGGGCGCCTATTTTGCTGCTGTTCCTGCGCTTGTGCCAAGGCTTCGGCGCGGGCGCCGAATATGGCGGCGCGGTGGTGATGGCGGTGGAGTTTGCGCCACCGGGCAAGCGCGGCCTGTACGGCGCTTTTGCGCCCATGGGCACCCAGGTCGGCAGCGCGCTGGCCGGCGGAGCGTTTTGGCTGGTCGGCAACATGGCCAAGGATTCGATGCTGACCTGGGGCTGGCGCATCCCGTTCCTGGTGTCGATCGTGCTGTTGGGCTTGGGCGTCTATATCCGCGCCAAGGTGAGCGAGACGCCGGTGTTCCAGGCAGCGCGGGCCCGCCATCCGCCGCTGAAGCTGCCGGCGCTGGAGGCGGTGCGGCGCAGCCCGCGCAATTTCTTCGTGGTGGTGGGGGCGCGGCTGGCGGAAAACGCGCTAGGTTATCTTTATCCGGTATTCGGCGTCAGCTATCTGATCAACAACCTGCATGTGCCGCGCAATGTCGCGATCATGGGCACCATCGCGGGTAGCGTCGCGCTGATAATCGGGGCGCTGGGCTTTGCATCCCTGTCGGACCGCATCGGGCGGCGCCCGGTCTATATTTTCGGCGCGCTGTTCTCGGCGGCCTGCGCCTTTCCGTTTTTCCTGCTGGCCAAGACCGGCAATCCCGGACTGATCGTGCTGGCTTTCTGCATCGAGATGGGAATCGGCAGCGCCGCCATGTTCGGGCCGCAGGCGGTCTATTTCGCCGAGCTGTTCGGCCCGCGCTTGCGCTATTCCGGATTTGCCTTCGCGCGCGAGCTGGGCTCTGTCATCGCCGGCGGCCCGGCGCCGCTGATCGCGGGACTGCTGGTGGCATGGATGGCGGGGCGGCCCTGGGGCGTATG
>JANYAR010000077.1 GCA_025361185.1 Alphaproteobacteria bacterium | reverse complement strand
CATCACAAATGGTGCAGATGGTGATGCGCTCGTTGCGGTCGGCGCCCGCATGCAACAGGGCCACCAGCACCGCCGTGGAATCCCCTGCCCCGCCACCCGAAGGCGAATCGCCGGAATCTCTGGCGACGGTGAGACCGGGAGACGTGAGACCGATGCGGATGATCTCGTCCAGAGGCGTGACCTCGGGCTCGAACTCGGCGCGGCGGTCCCAGGCCATCTTGGCCAACTTGTCAGCGGCTTTTTGTGCCGCGTCCTTGCTCTCTGCGCAGACCAGCGCCGCGAACCCAAGATCTGGCGTGTCGATCCAGGGTTGCACCGGAAACAGCGAGACATGCAGCACCTCGCCCCGCGCCTCCATGGCGCGGCCCTCCGCCACAATATCGGCCAGCGGCGGTGCACCGGTGCGGGCGGAATCGGGACTGAACACCATGTGGCGCTTGGAAAGCGCCATCACCGGCTTCACCTTGCCTCCGATCCAGTCGATCAGCAGACGGGCGGCGCGATATCCCGTCTCATACATGTCGATATGGGGAAACTCGCGATAGCCGATATAGGCGACATCGGGCTGGATCATCGCCGCCGTGATATGGCCGTGCAGATCCAGCGAGACGGTGATGGGCGTGCCGGGCTTCAGGTGGCTGCGCACCCGGCGCACGATCTCGGATTCCGCGTCGGGCTCGTCCTCCACGATCATCGCGCCATGCAGCGCCAGGAACACGCCGTCCACCGGACCATTAGCCATCGCCGCCATCAGCCGCTCCTCGATCTCGCCCATCAGGATATCGAAGCTCTTGCGCTCCACCGTGCCCGACGCCATGGCCATGGTGGCCAAGAGCGGCACGGGCGTGGCGCCCACCTCTTTCAGCGCATCCAGCGCACCGGGAATTTCCAGGCGCGCACGGCCATAGGACGTGAGAATTTCGTCACCGCGATAAATATACTGGTCCTCGAAAGTCTTCACCGTGGTGGTGAATGGCACGAAACTGTTGGTTTCCTGCATAAATGCGGCAATCGCGATACGCATGGCGCTCTCCTTCTATCTCGCTTGGCGACCGGGGATCGCCGCCAGCAAAGCCTTGGTATAATCGCTGGATGGCGCCGCGAAGATGTCGCGCGTGGGGCCCTGCTCCACAACCTTGCCATGCCGCATCACCATCACCCGGTGACAGACCTGGGCCGCCACCCGCATGTCATGGGTGATGAACAACATGGCCAGGTTCATCTGTTTGCGCACGTCATCCAGCAGCTTGAGCACCTGGGCCTGCACCGTCACATCCAGCGCCGACACCGGTTCGTCGGCGATCAGCACATCAGGTTTGAGCATCAGGGCGCGCGCCAGGCCGATGCGCTGGCGCTGGCCGCCGGAAAATTCGTGCGGCAGGCGGTCCATGACTTCCGGACTGAGGCCGACCAGCCGCAGCATGTCGGCGGCGCGCCCGCGCGCCTGCCCTGGATCTTCGCCATGGGCACGCGGTCCGGCGATGAGGATATTGCCGATCGTCTGGCGTGGATTGAGGGAGGAAAAAGGATCCTGAAACACCATCTGGATGCGGCGGCGCAGAGGCCGCAAGGTCCGCGCTTTCATATGGGCGATGTCGGCCCCATCCAGCAACACCTCGCCCGCGTCCGGATCGAGCAGCCGGATCACGCAACGCGCCAGGGTGGACTTGCCGCTGCCCGATTCACCCACAATCCCCAATGTCTCGCCAGGGCTCAGGGTGAGTGAGACATTGTCCACCGCCGTAATCGCACTGCTGCGGGAAAACAGCCCGCCGCGGCGGAAGCGCTTGGTCAGGCCTGTGACCTGCACCACCGGCGGTGCATCGGGCAGCGGCGCAAGCAGGCTTTCGCCGCGCGGAACCGCCGCGATCAGGGCGCTGGTATAGGCATGGGCAGGCTGGCCCAGCACCGCTTTCACCGTGCCGCTTTCCACAATTGCGCCATGGTGCATCACCGCCACCCGATCCGCCATGTCGGCGACAACACCGAAATCATGGGTGATCAGCAGCACACTCATCTCACGCTCGGTCTGGATGCGTTTTATGAGCCCCAGAATCTGGGCCTGGGTGGTCACATCCAGCGCCGTGGTCGGCTCGTCGGCGATCAGCAGCTGGGGCGACAAGGACAGGGCCATGGCGATCATCGCCCGCTGCCGCTGGCCGCCCGACAATTGATGCGGATAGGCTTTGAGCAGGCCGGCGACGTCCTTAAGGCCCATCTGATCCAGCAGGCCGCCGGCCTGTTTGAGCGCCTGGCCTTGCGAAATCGCGCGGTGGGCGCGAATTTGTTCCGTCACCTGCGCGCCGATGGTCATGACCGGATTGAGGGCCGCCATGGGGTCCTGAAAAATCATGGCAATGTCGCGGCCTCGGCGCTTGCGCATGGCATCCGGCGGTTCCTTCAGCAGATCGACGCCGCCGAAGTGAATGCTGCCGCTCGTCACCGTCACGCCGCGCGGCAGAAGCCCCATGATGGCATGTGCCGTTATGGATTTGCCGGAGCCGGATTCACCCACAATGCAGACGATCTGGTTGCGGCCGACATCCAGGCTGACATTTTCCACCGCGCAAGCGCGGTCGGCGCCGGCTGGCAGCGATACCGTCAAATTGCGGATGGAAATCAGCGGACCCGTCATCAGCGCCTGCGCCTGGGATTGAGGGCGTCATTCAGCCCGTCGCCAATGAAGTTCAACGCCAGCACCGTCACCATGATCGCGGCACCTGGCAACACCGTGGTCCACCACGCCACCCACATGGCCGAGCGCGAGCCGCCGATCATGCTGCCCCAGCTGAGCAGATTGGGATCGCCCAGCCCCAGAAAACTTAGCGCCGACTCGGTCAGGATGGCGCTGCCCACCATCATCGAGCTGACCACCACAATGGGCGGCAGGGCGTTGGGCAGGATCTGGGTGAAGATGATCTGGATGTCGCGCATGCCCAGAACCTGCGCCGCCTGGACGAATTCGCGGCTGCGCAAGCTCAAAAACTCGCCGCGCACCACCCGCGCCACCTGCGGCCAGGAGATCAGCGCAATGCCGATCACGGTGGAACCCAGGCTGGGCTGCATAAAGGCCACCAGCACCATCAGCAGCACAAAGCTGGGAATGATCTGGAAGAATTCCGTCACCCGCATCAGCAGGTCATCCACCAGCCCGCCGTAATAGCCGGCTACCGCACCCAGCAATACACCCAGGCCGGCCGCGCACAAGGTTGAGGTGACGCCGACCAGAAGCGAGATACGCGCCCCATAAGCCAAGCCCACAGCCATGTCGCGCCCCAAAACGTCACTGCCCGCCAGCAGCCCGGGCGCGCCGGGCGGAAGCAGCGGCATGCCGACAATGCTGAACGGCCCGTGCGCAAAGATCAGCGGCGCCGCGAGCGCGATCACCACAATCGCCACGAAGACCGCAAAGCCGAAGACAGCGGTGGGGCGGGAAAAGAAGCGGCGCGCAAAAGTCATTGGCCCAGCTCCACCCGCGGATCGACGGTGGAATAGGCAATGTCGGTGATCAGGTTGAACAGACTGACCAGAATCGCGGTGACGATGAAGATGCCCAGCAGCAACGGATTGTCGCGCGTCTGCACCGCCTCAAAGGCCAGGGTGCCGATTCCCGGCCAGCTGAAGACATTTTCCACCAGCACGCTACCGCCGACCAAAATCGAGGCCTGCAAACCGGCATAGGTCACCAGCGGGATCAGGGCGTTGCGCAAGATATGGCGGCGCGCCACCTGCCGCTCGCTGATGCCTTTGGCCCGCGCCGTCTTGACGAAATCCTGGTCGGCCACCTCGATCATGGCGGTGCGGGTGAGGCGTGCATAGCTGGCCAGAAAATACAGCGCCAAGGTCATGCCAGGCAGGATGATATGCTGGGCAATGTCCGCCAGCCGCGCCAGGCCGGTATAATCGGCGCCCATGGTCTCGATGCCGAAGGGCGGCAGCCAGGTCAGCCATACCGCAAACACCAGCACCATCATCATGCCCAGCCAGAATTGCGGCACGGCGTAGAACAGCATGGACAGGACCGTCACCGCGCTATCGCCGGCAGAGCCGGGGCGGCGCGCAGCCATGCTGCCCAGCCAGATACCGCCCGCCGCTGCCACCAGCAGGGCAAAGGCGTCCAGCAGCAAGGTGTTGGGCAGCCGTTCCAGGATGATCGTCGCCACCTTCTGGCGCCGGACATACGACGTGCCCAAATCGCCCTGCGCCACGGTTACGGCATATTTCCAGAACTGCGCCGGCAAGGGCTGATCCAGGCCGTATTCGGCGCGCAAATTTTTCATGAAGGCTTCGTCGGCATAGCCCGACTGTCCGGCCATCACCGTGGCGGCATCACCGGGCGCCAGCCGGATCAGGAAAAAACTCAGCACCACCACGGCGATCGCGACCAGCACCGTCTTGACCAGGCGCGCGGCGATATAACGAAGCTTCATGCCAGCGCCGCCGCCCCGAAACCGTCGCCCGGACCGTTAGGACCGGTAATGACGTTCTTCAATCGCTTGTTGTAGAAGAACATGGGCTTGCGCTCATACAACCACAGCATGGCGACGTCGTGGGTGAGGATCTGCTGCAGCCGGCTATAGCAGGCTTGGGCTTCGTTGCGATCGATCGCCACCGCGGCCTGGGCGAACAGCCGGTCGACTTCCGGGTTGATGTAACCTTGCAGATTGGTCAGCGGCACGCCCTTGCGGATATTCGACGACAGATAGAAGCGCGACGTGCCGATGGCGGGATCGCCATACTCGCCATAGTTGTTGTTATCGCAGTCGAATTCCCAGTTGCCGCTGCGCCGGCTTTGGGTCGGATAGTCGGTGGCTTCCAGAAATACGTCCAGCCCCACCTCGGACAAAGCCTGCTTTATATATTGCGCACCGCGGGTATACGCGCCGCCGCCGTCCGGCGTCAGCATGATGCCGAAACGATGGCGCATCCCGCCCGGCTTGGGCTTGCAACCCATCTCGTCCAGCAGGGCGCGGGCACGCGCAGGATCGTAGTGATATTTGGTCAGGACCTTGTCGTCATAATAAGGCGCGGTCGAGGGGATCGGGCTATGCGCCACCTTGCCCTGGCCGAAATTGATCGCCTTGACCAGGAATTCGCGGTCCACCGCATGCAGGAAAGCGGCGCGGAAGCGGCGGTCGCTGAATGGCCAGCGCCGCATGTTCAGCTCCATCACCATGATCTCAGCGGTGCCGTTATAGGCATCATCACGCGCCACGATGTTGGGATTGGCCATCAGCCGCGAAGTGACCACCGTGTCGATGTCATCGGCCATGGCGATATCGACCGCGCCGGTTTCCATAGCCACCATGCGCTGCTCGGGGGTGGGGCAGATGCGGTAATAGATGCCGTCCATGCCGGGTTGGCCGGGCCGCCAATAGCGCGGATTGCGCGCCAAATGGATATATTGGCCGCGCCGCCATTCCGCGAATTGGAAGGGCCCGGTACCGATCGGCTTGAAATTGTAAGGGTTGGTTCGGAAATCGGTGCCTTCATAGATATGTGCCGGCATCATCGGCGCACTCGATGCCATCAGCGACAACAGGAAGGCGTTGAACGGCTCCTTGAGATGGAACACCACGGTATAGGCGTCCGGCGATTTGATGCTGGCGATATGGCTGAAGGCGGCGCGGCTGCGGGGATTGAGTTGGGGCAGCATCACGCCGCAACTGAACACGACGTCACGGGCGGTGAACTTCACCCCGTCATGCCACTGCACATCGGTTCGCAGATGGAAAGTATAGGTCAGCCCGTCGGCCGACATCTCAAAGGCGCGGGCCAGATTGGGATGCGGATTGAACTGCCAGTCGAACAGCAGCAGGGATTCGTTAATGTTGCCGCAGATTTCCTGCATGATCCGTGTGTTGAACAAAGGATAGTTCAGATGCGCCGGATCGTCTGTCAGCATGGCATTCATGACGCGACTCTTGCCGGAAAGCGCCCAGGCCTGCGCCGGATAGGCGAGCAAGCCCGCCGCTCCCAGCGCGGCCCGGCGGTTCAGCATTCAGCCCTCCAGCGGGTCGAGCGGAAACACCGGACGGCGCAATTTGGTGTAAGGCAGCCGGGTGATGTCGGAGGTGCAAGGCCCGGAGGTATTCACCGTGAACTCAGCGGCCGCGATCTTGCCCCAGGCGACACGATGGCCGACAGCCGCCTTGATACCCACCATGCTGAGTTCCTCGGGATTGATCCCCTGGCTGCGCCATTGCCCCAGATCAAAGGGCGGCAGCTTCTTGCTGGTGAGCAGGATGGTGAGGCCGCGATGCTTCACCACCGCCGACGGACCCATATTGATAATCTTGCCCAGCGAGCCAACGAGATGGGAGTGCTTGTCCTCGAGTTCAAACACGCCATTGCTGCGTGACACCAGTTCCACTTCCAAACTCACGGGACCAGGATCGAGCGGGCTGCCCTTGCCGCCGATAGGCAAGGTGATCTTGCCGCCGATCGGCACACCGGCCAGTGCCGCGACGCTTTGCGCATCGGCAATGGCAACGCCGGCGCCCTGCACATCGTATTTCAGCAGCGCCCGCATCACATCGGTGCCGTCGCCCGGCGCGCCGCCGCCGATATTGTCTGCGGGCTCCACCAGCAACACCGGTCCCTTGCCACCGGGCTTGAAGTCGCGCACCACCTGATCCAGATCGTACTGCTTGGGAATGCCGCCTTCACGCATATCCCAGGCGATCTTCGCCAGCTCACGCAAACCCGCCTGCGCCGCTTCCGCATCGCCTTCGGTAATGATGCTGAAGGCGACGCCGGCATAGGGGACATCCGAAAACGAATAGCCGCCGACCACATTCACCGCCAAGACGCCGGGAATAGTTTTCTCCATCCGCCGGGCGGCATCTTCCAGCGCCCGCATCGGGCCGTCGCGTGTTCCCGTCCCGGTCGGCGGCCACACGATCGGCGTCACCAGCACGAAATGCTTGGGCCGCACGCCGGTCTTGAGGCACCGCGCCAGCAGTTCGGAAGACAAGACCGCGCTGTCGAACGCATCGGTGTGGGGACATTCGCGGTAGAAGATCATGCAATCGCTGAGATCGCCCATCCTGGGCGTCAAAGTGCCGTGCAAATCGCCGACGCAATACACAGGCAGTGCTCCCGCCCCGCGCCTGGTACGGATTCGCGCCATCAACTCGCCTTCGGGATCGTCGCATGCGCTGGTGACCATGGCGCCGTGCAGCGACAGGTGAATGGCGTCCAGCCCTTCGGCCAGCGCCTTGTCCAGCGCGGGCTGAACTTCGCTCCAGAAAGTCTCAAACACCGCGTGATCGACCGTACCCGAGGCGCCGCCGGTATAGACCACGCTGGGAACCACCTCCCAACCCTCACGCTCGGCCACGGAAAGAAAGCCGTCCACCTGCGAGGCATCGCCCCGCCGCGCCAGAATTTCGGCGCCCCGATGAATGACAAACCCCTCCAACCCGGTGGTGTCGCCGGAAAAAGAATGGGTTTCGTGAAAAATACCCGCGATGAAAACCCTGGTCATGTCCGCAACTCCCCCGAAAGCAAACTTTCGGCGGTTTTTCCGCTCCCTGCAAGCACTGCCGCGCTGCACCATTGGCGTAATGGCTTTTTTTGGTCACCATGGTCACAGGCGGGGACTGATTTGCTGATCCTGAAACTGACCATCGTGCCGCTGGCGCTGCTCTTGTTTGGCATCGTCGAGCGGCTGCACGGGCCGCGTGTGGCGGGCTGGCTGGCAGGGTTCCCCATTGTGGGCGGGCCGCTGCTGGTCTTCATCACCCTGGATCACGGCCTGGCCTTTGGCAGCGCCGCGGCGCTGGGCGCCTATTTCGGGCTGGTGCCATGGCTGGCCTTTGCCATGACTTACGCCTTCTGTGCCCGCTCCATGGGTTGGCTGTGGTGCAGCATCGTCGGTTTCACGGTCTGGACGGCCGTCTCCGTGATCGTAGTGATGATGCAGGCCGCTTCGCGTTGGCTGGAAATATTGCCGCTTGCGGCGTTCCTGGTGACGCTCTTCGCCTATCCGCGCGGCGCGGCGTCGGACGAAGAGCGCGAGCATGTGTGGTGGGGGATACCCGTGCGTATGGTCGCGGGCGCCGGCCTGACCATCGTGATCACCCATTTCGCCGCCAGCATGGGCAGCCGGTGGTCCGGCCTGTTCGCCACCTTTCCGGTGATGGGCTCGATCATTTGCATCTCCAGCCACCTGCAATATGGCCGCCATGCGGTGCAGGAAGTGGTGGCCGGCATGTCCATGGGCCTGGCCTCGGTGGGGACTTTCTGCTTTGCCGTTTATCTTTTGCTGGGCATGACCGGGATGTGGACGGCCTTCGCCCTGGCGCTGGCGCTATCGACAAGCGCCCATGCGCTGACCTGGCTGTTGTTCAAACACAAATCGTAAGATGGTCAGCCGATCTCTTCGGCCGCGCCGCGCACCGCCGCCAGCGTCGCATCGATCACGCCGTCATCATGTTCGAAGGAGACGAACCAGGCGCCGCGCTCCAGCACCCGCACGCCGCGCCCCAGCAGCGCATGGGCAAAGCGCACATACAACGCCTTGTCGGATTTGAGCAGGTCGCGGTAATTCTTCGCCGGCGCCTCCAGGCCAAAGCCGACATGAAACATCAGCTCGAAACCGGTGACCTGCGCCTTGATGCCGGCCGCTTTCAGAATATCGCGAATACCATCGCGAAGCCGCACGCCACGCTTGGAGGCGGTTTCATACATCTGGGGCGTCAGCGCCTTTTGCGTCGCCACCATCGCCGCCATGGTGACGGGCTGGGCATTAAAAGTGCCGCCATGCAGCACCCCGCCGGTGACGAACAGATCCAGCAGATCGGCGCGGCCCATGACGGCGGCCACCGGAAAGCCGTTGGCGATGGCCTTGGCGAAAATGGACAGATCGGGCGTGACGCCGAAGCGCGCCTGTGCGCCGCTGCGCCCCAATCTGAATCCCGTGATCACTTCGTCGAAGATCAGGATCGTGCCGTGCTTGCGGCAAGCCGCCAGCGCGCCTTCCAGATAACCGGGCGCGGCCTGAATGGCACCCTGGTTGCACATGGCGGGTTCCATGATCACGCCGGCGACATCGCCTTTGGCCAGCCGCGCTTCCAGCCGCGCCAAATCGTTCCAGCCGATCACATCCAGGCCGGCCGCATCGATGGGGTCTTGACCGACACTGCCCGGCACCAGCACGGGCGCATCTTCCGGCCCCGCCGCATTCTGGGCGGGCGCGGTGGACCACAGGATATTGTCGAACCAGCCGTGATAATGGCCTTCGAATTTCAGGATGATGCGGCGCCCCGTTGCGGCACGCGCCAGGCGGAAGGCGGCCTGCGCCGCTTCCGAGCCGGAGGAGCCGAAACGGAGGCGCTGGGCGGAGGGGATGCGTTCGCAGAGAATCCTGGCGGCCTCGAATTCGATCTCCGACTGAGCGGCATAGAGAATGCCCCTGTCGACTTGATCCTTGACCGCCTGCTGCACGCCTTTGGGCGAGTGACCCAATATCATCGCGCCCATGCCGCAATAATAATCGATCAGCCGGTTGCCATCGGCGTCGATCAGATAGGGGCCTTCGCCACGCTCGAACACCAGCGGCCCGCCCGCCATGCCAATCCGGAAATTGCTGTTGACCCCGCCCGCGATGAATTTCGCGTTTTCCGCGATCAGCGCCGCGGAACGGTCGAACGACAGTGACATCGATGATCCCCTACGTGTTTTTATTATGGGCCGTTTTAGCCCATTTGCGGCGAGAAAAGGCGGAAAAATTGACAAAGCCGCATCATCTGCGGGAAGCTTCGAAAAAAGGGGTGGAAACCTTTGCGACACCTGACCATGGCGCTGCTGGGCGCGGCGCTGCTCAACCTTTCGCCCGCCCAGGCGGCCGACTATTTCCCCAAGAAAGGCGATGCCTGGACAACCCATACGCCGGCGCAGGAAAAGCTGGATTCGGCAAAGCTCAAGGCGGCAATCGATTTCGCCATCTCCGCCGAACTGCAATATCCGCCCGAACTGGCCAAGGTGGCCGATATCCGCGACCTGCGCATCTCGGTGCCGCTGAAATATGCCGGCGAAGCCTTCTCCACCCCCATCGGCCCTTTAAAGGCGCACGCGCCCGCCAACGGCATCATCATCCGCCATGGCTATATCGTCGCCGAATGGGGCAAGACCCATGACGTGGACATGACCTTCTCGGTGACCAAGACATTTCTGTCTTCCGTCGCGGGCGTAGCCTTCGATCACGGCATGATCAAAAACATCAACGACCGTGTGATCGATTATGTGAAACCTTCGCCGGATTTCATGCTGCCGCACAATCAACCCATCACCTGGGACAATATGCTGCGCCAGGATTCAGGCTGGATCGGCACGATGTGGGGTAAGCCGTGGTGGGCGGACCGGCCCGAAAAAGACAAGCCGTGGAGCGAACTGGCCAAGGGTCCGCCGCCGGTGGGCACGGCATGGAAATACAATGACGTGCGGGTGAATGCCCTGGCGCTGGCTCTCACCCATTTGTGGAAACGGCCGCTACCCGAAGTGCTCAAGCAATATGTCGCCGATCCCATCGGCATGTCGGATGCCTGGCACTGGGAAGGCTATGACAATTCGTGGATCACCTTGGACGGCAAGCGCATTCATGTGGTGAGCGGCGGCGGTCATTGGGGCGGCGGCATGTATATCTCAGCACGCGATCAGGCGCGGCTGGGGCTTCTGGGCCTCAACAAGGGCACATGGGACGGCAAGACCATCCTGTCGGATAAATGGGTGGCGATGGCGCGCACGCCCACCGGCCCCAATCCCGGCTATGGCTTCTGCAACTGGTATCTGAACACCGGCAAGAAACTTTATCCGGACGCGCGCGCCGACAGCCTTTCCTACAATGGCGACGGCGCCAACATCATTTTCGTGGACTATCAGCACGACATCGTGGCGGTGGTGCGCTGGATCGACGGCGCCAAGATGAAGGAGTTCGTCCGCCTGCTGGTGGAAGCGACAGGCGAACCGGCGCCGTAGCGGAAGACCAAAATCTGCGCGTTAAGCCAGGCTGGTCTTGTACAACTGGCTGAGCGCGGTCCAGGCTCGCTCAGCTTCTGCTTCGTTGTAGACCGCGCCGCCCTTCACGCACCATCCGTGATTGGCCTGATACACGTCCACCGTTGCCGGACGATTGGCCGCGACAAAGGCCGCCTTGAGATCGTCCTTCATCTGGGGCTGCTGCGTGTCATCATTCTGCGCCTGACAGACAAGGAAGCTGGCGTTGGTCTTGGGGATCAGCAAGTGCGGGCTGTTGGGGTTCTTGGTCACCAACCCATTGCCGCCATGGAAGCTGCCCACGGCCGCAATACGGCCGGAAACCGCCGCCGCGGTGCGGAACGATAGCGCCCCACCCATGCAATAGCCTTGCACGCCGGCCTTGCGCGTCTTGCTGGCCTGCGGCTGGGTATCGAGAAATGCCAGATACGCCACCGCATCATGGTCGATGCCGTCGTCGGTCATGGCGGCGCGGTATCCCGTCAGCCGGGTGCGCTGCTCCGGATTGCTGAAATCGAAATTTTCTCCGATCACCGGCGCATGGGCGGAGCGGTAGAAGGGATTGGGCACCAGCACCACATAACCTTGACCGGCCAGGCGCCGCCCAATGTCGCGGAACGCCGGGCGCAGGCCCATGATGTCGGGCCACACCAACACGGCCGGCCAGCTTCCCTTGCCGGCGGGATGGAACAGAACCGCGTCGCAGGTGCCGTCGGCGGTCTTCACCTCGACATCCTTTTCGACGACATTGGCCCCTATCCCATTTGTTTGCGCCAGCGCCGTGCTGCTGATGCCCGCTGTGGCCACGGTCATCGCTGCGAAACTGCGCCGCGAGAGTCTGGAATCGGTGACCAGGCCGGGGTGAATGAATTCATCGCACATGCTGTTCCTCCATCGCGCTCTTTTTCGGGAAAGCTTGGAACTGAGCAAAGGAGCCCTTTTGCACACTGTCAAGGGACCCGGGCAGAACACCTCCAAATACCTTATGGCCGGCCGCAGGCGAGCGCGATGTACTGGGCTTCCAGGCCAGCGCAAAATCTGGCGGTGTTGAAGAGCTCGCTGGTCGAAATGTTCGCAACCAGCCGATCTCGCAAAGCTGCCAGGCGCGTTGGCTCCAAAGCCAAGGATAAGGCCAAGCGCTCATATTCCGCCATGTCATGGGCAATCAGCTCGGGTAAGCCAACGGCCTTCAGCAGGCTGGCGGCCACACGCCCTGGAAAAGATGTGCCTTGCAGGGTCAACAGCGGCAAGCCGGCCCAGAGTGCGTCGCTGGCGCCGGTGTGCGCCCCATAGGGCTGTGTGTCGAGAAAAAGGTCGGCAAGGCGGTGGCGGCCCAAATGTTCCATCGCCGGCGTGTGCTTGGCAAAGATCAGCCTGGCGGGATCGATGCTGCGCGCGCGCGCGGCGCTGGTGAGGTTTGCGCGTGCGGCTGCATTGTCGTCCAGCAACCAGAGCGCGCTGCCTTCCACGTTTGCGAGAAGACGCATCCAAACAGCGAAAATTGGAGCGGTTATTTTCCAACTGTTGTTGAAGCAGCAAAACACAAAGCCCGCTTCCGGCAGATTCTCCTGCCCGCGCGAAGTGGACGCGCCGACGATCCTTTTTGAATCGTTGGCCTGATAACAACCCGGAAGGTGCAGAATTTCCTCCGAATAATAGGCCTGCTCGTCCAGAGGCAACACGGTGGAATCTGCCAGGATATAGTCAATTCCGGAGCCATCGCCCGTCGTACCGGGATAGCCGAGATAGCTGATTTGTATAGGCGCGGGGCGCCTGGCCAGGATCATGGGCCGTGCGTCGCGCGTGTGACCTTTCAAGTCGACTGCGATGTCTATATGCAATTCGCGAATAAGCATCGCCACCTGATCATCGCTGCAAGACGCGACATCATGAAAGTGATCGAAGGCAGCCTTCAGCCTGGCCCGCATGGGGCTTTTGTCGTCCGGCCCGAATGAGATGGCATGGGTTTCAAAACGGTCGCGGTCGTGACGTTCGAAAACCCCGGCCATCAGATGTGCCGTGGCATGGGTGTGAAAGTCGGCCGACAAATAAGCGAGGCGAATTTTTCCGTGCGGTGCCTTCGTTGGAGGCGGGGTTGGCGAGGTCTGTTGGAGATAGTGATTGTTGTAGTTCGCCGTGGCGATCCGCTGCAGGGCGCCGCCGATCTCGAAGTCCAGCAAGACAAACGGCGGCAGGATGTCGCGGCCCGTCGAAATCCGGTTGGGAAGTTCTGCCGTGATCTGTGCAACCCGCGCCCAATCACAGGCGCGAAGAGCCGCGTTGCTGAAGGCCCCGAACGCGTGCGGATGTTTGGGGTCCAGTTGCAGCGCCGTATCGAAGCTGCGCAATGCCTCACCAAAATTTCGGAAATCCTCCATCGCAATGCCCCTCGCATAGTGAAGGGACGCATTGGCGGGCATGGATGCCAGCGCGCTGTCAATATCGCGCAGCGCCATCGCACGCTGTCCGAGATCCAGCAGCGCCAAGCTGCGATTGTAGAGAAAGATGGCGTTGCCCGGATTTAGCCGCAAGGCGATATCGAAAGCCGCCACCGCCTCTTGCAGACGCCGCAAGCCGCGCAACGCCTTCCCCCGGCTGTTATGCGCTTGCCCCAGCCCGGAATTGAGTTCGAGGCTGCGGTCGAACATTGCCAGCGCGTCGGCTGGACGCGCCAATTCTTCCAGAACGGTTCCGCAGTTGAAATACAAGTGCGCCGCGCCTGAATCGAAACTTATTGCGCGCTGGAACGCGACCAAAGCCTCCTGATGTTGACCCACGGCCCTTAGCGCAGTCCCGAGCCCGGCCCATGCGTCGGCATATTCCGGATTTTCCTTTGCATCCGACGCATCTGGGCGCTGGGCCAGAGCCTCTCGCAGCAGTTTGATAGCCTCATCATGCCTGGACTGCTGAAGCCGCAAAATGCCGAGCAGGTAAAGCGCGCGGTCGTTCGCGGCGTGATGGCGCAGCACCAGATTGTAGAGATCTGCAGCCTCATCCAGCCGGCCGGCGCGCTGAAGCGACAGGCCGCGTTCCAGATGCTCTTGAAAGTTATTTGGGATATCGGTCAAAGCGCAGACTGCTTCCCGGGAGGAACGGCGGCCAGCATATTCCCCGGGGCACTTGGCATTGCCAATGCTGTTCGCTCGCGACGCGAGCGGACAGAAATGGCGCACCCGGAGAGATTCGAACTCCCGGCCCCCAGATTCGTAGTCTGGTGCTCTATCCAGCTGAGCTACGGGTGCGTTTTGAGGGCGCGAACCTATTGGGGACCCTCCCCAAAGGCAAGAACAACCCGTGCCGGACTGG
>JANYAR010000061.1 GCA_025361185.1 Alphaproteobacteria bacterium | reverse complement strand
GGCAGGCTGGATTCCTGCTGCGCCAGGATGGCCTGCTCTTCGGCTAGGTCCAGGTTGGACGACACGCCGCTGCTCACCTTGGCTTGGGTGATGGCCAGGATGCGCTTGGCGGCGGCGATGTTGGCATTGGAAATGGCGATGCGTTCGCGGAATGCCAGAATCCGGAAATATTCATCCGCCACCTGGGCGGAGGTTGTAATGCCGACGACGGCGGCGGCATAGCGCGAAGCGCGCAGATCCTCGCGGGCTGCCTGCAAATTCAGATACTGGGTGCCGAAGAAACCCTGCTGATAGCTGGCGGTCAGCCCGGCGCTGAAGGCGTTATGGGCGCGGGGGATTTGTGAGTTCCCGCCGCTGCGGCCGGCGCTGAACGAGCCGCCCAGGGTGGGGAACAGGGCGGCCAGCGCCACGCCGTCATTGGCCTCGGCCTGCAGCACACGAGCCGCGGTCTGGGCGATATCGAGATTTTCCTTCTGCGCGGTGGCTTGCAGCGGCGCCAGTTCTTCGGCGCCGAACTTGGCCCACCAGTCGGCCTGGGGCCAGGCCGGAGCGGTCTTGTCGGCGGGGCCGGTAAAGCCTCCAGGCATGTCACCCGGCCGGTTGAGGGCCTGGGGGTTGGCGGTGCAGGCGGCAAGGCTGATGGCAAGCACGCTTGTGGCCAGCATCTTGGCGGTCAGGCCACGCAAAGGGGCGCCACGACGAAAGGCGCCATCAATCAAACACTTCATGGAACTCTCTTTGCAAAATGGAGCGGTATGGACCGCGGATGGTCAGGTCTCTTGTATCATGTATTGCAAGGCACCGGATACAGGCCCCCTTGCGGCAAATATGGCGGGCGCGGGGCAGGAGACAAGGGCTTGGCCTTGTCAGCATTGTCGCGCCGGCTCGCAAACGAGGCCTTTCGCTCGCGGGGAAACGAGGATTTTGGAGAGAAGGGACGGCCGGACTTTTGGCCTAATGTGGGGGGCACCTCAAACCGGTCCGGCCGTCATGGCTATATCCGCTAGGTGGAGCGCCGGACGGACATGGAGCCGGGAGAAAGTCTCTACCTGACGGAGGGAGAGGAGAAGGCTTGGAAGCCTTCTAAATTGTAACGGACTGTCGCCAGCCGCCCCGCCGTTCACCTCCGGCGACGAAAATCTCTCCATTCCAGCGACTGACAATTTTTCAGTGCCGGACGTGGCCGCTGTGACCGCTGTCTTCCGGGTTTTTTTGCGCCTATTTTTTGAGCCCAAAGGCCACGACATGGCCGTCGTGCGTGGCCACGAATATCTTGCCCAAGGCCACCACCGGCTCGCTGAAATGCACCCAGTCGGTCAGCGTCTTGCCGCTGGACCACAGTTGCTTGCCGCTCTGCGCATCATAGGCATACAGCACCATGTTGCTGACCGGCGTGGAGCGCAGCACCGAACTGAGGTCATAGGTCATGCGCTTGCCGCCGGGTTGCGCGCTGTTCTGCATCGCCTGGCCGCCGGTGGACAGGGCATAGACCACCCCGTTCGCCACCACCGGCGGATCGGGCATGATCATGTCGGTGGAGGTCCATAGCGGCGCCGCCGAAATCTTGCCGGCATCGTTCATCACCTGGAACGCCATGATGCTGCCATTGGGCGTGGCGCCATTGGTGTTGGGAAATACCGGCGCGTCCTTGGAAGGATGCCCCAGGACCGGCAGATAGAGATAGCGCTTGCCGTCGGTCTCATAGGTTGCAATCGCGCCCCACACCCCGCGCCCCGGATCGGTGCCGGTCTTTTCGTCATTGCCCAGCTTGGGCGATTGCCACAGCGGCGTCATGTGATTGGCGCCGCCCAGATTGTTGCCATCCAGAATGCGCAGCACCGCTTCTTTTTGCGACACCGCCACCAGCGTCTTACCGGCGAAGTTGAACACCACCGGCGAGGCCGAGCCCGACAGGTCGTGCATCAGATTGTCCATCCAGTTGGATGGGGTGTAGCTGTCCATCAGCCGCGCCGCGCGTGGCGCGATTTTCAAAATGCTTTCGCTGAAATCCCCGCTGGCCGGATCGTAGCGGCCGTCGCTGGTTTCCAGCACCACGCCGCCAGGGACTCTGACCGCGCCGCCGCGGCCCCAGGGCGCGGCCGGGCGTGCGCCGCTGGTGAAGTAGTGCGTGACCACCGGATGGGCGAGATCGCTGACATCGGCGGCATTGACCGCCGAGGCATCGAGCAGCGGACCATTGCCCACGCGGCGCAAGCCAGAGATGGCGGCGGCATATTCAATACTGGATTTGTCGGTGATCTCGCCGCAGGCCCGTCCGCTGGTGGAATAGAGCACATTGTCGATCAGGTTCAGGCTCCAGGCGCGTGCAAAGGGCGCGGTCATGGGCACGGGCGTCAGCCTGTCGGCGCCGTCGGCCACATTAAGTCCGCGCAGCTTGCCGTCACCGGTGATGAAGAAAACGATGCCGCGCGTCTTGTCGATGGTGGGCGTGTCATTGACGGTGCCGGGGCATAGCCATTCCTTGGGCTTTTTCGGCGTCTGCGGATTGGGGAAACTTTTCGCCCAGATCTGCTTGCCGCTGCTGGCGTCCACCGCGAACAGCGTGTCGTTGGCGCCCAGGATGAACAAGATGTCGGCGGGGCCGTTTGCGGTGGAGACGTTTGAGACGATCACAGGCGCGGTCATGGTGGAGAGGACATATTGGTCGACCGGCACCGCAAGCTGGGTGGACCAGAGCTGTTTCAGCTTGCCGACCGTCTTGGGCGTCAGCGTGGTTTCGGCGCGGTTCCAGCCGGTGCGTTCCTGGTCATAGCCCCAGGTCAGCCATTCGTTGCTGGCGGGGGGGATGTTGAAAGTCACCGGATCGGCGGGCGGCACCGCCATGCGGCGGGCGATGGCGGGGTCCATGCCTTCGGTCTGACCGGCCGGAGCTTGGGCAAGGCTGGCGCCCGTGCAGAGCAGCGAAGCCAGGGAAATGGCGGCGAAAGAAGCCTGAATTTTCATGAGAACACCTGTTTTCCAGCCCTAGGGATCGGGTTCATCCCGCTTTTGCCGGGGAGGCTCCGGCTTGGCGGACAATTTGTCAACGCGGCGATTTGCTAATGGGGGATTTTGCGGCGGCGATGGCCGGAAGTCTGCGAGGGCAACTGCAACTGGGCCAAGCTGTTCAAGGAGGGGCGGAACATCAGCCTCGACGGGACGCGGATCGTGCAATCGGAAAAGCAGCGCAGCTTCAATCCGTAAACCTGCATGACTCGCACAATGATGCAAACCGGAGCACCCGGTATCGTCTGCAGCCGAGGTGATTGGTGAGGGGGCGATTTGTCAACGCGGCGGGTTGGGCGGAAAAAGGCACAGCTAAGTGTCTGCCGACGTCTCCTTTTGCTTCGATACTTTACCTTTTGGCGGGTCGGGCAAAGTTATCAGTCCATTTCCGGAGAAAATCACTTTTCTACATTCTTCAGCATAGGCCTCGTCCGCTTTGTCTGCGAGGTATTGAGTAGCCTTGTACAACTCTGAAGTTGCAAGAAGCGCTGTGGAAGATGTTTGAGCGGCGCTGCGACATTTTTCGGTGAATTGGACATCCCGTTTACTGACTTCCGTCAACCGGTATCCGTTTCCGAATAGGACGCCTTTGGCGGGTTGATCAACCTCATCCCGTTGCAAATCTTCGTGGATATTCATTGCTAGTTGACGAAGTTTATCCACGTTAACGGCCTTTGTGTCCTTTCCCTCCGCCTCACCGAGAAGGCGACCTTCCTCATTTTCAAACACGACATCAAATTCGGATTGCGCGTCCTTGTAGTTGGATGCTTTGAAACCGAGCAGTGTAAGAGCTGCAACGATGGCGATTTCCAGCTGCGAACCTTTTCCATACAACAAAAATCTGAGGCGTCCAGCAGTTCTCAATTCTGTCAATAACGCTTCTTTTTTCTTTTGGGCATTCTCTATGGTGGTCTCGATCTCCAAAAGCTCGGCGCGAAGCGACCGCTCCTTTTCTAACTCGTATTCATCGACGCTCGCCCATGCTGGCTCGGGCGCAACTTCTGCAGTGGCGTGAAGGGCGCCATCTAACGCGATTACAGTCTTCGTTAGCCTCGCAGCGAATTGCACTGCTTTGGAGGTCCAATATTCTTTTCCACCCTTTATTTGGGTGAATTCTTTCGGCCTAAAATCGATATCCGGAAGAAGGATTATCGAACCAGACGAGGTGTCATGGCGATAAATTGCGCCAGCCGTTTTGTCGGCGCTTTTGGTAACGATTGTTGCGATGGACTCCATGTTGGTCATTAAGACTTGGTATTCGGAAATTGCGCCGAACTCCGACCAGTATGCGTCCAAGAATTGTGATCCGAAGCTAGTCAGCTTCATCGACTTACCGGTCGCGTTTACCGGTGTAGCAGATATAGGTAAGCTGCCATAGTTGGAGCGAAGGTTGACGATCCTTGTGACTTGCCGATTTCGGCCCGTACCGGAATACTTTTTTTCTCCGGTTGCTACGTAGACTTCCTTTAATGGAGCAAGGAAGACAACAACGGTCTTTCCGGCGTCATATGCCTGTTTGATTTCACGGCGCCAATGCTCAAGTTGCTCCTGTAGCGCGAATGATGCGGAATCATCGAATGACGGTTTCCCAGCGTATTGGTCGTTCGCGTAGAAGTCTTCTACATGGGGCCTAAAAAGGATGATATCCCAATCCAATAGGGAGGCCTTAGATCGAAATTTTTCGTACCGAGAAAAATCGGGCGCAAGTTCGAAGCCAACAGTGACTATGTTCTTTTTCATCGTTTGTTCGGTATCGCGCAAATGATACGGTAACAGTACACCTGACTGTCTTATTGCTTTCGTCTCTCCGGCCGCTCGCCCAAGCTCACGGCGTTCGACACTCAAATCGGTCCACCGGACCGATTTGACCCGCTGACGCGGGTCGTGTCTCACCCACTCCCAAACGGATTGTCGTGAAAGTCGTCCACCGGGCGCAGCGGGATGGGCAAAGCAGGGCGCGCGCCGATGAAAAGTTCCAGGGTCATCTGGTTGGTCGACTTGTCCCATACCATCTGGGGCGCAAAACCGCCGGGCTTGCGGAAGGTCGTGCCGTCGAAATCAAGGCTGCGGGGCGCCACCTCGCTCCAGCCATTGGCCAGGTCGGCGGCCAGCCGTGCCCGCAGCTCATTGATCTGCGGGCGCGGTCCCACGGCGTTGGTGTAGTCGGGCGCCATCACCCTGACCTGGCCATTGGGCAATACTTCCACCCGCGCCGCCACCAGATCGCCGCCCGCTTCATAGCCGCCTTCCCATTTGCCCACCGGCGGGGTGGGCTTGGAACAGGCGGTCAGCGCCGCCGCCAGGAGCACGAATACCAAAGGCTTGATCATCGCACGACTCAGAAATTGCACTGGCCCATGCTAGCATCGCGGCAAAGAAGACGCATACGGGGAGCGCCATGCCTGCCTGGAAGATCGCCTTGGGGGAGCTGATCTCCGAAGGCCTGGCCGTGTTCATCATCATCGTCATCGGCTGCTCGGCCGCCTGCATGTATACGCTTTACGATCCCAGTCCCTACCAGAGCGCCTATTGGGGCGTGTGCATCACCTGGGGCTTGTCGGTCACCATCGCCATCTATGTCACCGGCGCAGTCTCGGGGACTCACGCCAATCCGGCGGTCACCCTGGCCCTGGCGCTCTATCGCGGCTTTCCCTGGCGCAAGGTGCTGCCCTACAGCGCGGCGCAGGTGGCGGGCGCATTCCTGGGCGCTAGTGTCGTCTATCTGCTCTATGGCCCGGTGATCGACCATTACAACCTGCTGCATCATCTGACGCGCAGCGACGGCGGGGCGGCGGGCGTGTTTTTCACCCATCCGGGGCTTGCCATCAGCGTGATGCATGCTTTCGTCGACGAGATCGTGCTGACCGCGATCCTGATGCTGGGCATCTTCGCGATCACCGAGGATTTCAACACCGTCGCGCCCCAGGCCAATTCCGGGGCGCTGATCATCGGACTTCTGGTGGCAGCTATTGGGGCTAGCGCCGGGTATCTGGAAGCCTGGGCGATCAATCCGGCGCGCGATCTGGGGCCCCGCCTGTTCGCTTGGGCGGCGGGCTGGGGCGACGCGGCCCTGCCGTCGCCCGGCAACTACTGGTGGGTGCCGATCGCGGGGCCCTTGCTGGGCGGGGCGGTTGGCGGCGGCCTTTACCAGGGGCTGATCCGCCCGTTCCTGCCGGCACGGCGCAAGGCTCGGCCTTAAAGCGGCCTTGGAATCGCGGACAAATTCCGCCCCTGCTCAAATAACAGCGCTGCCACCCGCCGAAATGGAATGGCGGGCCTGTCCAACCTCTTCTTGCCCCGGAAGGCGGCGGTTGTTATCCCCCAGTCGCCATTTTGCCGAGAGTCGCTTCCATGCCGTTGCCATCAGGTTTCCTGGCCGAATCCCTCGGCCGCATCCAGCCGTCGCCCACCATCGCCATCACCACCCAGGCGCGCGAATTGAAGGCGGCTGGGCGCGATGTGATCGGGCTGGCCGCGGGCGAGCCGGATTTCGACACCCCCCAGAACATCAAGGATGCGGCGATCAAGGCCATCAACGAGGGCCAGACCAAATACACCGCGGTGGAAGGCATTCCCGAACTGCGCGCTGCTATCGCCGCCAAGTTCAAGCGCGAGAACAATATCGATTACAAGCCGTCGCAGACCTTTGTCGCGCCGGGCGGCAAGACCATTATCTATAACGCGCTGCTGGCGAGCTTGAACCCCGGCGACGAAGTAATCGTGCCGGCGCCCTATTGGGTCAGCTATCCCGATATCGCGCTGCTTGGCGGCGCCACGCCGGTCGTCATCGAATGTTCGCTGGAGCAGGGTTTCCGCCTGACGCCGGAGGCTTTGGAAAAGGCGATCACGCCCAAGACCAAGTGGCTGATCTTCAACCAGCCCTCCAATCCGACCGGCGCCTGCTATACGCGCGCGCAGCTCAAGGGCCTGACCGATGTCTTGATGAAGCATCCCCAGGTCTGGGTGCTGACCGACGACATGTATGAGCATCTGGTCTATGGCGGTTTCAAGTTCACCACCATCCTGGAAGTCGAGCCCGGGCTGTATGAGCGCACCTTGACCATGAACGGCGTGTCCAAGGCCTATGCCATGACCGGCTGGCGCATCGGCTATTGCGCGGGGCCTGAAGAGTTGATCAAGGCGATGGCCAAGCTGCAAAGCCAGTCGGCCACCAACGCCTGTTCCATTTCGCAATGGGCGGCGGTGGAAGCCTTGAACGGCCCGCAGGACTTCATCCCCAAGTTCCAGAAAATATTCGAAGAGCGGCGCGACCTGGTGGTTTCCATGCTCAACCGGACCACCGGCATCGAATGTCCCAAGCCGGAAGGGGCGTTCTATGTCTATCCCTCGATCCGCAAGCTGATCGGCAAGAGGGCGCCAAGCGGCAAGGTGATCGCCACCGACGGTGATTTCGCCAGCGAGCTTTTGGAAGCGACCGGGGTTGCGGTGGTGCATGGCGCGGCCTTCGGCCTGTCACCGTTCTTTCGCATTTCCTATGCGACGTCCAACAAGGCGCTGGAAGAAGCCTGCAAACGTATCCAGAGCTTCTGCAACAGCCTCACCTAGCCTTGGCGTGATGCTCCGTTAACGAAGCATTTACCGCAGCCACAGCGTAAAGGCGGTATTAAGCATCCGGCGTTTACATTGGGCGGATGCGCTCTGGCCTTACCATATTGGCCATGCTCGCCGCTGCGTTTACCGCGACGAATGCAAAGGCCCTGGATATCACGGACGATCTGACGATCTCCGGTTATGTGGATGCGCGCGCGGTCGCCCCCGCCGACCCGCAAAGCTGGCTGAAGGGCGGGTTGGGCAAGTTCCGTTATGGCGGCATGCAGAAATTCGGCACCGAAGGCGTGCTGCAAGCCGATTTCAAAGTCGATGATGGTTTGCATCTTGTCAGCGTGCTGCGGGCCGATCCCGATACGCGCAGCGTGATCGACGCGCTGGAAACCTATATGCGCTATGACCAGTCCAGCGGCGATCTCGGCTGGTCGGTGAAGGCCGGCGCCTTCTTTCCCACTATCAGCCTGGAAAATGACGATATCGGCTGGACCAGCCCCTACACATTGACGCCGTCGGCCATCAACAGCTGGATCGGCGACGAGCTGCGCACCATCGGCAGCGAAGCAACGATGCGCTGGAAAAGCGATCTCGGCGTCCTGTCGGTAATCGGGGCGTTGACCTGCTGCAATGACGAGGCCGGTGTGTTGATCGCCGACCGCGGCTGGGCGATGGACGACCGCCCCTTTGGCCTGTTCGAGCGCGAGCGCGTTCCCGACGCCACCAGGCGTATCTTCCATGCGCCCTATCCCGCCCGCACCGGCATGTTCGACGAGATTGACGGCGAGGTTGGCTGGTATCTGGGCGCCGTCTGGCAGTTGCCCGGCATCGTCAAGCTTTCCGTCACCCGCTACGACAATCAGGGCAACCCGTACGCGGCGACGGCGAGGGACAGCGCCTGGCGCACCAAATTCTGGAATTTCGGCGCCCGCACCCAATTCGGCTCGCTGGTGCTGATCGCCCAGCAGCTCAGCGGCTATACCGAAATCGCAGGGCCTGGATTTGAAGCCGACACCAAGTTCCAATCCGGCTTCCTGCTGGCGAGTTATGATGTGGAGGATTGGCGCTTCAGCGTGCGCGAGGATCTGTTTCAGACAAGGCGCGTCGGGGCCCTGAACAATACCTGGTCGGAAGACGGCCACGCCACCACCGGCGCGATCTCCTGGTCGGGTCTTGATGGCGTGCGGCTGACCGCGGAGATCATCGCCATGAATTCGCGGCGCGGCGAATATGTCCCCGCCGGCCTGGGCTATAACCGCAGCGACATCCAGGTCCAGTTCGCTTCGCGGTTTTCCTTCTAATCTCAGGAATATACAGGCCCGCCTCCCCATCGTGCGCGGCAGCGCACAAGAGGGGGAGGTGGCCGGTCCATAGCAGCAGCGTATGGACGCGCTTGCGATGCGAAGGCCGGAGGGGGTTGTATTGTGTATGAAAAGTATCATACACTCATACAATGCTTGAGGGCCTTTCCGTCCACAACAGCGGCGTTCCGATCTATGTCCAGCTGCGTGAGCAGATATTGGCGCTGATCGGGCGCGGGGTGCTGAAGCCGGGAACGCAGCTTCCCACCATGCGCCAGGTGGCGGTGACGCTGAAGATCGACCTCAACACGGTGCAGCGCGCCTATGCCGAGCTGGAGCGCGATGGCGTGCTGGCCAAGCAGCGCGGTGTGGGCACCTTCGTCACCCAGGCGCCGCCGCCGCGCAATGCGAAGAAACCGGTGCAGGATTTCGCCCATCGCATCGCCGCCCAGGCAAAAGCGCAAGGAATCGCGCTGGACGATTTGGCCGAGGCGCTGACGCGGCTGGCGGAGCGGGATGGATGAAGGACAATTTCCCCTTTGTTCTCGTCGTCCTGCTGGTGGTCTTCTGGGGCGTAGTATCCAACCTTTTGCGCAAGAAACCACCGCGCGCATCCGTCTGGAACCGGCCCGTGCCCCGTGCCGTGAACCGGATGGCGGCAGCCGACAGTCTGGGCCTGTCATCGGCCATCCGCGCGGCGCGGCAAAAATCTTTCGATACGTCTTCATCCACCAGTTCATCAACGGAGGTTCATATGAATCCCATCAGTGCACTTGTCTTCATCGTCTTTATCGGCGGGGCGGTACTCTCGCATCTGGCCGGCCTGCCGCTTGGCGTCACCATCACCCTCGCCTTGATCGGCATCTTCCTGGGCTATTCCATCAAGATGGCCCAGCAGTGGGAGCGGGCGGTGGTCCTGCGGCTGGGCAAGTTGCATTCCACCAAAGGCCCCGGCCTTTTCATCCTGATCCCGATCTTCGATGCGGTGGCGATGTGGATCGACCAACGCATTCGCACCACCGAGGTCAATGCCGAACAAGCGCTGACCAAGGACACCGTGCCGGTGAATGTCGACGCCATCGTATTCTGGATGGTGCATGACGCCGAGCGCGCCGCGCTGGAGATCGCCGACTACAACAGCGCCGTGCAACGTGTCGCCCAGACGTCATTGCGCGAAATGATCGGCTCCTCGCTGCTGTCCGAGCTTCTGTCGGAACGCAAACAGGCCGACGCCACCCTCAAGGACGTGATCGGGGCCAAGACGGCCGAGTGGGGCGTCACCGTCAATTCGGTGGAAATCCGCGATGTCGCCATTCCCGACAATCTGCAGGACGCCATGAGCCGACAGGCCCAGGCCGAGCGCGAGAAACAGGCGCGCGTCATCCTGGGTTCGGCGGAAGAGGAGGTGGCGCAGAAATTCGTCAATGCGGCGAAGCTTTATGCCCAGAGCCCGGAAGCGCTGCAGCTGCGCGCCATGAACATCATCTACGAGACCACCAAGGAGCGCGGCGCCACCATTCTGATGCCGACCAGCATGGTGGATGCGATGAATCCCGGTGCGGCGGCCTTTGCGCTCAACATGGCCAAGACCGATGCGGGCAATCCGCCGTCCTCTGGACCCTCCGGACCCTCGGTGCTGCAAGTGCCCAGGACAAGCTGATGCCGGGCTGGTTTGGGCCAAAGCGGTACGGCTATGGCATCGGCCCCCGCAACTGGCAGGGCTGGCTGGCGACTGTGCTGCTGGTGGGCGGGGCAATATTGGTCGCCAAATTATTCGATCCCGGGCAGTTCGACCTGCCGGCCTGGACCAAGCCCGCCGCCGCCGGCGTACTCGGCTTGTGCTTCCTGGCCATTGTCTGGCTGATGTATGACGGTAAATCCGCCGACTGACAGACGTTAGCCATATCATTCCGCCTGGCGGGTGGTACGGGACAAATCTTGTGACAAGTGGTTTGCGGGGCCTTGCATTGGCCTCCCAACGGCGCGAGCATTCCTGGTCTGGAGGGGCGTAAGCCCGATCTCGCGGCAGCGCCTTTAAACCAGCGACAAAGCCACTGGTTTTTGAAAGCGGAGGCGCACATGTCTAAGCAATCCCCAGAACATTCAAAGGAAAATTCCGGCCGTATAAAAGCGACGCCGCGTGCCATCGCGCTGGTCGGCCCGCATGGCGGCGGCAAGACATCCCTGCTGGAAAGCATTGCCATCATTACCGGCGCGATCCAGCGCAAGGGCTCGGTGGCGGCCAAATCCAGCCTGGGCGACACCTCGCCCCAATCCCGCGCCCGGGCCATGAGCGTGGATATGAATGTGCTGACCACAAACTATCTGGATGAGGAATTCACCTTTCTGGATTGTCCCGGCTCCATCGAATTTCTGGGCGACGCGCTGAACCTGTTGCCGGGGATCGACGCCGCCGTGGTGGTATGCGAACCCGATGCCGCCAAGGTGGCCATGCTGCAGCCCTTCCTCAAGCGGCTGGCGGATGCCCATGTGCCGCATCTGCTGTTCATCAACAAATTCGACAAAGCGCGCGGGCCCTTGCGCGCCCTTTTGACGTCGCTGCAGCAAGCCAGCGATATCCCGCTCTTGCCGCGCCAGATTCCGATCTGGGAACAGGGCGTCGCCACCGGCTTTGTCGATCTGGCGCTGGAGCGGGCCTTCGCCTATCGCCCCCATGCCGCCAGCCAGGTGGTCGGTATCGCCGACTATGCCCGCGAAAAGGACGCCCGCTTCCAGATGCTGGAAAGGCTGGCCGACTATGACGAACATCTGATGGAAGAACTGCTGAGCGATATCGAGCCCAGCGTCACGGAAGTATTCGGTGAACTGAAGCGTGAGTTGATCTCGGGACTTGTGGTGCCGGTGCTGATCGGCTCGGCGGAAGGCGACAATGGTGTGCGCCGTCTGCTCAAGGCGTTGCGCCATGACGTGCCGGAAGTGGCAGAAGCGGCGGCGCGCGCCCAGCTGCCGGAGGGCGGCGATGCGGTGGTGCAGGTGCTCAAGACCTTGCACAGCGGTCATGGCGGCAAGCTCAGCCTGGTGCGCGTGCTGCGCGGCCAGCTGAAAGACGGCGCAGTGCTGCAGGGTCCGCGCGGGCGCGAAGCGCGCATCGGCGGCATCTTCGCGCTGGCCGGCGACAAGCAGATCAAGCGCGGCATGGCACAGGCAGGTGACACGGTGGCTCTGGCGCGGCTGGAACCCTTTGTCACCGGCGACAGGCTTTCCACCGCCAAATCCGGCAGCGGCCAGGCGCGGGTGGAGAAACTGACCCCGGTCTTCCGTCTGGCGGTCGCGGCCCAGGACCGCAAGGACGAGGTCAAGCTGAGTTCCGCGATCGCCAAGCTATGCGAGGAAGATCCTTCGCTGAAGTTCGAGCACAATGCCGAAACCCACGACCTGATCCTGGCGGGGCAAGGGGAAATCCATCTCAAGGTGGCGGTGGAAAGGCTGCAGGACCGCTACGCCCTGACCTTGGCGACCGCCGCCCCACGCGTGCCCTATCGCGAAACCATCCGCAAACCGGTGACGGCCCGCGGACGGCACAAGCGCCAGTCGGGCGGCCATGGCCAGTTCGGCGATGTGGTGCTGGAGATCGCGCCCGCGCCGCGCGGTTCAGGCTTTGTCTTCCAGGACCGCATCAAGGGCGGGGTTGTGCCCAAGCAATGGATCGGCTCGGTGGAGCGCGGCGTGCGCGACTATATGAAGGCGGGGCCGCTGGGGTTCGCGGTGGTGGATGTGACCGTGGCGCTGCTCGACGGTTCCTATCACACGGTGGATTCTTCCGACGCCGCCTTCCAGACCGCCGGGCGGCTGGCCATGAGCGAAGGCATGCCTGATTGCGCCCCGGTGTTGCTGGAGCCGATCATGCGCGTGTCGGTGCATGTCCCCGCCGAGGCTACCGCCAAGGTCAACAGCCTGGTCAGCGGCAGACGGGGCGCACCGCTGGGCTTTGACGCGCGGCCCGGCTGGCGCGGCTGGGAGACGGTGCGCGGCGAGATGCCGCTGTCGGAAGTGTCGGACCTGATCGTGGATCTGCGTTCCCTCACCCAGGGCGTGGGCACCTATGAGATGGAATTCGACCGGCTGGCGGAACTGGGCGGCAAACTGGCCGATACCATCGTGGCAACCCGCAAGGGTGATGAGCGGCGCGGCGCGGCCGCGTGAGCATGTCCAGTGGAGTGAGACCCGACCGGCTTGCCGGGCAAATCGGTGTCGCACGACGCTGCCGCTAGCGACGGACCGATTTGAGGGTCGAACGCCCGAAGCGTAAGCGAAGGGCTGCGGGCGCGCATGCTCGCTAACGCTCGCATAGGGCAAGCTTTTCTAGGCTCGCGTCCGTACGCTGTCGCTACGGACCGCCAAGAAAAGCTAAGCCAACGCCGCGAGCTAAAGCGAGCGGCCGGGCGGCGTAACGAAAAAGATCGGGCGGGCGAAGCAGCCTTTAAAGGCGCTCCGCCCGCCGGCGCACAGGACGGCTGCGCATTTCCAGGACAAAAGCGACGTATTTCGAGTCGGCGCAGGCCCGCGACCGTAGAATTCCGTCGACAGCGCCTGCACGGATCGGTTTTATGCCGCTGCGACCGGGGTATTGATATCTTTCAAGTGTGAGGCTGGGCGATGGAAAATTTTAGCGGCGTGCTGAGCAAATTGACGGTCGGCGCAATCGCCCTTGTTGCCGTGGCTCAGGCTGCCGCCCAAACGGCGCCGATATCTGGCGCACCACCCGCGGCAGTGGGCGCGAACGGTGCGCCGATGGTTGGGGCGCCAACGGCCACCAGCTTCACGTCGAAGATCGGCTTTATCACCATGGACCGGGATCCCGGCGCCAGTTACCCGCGCGTCATTCAGCTCAAGATCGGGGCCAATAAGGGCACGCTGCTGGCCAGCTACAGCCACCGCGGCAACCTGCCGATTTATCGCAGCACCGACAATGGCGACAGCTGGACTCTCTTTTCCGAGGTGCCTCAGCTACGCGGTCAGCCCTGTCTCTATGAGCTGCCGGCGAAAATGGGGGAATTTCCCGCGGGCACGGTCATGGCCTGCGGCAACGGCACCGCCAGCACCGATCCCAGCAAGCGGACGCTGGATGTGGCCTACAGCCGCGACGGCGGCAAGAGCTGGGCCCATCTGAGCACGATCGCCACCGGCGGCAGCGGCCGTTACGACCCCGCCGATCGGGCAGGTCTTTCGCGCGATCAGAACCCGATCTTCGAACCTTATCTTTTCGCGGACTCGCAAAACCGTCTGGTCGCCTATTTTTCGGACGAGCGCGACAAGAAGAATGGCTATAGCCAGCTTCTGGACCATGTCGTTTCGGAAGACGGCGGCAAGAGCTGGGGGCCGCTGGTCTATGACGTGGCGATTCCCGACGGTCTTTCGCGGCCAGGCATGCCGATCGTCATCAAGGACGGCAAAGGCAAATACTATATGAGCTATGAGCTGGTCAGCGCGCCGGGTTATGCGCTGGAACCGCGGACGAACGCGGCGCATTTTCGCACCTCGGCCGATGGCCTGCACTGGGGAGACTCCAAGGCCGCCGGCGTCCTGATCCAGGACCGCTGGCGCCAATTCCCCAACGGCACCCCCTACATCGCCTGGTCCCCCTGGGGTGGTCCCAATGGCACGCTTCTGGTCAGCGGCCGTTCGGTCGTGCGCGACGATATCGGCCGTATCGGCCAGGGTATGTTCATCAATCGGGGCGGCGGCGAGGGCGTGTGGTCGTTGATCGAAACGCCGATCAATTACGACATCAACAATGACGGCTACAGCCAGACCATGATCCCGCTGGGCGATGGCCAGGAAATCCTCCAGCTCGTGACTGTCGGCAGCCGCCTGCAGTATGCAAAGTTCAAGCTGCCGGAAAAAATTCCCACCTATGGCTTTCCCTGGGACAGCGGGCCCGACACCGGGCCGCGCTGAGACTTCCGGCAGATTCTCTGGGCGACGTTGCTGTTGTCTCCTGGCAACCAAGCCTTCGACGGCGGGAGCATGAAAACTACGCAATCAAAAGAAAAAGGGCCGAAGCAGCGTTTTTCGCGCTTCGGCCCAGTGCGAAACCTCGCTCAAGGGGGAGGAGAGCGAAGTCATGACCGCCATCCGGGGGGAGAGGCAGTACAAGAGAAATAGTGCGGCTTTGCCATGGTTCAAGGGGTGGGTGCTGTCCGAATTCCCGAGGGCCTAGGACACTCGAATCAAGGACTTAGAACATTCGAGAACCTGCGGGGCGGTTCTTGATCGGCATGCGTTGCGAACTGATTGCAGATGAACGCTTCAAGGTCGACCGCCGCGCGCAGCATGAGGCTGGCATATCCGGGTGAGCTAGCCGCTTGCGCGACATGCCGAAAACGTTGCGCCAGAGCGAGGGTGCTGATGGTGTCGGTCATTCTTGCCCCACTGCGATAGAGCTTGGAACCGCTCCATCATGCGCCAATGCGCATTTATCGAAATTGGGAATTGTACCTATGGGCGCACGGGATCGGGATGCCGACTATCCAGCGTCAATGTCCGCACAGACCAATACAGGGCGTTTTTTCGCACGCTTTTGCCGTGGCCGACCGGCGATAGGTATTTCTACGTAACGCCCGATGAAGCACCATTTGGCCGATGGCGGGGCCGCTAGGTATTTGTAACGGGGTCACTCGTAACCCGCGCTTAAGCATTCGGGATCAGCGTTCACGCGGCACATAACGCTGAGGCGATACCATGTCGATCAACGCGACAATCACATCGGGACGCAGCGAATCGAAGCGGTTGGAAAATACCGAGGAAACACTGCTCGACCGATTCAATACCTATTTTCAGGTCGCCACAGCGGTTTCCGGGGAGCAATTGCAAGAGGCTCTGCGCATTCGCTATCAGGTCTATTGCGTGGAAAATCCGTTTGAGAATCCCGCTGACCATCTCGATGGTTTGGAACGAGATGAATTCGATTCCCATTCGTTGCACAGCCTGCTGATCCATCGCGCAAGCGGGCAGGCCATGGGCACGGCGCGCCTGGTCATGCCGGTTCAACACGATTTGGGACAAAGCTTTCCGCTTCAGCAGGTCTGCAGCCATCCCAAGTTGAACCAATTGCCGCTCAATCGTACCGCCGAGGTTTCGCGGTTCAGCATTTCAAAGGAATTTCGCAGACGCCAGTGCGATACGCTATTCGAGGGTCACGACTCGCGCCGGGAACGGCGGAATATGGCTCCGCTTATGAGTCTCGGACTCATTCAATCACTCGTCCGCATGAGTAGCGAACGGGGCATCACCCATTGGTGCGCCACGATGGAGCCTACGCTGCTGCGCCTGCTTGCGGCCATGAGCATCAAGTTCGAACCGCTCGGGCCGTTGGTCCGGTATCATGGGACGCGGCAACCCTGCACCTGCGAGGTGGAGCCGATGCTCGAACGGGTGAAAAGCGAACAGCGCCCGCTATGGGACGTTCTGACCGATGGTGGCACGTTGGGGCACCGCCGGCGGTCCCTCGCGGCATAGGGCTCTTCAGCCCCAGGGTGCGCGCAGCGGCATAGAGGATGAACGAGGGTCCGGAGCACGGCCCCTCATCCCACGCAATGTTCGGCCAACAGCTGCCGCACCCATCCGACCAACTGTGCGGGGAAGACAGGCTTGCAAAGCAGCGCGACGGCGCCTGACGCTTTGGCGAGTTCTTCGGTAGCCAAATCCGTACGCCCGCTGAACAGGATGACCGGCAGCATTCTGCCCTTCTCCCGCATGCACTCCAGCACCTGGAAACCGGACAGACCTGGCATGTGCAAATCCAAAAGGACGCAGCCGCTGGCGGATGAATCGAGGTCTTCCAGAAACGCGTCGCCAGAAGCATAAGCGCGGCTGGCGATACCCGCGGCCTCCAGCAGCGCGACCGTCGAGTTTCGCACATTGGCGTCATCATCGACGACGTACGCGATCCGGCTCGGCAAAGACGGCATCGTCATCCATTCTGGGGGGCAAGCTGGCGAAAGTGCCTCAGGCCGGGCCTCGGCATATACAGATCTATCCATTGTCAAACCTCGCTCGAATGTTCCCGCAATATGCTGCAACTGCCTGCTGCAATAGCGCTTTAACCAACGATTTCATCTCAGACGACATCAAACAGCCGCAACATGGCAGCAAGGAGGCCTGGAACATGGCAGCAAAGAGGCGTGGCAGGAGCAGCAATAGTTCCCATGGCGGGGGATCGATATGCCTCCATCCGCGTTTTCGTATTGAAGGGGTGGCTTGAAACGGTGAGCCCCAGGGGCTCATCGTTGCGTTGCGCGGAAATTCGAATAAGTGCCGACACCTGGATAAGTATTACGTCCTGGCATTTTCACTTCGTATTTAGATACTGCGCCGCAAAAAGGAAATTCCCCATGAGCACTCCGAACGAAATTGAGCGACTGCGCCACCAGCAGGGGGCTCTGGCGGACTTCGGAAGCTTTGCCTTCCGGGAAGACAATCTTCTAGCTGTCCTGACGGAAGCGGCGCGCATCTGCGCCCAGTCTCTGGACGTGACCTTCGCCAAAATCTGCCGCTATCGGCCCGAGGAAGACGATCTCTTTGTGGTGGCAGGCTGTGGCTGGCGCGGCGGCGTGGTCGGCAAGGTCGTATCCCGGGCAGACGAAACCTCGACTCAGGGCCGCGCCTTCGTCACCGGCGAACCCGTTATTCTGGAGGATGTCAGCAAGAACAACAGTTACGCGCTTCCCCCTTTCTATGCCGAGCATGCGATCGTTTCGACGGCTGATGTTCTGATCCAGAGCAAGTGTGGAGGATCCTGGGGCGTTCTGGAAGTGGACAGCACTTCCGTGCGCAAATTTGACCGGCACGACGTCGTGTTCTTGACCGGCTTCGCCAATGTCATTGCCGAAGCGGTGGTTACATCGGACCGAACGGTGGCCATGCGCGACTCGATCCGCGCCATGACGCTCTTGATCGCCGAGAAGGACGTGCTGCTGGTCGAGCGCGAAAAGCGTGAAAAGGACATGCGGGAATTGCAATCGGAGCTTTTGCATGTTTCACGGGTGAATGCCATGGGCCAGATGACCGCCGCCATCGCACACGAACTCAACCAGCCCCTGGCGGCGATTGCCAACTATATCGGTGCGGCAAAGATCACACTCGAATCGGCTGACCAACCCGCCGCGAGGGCGGTCGACGCGCAGGGGATGATCGACAAGGCACAAGAGCAGGCGATCCGTGCCGGCGAGATCATAAAAAAATTGCGGGATATGGTGGAAAAGCGCGAAAGTGTTCGCAGCGCGGAAAATCTTGAAGCCGTGGTCAGGGAGGCCATGAGCATCGCCATGTTTGGCGTGGTGGATTCCCAAATCGCGTTAAGCATTACGGTGGCAGATGCCTTGCCCGCGGTGCAGATAGACAAAGTGCAAATTCAGCAGATCTTGTTCAATCTCATTCGCAACAGCATCGAGGCGATGCGCGACGTCAAAATCCGTAAGCTCGAGCTGACGGTCGGCCCGGGCCAACCGGGCTTTGTTGATGTGACTATCCGCGATAGCGGCATTGGAATGCCGGCTGACGTGGTGGCACGGCTTTTCCTGCCTTTTGTCACCAGCAAGACCGACGGCATGGGGTTGGGATTGATGATCTGCCAAACCCTGGCGGAAGCAAATGGCGGCCGCCTCTGGCGCCTGGACGATAATGTTCCGGGAACGGCGTTTCGCTTCTGCCTGCCGGTCGCCATCGCGCCTGATTACGCCTTGCCTCTCGTTGCATGACGGGCGCGATGGGGGCCATGCGCACCACACTATGAGCATCCGAAAGCCATTGACATGATGCAGAACCGCGCCAACCCCGTTATGCAAATTGCGGCGTCCGCCGAACTGCTTCAACGCGGCTGCGTGAACCTGATCGGACTGGAGGAAATCAAGACCGAAGTCGGGCCAGGCTGGGAAAAAATCAAAGCATCGGTTTGGGCGAAGCTGGAGAACCTGCTGCGTCAAAAATTGTCCGCCACGGATTTCTACACCCAGGTCGACGATACGTCGTTCCTCGTGAGCATGCCCAGCGCCACGCCCGAAGAATCGCGGATATTCTGCCTGCGCGTGGCGCACGAACTTCATGTCAGCCTGCTGGGGAGCTGTGACATCGGCAAGCTGCGGCTTGCAAGCGTGACGGGCGCGCGGGAGGGCGTATTCGCAAACGCGCCGATTACCGGGCCGCAGCTGGTTGCTTTGGCGAGAACCGCGCGTCTTGATGAAGAGGGCGCGCGCGCTGCGCCGGATCAAAAGGCGGTGCCGGTTACAGGGGCCGGCGGCAAGGGGGGCGTTTGCCACAAATTCACGCCCATCTGGGATGCGCAGCGCGAAGCCGTGACCACCTACCGCTGTGTTTCGGTGGAGCAGGATGTCTCCGAGGCGGACAGCGCGAGTGTTCAGGCCAAAATCGACCTCGCGGCTACCATTTCGCACATCGCCAAGGCAGCGGAGGTTCTCGGCAAGCATCTGGAAGCGGGGGAAAGATTCCTGATGTGGATTCCCATCGCCTTCAATGTGCTGACCTCTCCGGTCGGGCGCATGGAGATCACCGGGGTCTGCCGCAGTCTGTCGTCGGATTTGCGCCCCTATCTCATATTCGAGATGAGTGAGCTGCCACTCGGCGTGCCGCAAAGCCGACTGTCTGAACTTGCAGGCGCGCTGCGGCCATTTTGCCGGGGCGTGGCCGCACAACTTCCGGCACGAATACCCAATTACGGCGCCTCTCTGGGGGCGGGTCTTTATGCGATAGGTCTTTCGTTCTCGGCTTCTGGGCTCAGCGGCACGGACATGGACAGTGAGCTCTTCAAGCTCAGTCTTGCGGCCAAAAGGCAGCGGGTTAAGAGTTTCGTGTTCGACGTGCCCAATCACGACCTTCTGCGGTCGTTGCGGGAGCTCGGCATGACCTACCTATCCAGTTCCCTGGTGGGTGAGGCACTTGACGCGCCGATGCCGGTTAAACGCCTGCTGCTGCAGGACATACCGGTGACAATGTCCCAGCCTGGAGTTGCTGCGTGACAAGATTGGCAGTGCCTTGCGAAAAGGCGAAGCACTGCCGGGTCGCATCTGCAATCGAATTTTCCGACTGTTGTAGGGGTCTTCTGCTCATGGCCAGAATGTCTGGTTCGTCGCCTAACGGCGTATAGGGGCCCGCAACCGTCTGTGCAGATTTATCGCTGACAAGCCGATAGGTGGGTCCGCCTGCCAAGAAGTCGGCACCGCGCATCACCAACCAGGCTGATCCTACGATCAGGATCTCCAGCTCAACTCCCTGAATACCAAAATAGTCCCACAAATGCTTGGCGCCAAGCTTTCCCACCACAAGGAATGCGAATGACCACAAGCAGAGGAGAAGGAACGAAAATAAGTAACCCACAAGCAGTGCGGCCCTGTCGGCCCAGCCAAATCCGGTTAGCCGAAAGTATTCTCGAACATTCTGGGTCATCGCATTTGGTCTCGTTGTCAATGAAACAACGCAGACACCGGGCTTTGGTTGCCCCTGCTTCAGGTCGGGCCGCTCCGCGGCGGGGCAGCCGTTCTAGGGACGAGCTGGCGCTTGGCTGGCAGCTTTGGCCGCGGCGCGTTCAAACTCCTCAGCGGTGCCCCGCATCATGTCGCTGCGCCAGGGTTCGTTCGACTGCGCGGCACATTTGCGCCAGTATTCGGCCAGAGACAAAAGCATTTCCGAGCGGGCGTCGTCACGCGGCAGCAGTTTTTTGCTCATCAGACAGTATCCCTCAGGCAGCTATTGAACTCCTGCGCGGGCGGCCAAGAAAGCGGACGGGGAGGCGACCCCGCCCGCTTGCCGATCAACCGGGGTCTGTGGCGAAACACCAGTCTGGCGTGAGCCAGTATGCCATTTGCCGGTTTTTGTTCTGTGCAGAACTGCACACTTTGGCTGCCACACGACACCGGTCCGGCGCCGGCCCGTCGCATCGCAATGGGCACGCTGCGGGCCTTGACCAGGGCTGATATTCGCTCAGGGCGTATAAGAACAAGACGCGCTAGGGTTCCTGAATAGTTGCTGTTGCGATCTCCCGCGTCACGCCGGCCGCCAATACCTCATGCGGATCGACTTTCGCGGCCATTTGATCCGCTTCTATATCTTCCCGATCGGGGATCTGTGGACTGTCTCGCCGCAGTTCCTCCAGCAGCTCGATTATCTTGCGCGTCTTCTGTTCGGTAAGCAGGGTTGCCTCCAGTGTCATTTGCTCACGAAGATTTGCAAATCTGTCGGCGCGGCTTTGGCTGGTGAGAATCATCACGGCTATCACGAGAGCTGCTGCGGTTAGGGTAAGTTCGAGCCAGGCGAAAGGCGGCGGGTCCAGCGGTGAGCCGCCGCCAAGACGGATCAATAGGTTGGCCGCCATCCAAAAGGCGGCCGCCATGATGAGCGCCAAAAGGAATCTCGGTCGCCCGACATATGTCGTGGCTTTGTCCACGATGCGTTCAGCAAGCGTGGACTTTCTATGATGTTCCGCGTGCAACAAAGCAATTGCTTGGTTGGTCTCCGCAATGTGCGGCGGCACGTCAATCTGCAATTCAGGCATTGAACACCTTTGTGGAGAGGAGGAATGGCGCGAACCCTCTCGCTCGGACCATGCATTTTGTCGTCGAGCCTCTTGTCCGCCCCAGATGTGGCCCGCTGCAAAATCTCTTCTTGATCCTACGCCCTAACAGTCCCCTTTGCGTGCCAATCTCATGGTTGGGTTCGCCAGAGAGAGCATCGCCTTACTTTGGCCTAGAAAAACTGCACTTATCGGATGGATCTTTATAGTTTTTGGGCGTTACCACCATATGGCCGGGCCAGCCAGCAATACCTCCCGCCAGATGGCTTGGCGGCGGATTGGCCCAACAGCCATGCGGAGATGGCATGAGATATGAGATGGCATTGGCCGCGCTGCTGATAGCGGCTCCCGCGCGGGCGCAGGAGGTACTGCCCCCCTTCGCCGGCACGCCGGCCTATACGCTGCGCACGCCCGTAGAGACCATGGCGGCCGATCCCGCCGCGGCTGCTGTACTGAACAAGGACCTGCCCGGCCTGCTCACCGATCCGAATTACGCAATATTCAAGACCATGAGCTTGAAACAAATGCAGCAAGCCTCGGGCGGCGACCTCAGTATCGTGGACGTCAACAAGACACTGGCGGATCTCCAGACGTTGCCACCTCGCTAAACGACGGCCGATGACGATTCCGCATCTGGTTTGGATAGTGGCGACTGTTCTGCGCTTGGCCGGATTGCTTGCCATGTTTGCCGGCGTCGCCGTGTTCGGCGTGTACTTTGTCGGAGAGAACGCGCGGGCCGCAAAACATGGCGATGGCACCATTCCTGCATCCTCCTGGCTGGGTGCAGGCCCCCGGATGGGGATGAAGATTTTCGCGCTGGGTGCTTTCCTGCTGTTGTGCGCGTCCATCCTATGATGGATCGCAGCCCTGCCAAGTCCGCCGCGCCAAAGACAAGAATACAAAGCTGCGCGCCGCGCAAAAATAGCGGCCTTCCACGGTTTGGCCGCGCGATGGCCGGGCTGTCACGGGCGCGCGCCCAGGCTCCGGCCCATCTGGTACATCATCTCGCCGCGTTGCACATGGACGTTGGCGGTGGGGGTCATTTTATACAGGCCCCGCAGATAGGCGATGTCCACCGCCGTGAGCGCCTTGGCGGTTTGGCTGCAGTCCGGCACCAGAAGATTCAGGATGCTTGGCAATTCCTGGCAGCTGTCCGATAGCTGGATCTGAGAGAGCGCCAGCATGGCGATATAATCCGCCAGGGTGCCGACTTCGTATTCCAACAGCTTGGCCGGCTCCGCCGCGATCACGACATGGTGGAGATTGCTGCTCAACCCGTCGCCAAGCCTGTTGCCGGTCACGCTCCCCGCGGTGGCATTGGGCATGTTCATCGTGACGTAACTCGGGCCTGATGAAATGACGCCCTCTCCCACATCCGGCATGAGCACTTGCATGGTAACTCCTCCCGTCCGCACGCCATCAACCTGCGGATTTCCGCGCAAATCCTGTGTCGCAGTCGTGTACCAGGCCTGGATCGGGCGGGTGACGGTGGCCAGGCGTTCCGCCTGGGCGCTGTTGTCGTGATAGCCCAGCAGTACGGGGTACTTGATCCGAACTGTGTCAATCAAGTCCTGCGGCGTGGTGGTGAACACGATCTCGATATTGGGTGGACAGGAGTTGCTGTCGTTCACCGGCGCCCCCACCTGGGCCGCGAGGTCTTTCACCCTCTTGGTCACGAATTTCGCAGCTTCCGGCCGCAGTCCGGCGGTGATGGGACACACGCCCACCTTCCATCGCGCCAGTTTTTCGGCCACGCGCGTGGGCACCGTCATCGCTCCCACGAATTTGCTGACGGCGGCTTCGATGTCCTTGATTCCGGTCACCGTGACGCTTTCGGTGGGCGCCGCGGGTTTCGTCTCGGCGCCTTGCGCCGCGGCAAACACCGGCTGGCACAGCGTCAGCGCTAGAGCGGCGGGGAAAATGCATCTGCGCATTTTCGCGTTCATCGACACACGACCGCGCCGCCGCCCGAGGTTGCGCCGCCTGGCACGGCACTGCAGTTCATGGGCGCAATATTGCCGCCCTTGGGATCGGGAATGATCTGGGTGCCATCGGCACTCATGTCCTGCCCCTTCTTGCGCAGCAGGGCCCACTCGCTATTGAGCTTGCAGACTTCGGGGCCCATGAACCGCGACTGGGGTAGCGGTTGTGGCAGGCGGCAGGTGGTGGCGTCCGGGTCGCCGGTGCCGTCGGGCCGGCGCGATTCAGCCCGGCCGGCGGATTGCGCCAGGGCCGGCATGGCAAGGCACGCGAAAAATGCCGCTAGCAAAAGGCTTTTTGGCCGCATCGAACGCCTCATCAACAAAAGAAGTAGAGGTTACCACATATATAGTAACTGTTACCACCGGCGCTTGACGGGAGCAAGGGCCGGCCCTAGGCTTTCATGGGAGTCATGGGGATAGCGCATGCCGCCGCCGAAGCTCAGCAAGCTCGAACTCAAGATCATGGAAGCCCTGTGGGACCATGGCGCGTCTTCGATCCGCGAAGTCCAGGAACGCTTTCCGCAGAAAACACGGCCCGCCTACACCACCGTGCAGACCACCGTCGGCCGGCTGGAAGCCAAGAAGGCGGTTGGGCGGGTCAAGAAAATCGGCAGCGCGAACATCTATGACGCGCTGGTTTCGCGCGAGAATGCTCAAACCCGCCTGATCGACGAATTCCTGGCGCTGTTCGGGGGCAGAGCACAGCCGATCATGGCGCACTTTGTCGAGGCGGGAAAACTGACCCTCGAGGACGTGCAGCATGCCGAACGGCATTTGCGCGAACTTGCCGCCAAAGAAAGCAGCAGGGGGGACGAAAAACCATGACGGCCGCCATCCTCGACCATCTCTGGCAGTCAAGTCTTGTCGCGATCCTCGTTTGTGGCCTGACCGTGCTGTTGCGCAACAACAGCGCCTCGGTCCGCTACTGGCTGTGGTTCGCGGCCTCGCTGAAGTTTCTCCTGCCTTGTTCCCTTCTGGCGGCGCTGGGACGCATGGCGTTCACCCAACCCGTTGCGGCCAGTTCCTTTCTCATTCTTTCCAGAATTCAACCGGCGGCCGCGCCCTTTTCCGCCACGCCGCTCTCGGCCGCTCCGACCGCGGTATATTCCGCCTGGCCGTCCGTCCTGGTGGCGATCTGGCTCTTGGGACTTCTTATGCTTGTGCTATCGTGGCTGGTGCGCTGGCGCCGGCTCCGGGCCATGGCGCTTTGTGCAAGACCCCTGGCGCTGGACGTCCCGGTTCCGGTGCGAGCGACATCTTCCCTGCTGGAGCCCGGCCTGGTGGGCATCTGGCGGCCGGTCATTCTTTTGCCCGAAGGCATCGCGCGCCATCTTTCCCGCACCGAGATAGACGCGATCGTGACCCACGAGCTCTGTCATCTGCGGCGGCGGGACAATCTTCTGGCGATGGCCCATATGCTGGTGGAAGCCGTCTTCTGGTTTCACCCGCTGGTCTGGTTCATCGGCACACGGCTGGTCGCGGAACGCGAGCATGCCTGCGATGAGAGCGTGCTGGCTTGCGGCAAGAACCCGCGGGAATACGCACAGGCCATCCTCAAGGTTTGCCGGCTGTATATTCGTTCGCCGCTTGTCTGTGCGTCGGGGGTTTCCGGTGCGAACCTGGACATACGGATCGCCGCGATCATGGCAAACCGGGACATCCATGACATGGATCCGGGCCGCAAGCTTCTGCTGGCGGGTTTGGGGGTGCTCACCATCATGGCGCCGCTTGTGACCGGCGGCCTGAAATCTGTTCCCGCCGCGCGGCTGGCACAGGGTTTTGCCAACATCGTTTTGCCGCTGAAACACACAGGCCCCGAGCTTGTTCAACCCATTGACGAGCGTGCGGCCGCCGCACCCGCGTATGCCTCAAACCAGCATCGCCAACGCAAGCCGGCCTCGGCGATACCGCCCCGCGAAGAAATATTGATACCCCCGGCGATAGTCGTCAGCGCGCCCGCCATCGTCATTGCGGTCCCGCCAGTGGTTGGCAGCCCGGCAAACGCGGCAGTTCAGCCGCAACCCGTCGCCAGCGACGCGGACGAGACTGTCTGCCGCCCGCCACAGCCGTTGCCGGGATCACGTTTCCGGGGCCCTCAGGTCTGCTTGCCCAAACATGAATGGGACCGGATGAAACAGCAGGGCGTGGAACTGATGCCGGATGGCCGCGGCCTGGCCATGAATTATGAAAAAGAACACAGCCTGAATCCGCGTACCTGCACCACCCTGATCGCCGGCGCGTCTACCGCTGGGAATTGGATCATGACCTGTTCCTCCGGGCCGTGACCTGTTTCTAAAGGTGTTGGTCGGGGCCGTTTGCCCTGTGCAATGGCAAGCCTAGCTGCCGCGGGCAGGCGACACATCGGCTTTCCTTTTCCGCGATTCGCTGCCTATGTTCCCTCCAACAAGAACAGGGCGGGGACATCGTGAAGAAAATTCTATTTGCCGCACTGGCGTTCGCGCCGCTGCTGGCCTTGAGCGCGCAGGCGCAAAAAGCCGTCAAACCCGCGGCGCCCAGCGCCTTTGCGCCAGGGACAACCGCGCGCGATCTCGCGCCCCTGATGGCCAAGCCGGTGGCGCCGTTCGAATGGGCCTATCCGGTGGGCCCCACCGGTCTGCCGCGCCCCGACCCCGCCGCCACTTTCACGGCACAGGGCGCCGATCCGAACCTGAAGCTGACCATGCGCCAGGTCGGCGATGCATTCGGCCCGCCGGACTGGTTCCCCAAGGACCATGCCCCGCTGCCCCAGATCGTCGGCCATGGCCGCAGCCCCCATGTGCCGGCCTGTACCCTCTGCCATCTGCCCAACGGCAATGGTCATCCGGAGTCCGCCAGCATTTCCGGCCTGACGGCGCCCTATATCACCCAGCAGATGCACGCTTTCCGCGACGGCGAGCGCACCAATATCCGGGCGCCCGCCATGATCGAGATGGCGCTGGACATCAGCGAGAAAGAATTGCGCGAGGCTGCCGCCTATTACGCGCACATTCCCAGGGCGCAGCAGAAATGGCTGCGGGTGGTGGAAACCAGCCGTGCCCCCGCCAGCCATGTCGGCGCCGGCGGCGCGCGTTTCTTCGACAAGGGCGCGCAGACCGTCCCGGTCGCGCCCGACATGATCTATGAAGTGGCGGAAAGCGAAGAGGTCGAATTGCGCAACGCCCATGTCGGCTTTGTCGATTATGTGCCTGCGGGCTCATTGGAAAAGGGCCGCATCGTGGCGATGGGCAATCGCGGCCAGATGCGCAGCTGCGGCTCATGTCATGGCGACGACTATCGGGGTCATGCGGATGCGCCGCGCATCGCGGGCCGCAGTGCCTATTACCTGATCCGCCAACTGGCGGACATGCGCAGCGGGGTGCGCAAGGGTGCGGCGCTGGGCAAGATGAAGGAGATCATTGGCAAGCTGTCGGATGCGGACATCATCAATGTCGCCGCCTATATGGCGTCCCGCTCGCCGTAGAGGCGCGAGAGGCGCTGTTTGCCCGCACGGCTGCACTTGATCTCGTCTGATTGAACCGGCGTTTGCGCAGAATGCCGCCGGCAGCAGGCTCAATACTGCCAGTCCCTGGCGCTTTTGACGGCGAAATCGCGGAATGCCGCCACCCGCTTGGATTGGCGCAGCGCGTCGGCATAGACCAGATGCACGTCGAAACCCAAGGGTGCGACCTCGGGCAGTACGCGTTCCAGCGCGGGATGCTGGGCCGCGACATAGTCGGGCACCAGGCCGATGCCCAGACCCGCTTCCACCGCCTGCAAGATGCCGGTCATGTTGTTGATGCGGATGATGCGTCCCTGGCCGCCCGGCTTGCTGTGCTTCTTGTGGGTTTCCAGCAGCCAGTTGATCTCGCGGATTTCCGGCGCCGCCGTCTCGCCGTAAACGATGATGGCGTGGTCGGCGATCTCTTCCAGCGTTTTGGGCGTGGGATGATCCTTGAGATAATTCTTGGCCGCATACATGTGGTAATGGGCGGTGAACAGCTTGCGCTGGATCAGGTCGGCCTGGACGGGCGCGCGCATGCGAATGGCCAGATCCGCCTCGCGCTGGGCCAGGTCCAGTTCCTTGTCGTCCATCACCAGATGGACTTCCACTTCCGGATATTGCGCCAGGAAATCACCCAGCCGGGGCAGCAGCCAATAGGCCCCGATGCCGTGGCTGGCGGTGATCTTCAAGGCGCCGCGCGGTGCGTCATGGACATTCTTCAGGGCTTCTTCCGCCGCCGCCAGCCGTCCCAGCACGTCGGTCACCGCGGTGAACAGGAGTTCGCCCTCATCGGTCAGGGTCAGGCCGCGGGCATGGCGCTGGAACAAGGGCGTGGAGATTTCCTCTTCCAACGCGCTGATCTGGCGGCTGACCGCCGATTGCGACAAACCAAGAGTCTGGCCGGCATGAGTGAAGCTGCCGGCGCTGGCTACAGCGTGGAAGATGCGAAGCTTGTCCCAGTCCATACGCGCCCCCAAATGAAAAGCCGCCTGTCTTTTTTAGTGTGACGCCGCCAGAAAACGTTCGGCTTCCAGCGCCGCCATGCAACCCATGCCCGCCGCCGTTACCGCCTGGCGGAATATCTTGTCCTTGACGTCGCCGGCCGCGAACACGCCCGCCACCGATGTGTGGGTGGAATCCGGCGCGGTCTTGATATAGCCGCTCTCGTCCATGTCCAGCTGGCCCTGAAACAGGCCGGTCGCCGGCGAATGGCCGATGGCGACGAACAGCCCGTCCACGGCCTGGTCGTGCAGCGAGCCGGTGACGGTGTTGCGCAAACGCACGCCGGTAACGCCTTTGGGCTGGGCGGTGCCCAGCACTTCGGCGATTTCGGTGTCGTACAGCACGGCGATCTTCTTGTTGGCCGCCAGGCGCGCCTGGTTGGTCTTGTCGGCGCGCAGGAAATCGCGGCGATGCACCAAGGTCACCTGGTCGGCGAAATTGGTGAGGAACAGGGCTTCTTCCACCGCGGTGTTGCCGCCGCCGACCACGGCGACTTTCTTGCCCCGGAAGAAAAAGCCATCGCAGGTGGCGCAGGCCGAGACGCCAAAACCCTGAAACTGGCCTTCACTGGGCAGACCCAGCCAGTTGGCGGACGCCCCGGTGGCGATGATCAGCGTATCAGCGGTGTAGACGTCGCCGCTGTCGCCCAAAAGCGTGAAGGGCCGGCGCGACAGATCCACATTGGCGATGGTGTCGCTGATGAAATTGGTGCCCAGCGCCCTGGCCTGCTCCTGCATCTGGTCCATCAACCAGGGGCCCTGGATGGCTTCGGCGAAGCCGGGATAATTCTCTACCTCGGTGGTGATGGTGAGCTGGCCGCCCGGCTGGATGCCGCCGATCAAGGTCGGTTCCAGCATGGCGCGCGCCGCATAAATGGCGGCGGTGCAGCCGGCGGGGCCACTGCCCAGGATGATGACTTTGGAATGTTTGGGGTCGTGTCTGGAGGTGTTGGCGGTCATGGCTTTTATTTTTGGAAGATTGGGCTTTGCGGCATTTGCGGGTCTTGCCATGTCATATCGTAATGGCAAGGCTCCGCGTCAAGCCGGATCAAAAGCTAAGCCGGTGCATAAGGTTATGCTGTGCCGCTTCGGCGCAAACTTCTGCCCATTAAGTGGCGATTCGAGAAATATTATTGCTTGGGGCGCCGGGGCGCGTTATTAGGACCGGGCCAAACTCCGACACAGGATCGCCGTGGACACCCGCAAGCTGGACGCTATCGATCTGCGCATTCTGGCGGAGCTCCAGGCCAATGGCCGCATCACCAATGTGGAACTGTCGCGCCGCGCCAAGATAACCGCGCCGCCCTGCCTGCGCCGCATCCGTGCGCTGGAGAAGGCCGGCTATATCCGTGGCTATCACGCCGAGTTGAACGGCAAGGCGCTGGGCTTTGAGGTCACGGGCTTTGTCTTTGTCGGCCTGGCCAGTCAGAAGGATGGCGACCTCAAGCATTTCGAGGAAAGCGCGCGGCGCTGGCCGCAGGTACGCGAATGCCACATGTTGTCGGGCGAGATAGACTTCCTCCTCAAATGCGTGGCGCGGGACCTGTCGTCGTTCCAGAGCTTCATTACCGATACGGTCACGGCGGAAAAGAATGTGGCCAGCGTGAAAAGTTCCCTGGTGATCCATGCCTCCAAGCAGGAACCGGGTTATCCCATCGACGTACCGGCGTAGAAGTCCCTTCAGCGGCGGCATGAAAATGGCTAGGCTCAAGAAAATAAAATTTGGGAGAGTGGGAAGATGAAACTCAGAACTCTGTTCCTGGCGGGCGCCGTGATGCTCGCCTCTGCTGGCGTCGCGATGGCCGCGCCAGCCGTTAGCGAGAAAATGAAAGCGGCGGTGGCCGATTCCAGCCGCCCCGCCGACGACACGAAGCGCGACGAGAACCGCAAGCCTGCCGAGATGCTGGCCTTTGCCGGCATCACGCCGGGCAAGGTGGTGGTGGATATGCTGCCCGGCGCCGGCTATTTCACCCGCATCTTCGCCAAGGCGGTTGAGCCGGGTGGCCGGGTCTATGCCTATTTCGGCAGCCAGTATGACGCGCGGCTGAAGACCCAGGGCCAGGACCCCGACAATCAGTTCGCCGCTCTCAAGCACACCTATCCCAATCTGGGCGTCATCCACGGTCCGCTGCCCCAGTTCGTCACGCCCGAAGCGGTTGATGTGGTGTGGACGTCGCAGAATTACCACGACATGCACAACAAGCAGTATGCCATGGACGTGAATGAGGTGAACAAGGCGATCTACAAATCGCTGAAGCCGGGCGGCTATTACGTGATCATCGACCACAAGGCGGCGGAATCGGCCGGCGACGACGTCACCGAGGCTCTGCACCGCATCAAGCAATCCACGACCAAGAAGGAAGTCGAAGCGGCCGGCTTCAAGCTGGTGGCTGAAAGCAATGCCCTGCATTACACCAGCGACGACGGCACCAAGCGGGTGTTCGAGGCGGATATCCGGGGCAAGACCGACCAGTTCATGCTCAAGTTCCAGAAACCGCGTCATTGAAATCAGGTTTTGGCTTTCTGATTGCCTGCGTCGCGACCGCGGCGCAATGCTTTACGGTGGCTTGGGCGGCGGCGCCCGTGGTGCGGGTCAAGGCCCGGCTTACGGCCTTTGACGGCCAGGTCATGACCCTGGAGCCGTTGCCGTCTGCGCCAACAGCGCATGCGGCGGGTAACAATAAGGCCATGGTGGCGGACATTGCGGCCAAGCCCGAGCCCTTCACGGTCTCTGTACGGCCCGACACGCGGTATGTCGGCTCGGACAAGGCGTCCTTCGCCACCATCAAGCCGGGCGATTATGCCGGCGCGGCGGTGACAGAAAGAAGCGGCGGAAAATTGCGGGCACAGGATGTCTATCTCTATGCCGAGGCGCTGCGTGGCACGGGCGAGGGCCGTTTTCCGGAAGGCGAACGGCTGATCGTCAACGGCACGGTGAGCGAGATTAAGTTCACCGCACCGGAAGATCAGCAGGATGGAACCCTGACCTTGCATTATCGCGGTGCGCTTCTGACCGGGCTGGGACGGGGCCGGACACTTTGCGAGGGCAGGGCATCGCCGCCGGCCTATGCCAGCCCGCTTGCCTGCGAAGCATCCGCCACCATAGAAGTTCTGCCCGGTACGCCGATTTCCCTGCTGAGCGTGGGCGATAAAAGCCTGCTGGTTGCCGGAAGTCTGGTAACCGTGGCCATGACCAAGACCGGCGATGACAAGAATGTTACCCCCGGTGTGATCGTTGAAAAAACCGCAACCGTGGAAAAGCCGCCATCCCTGCCCTAGACTGTCCCCCGCCATCCGGAGAATTCGCATGTCCCGTTTTGCTGTCGTGGTTGTTCTGTGCGGCCTCCTGTGTGCGGCGTGCGCATCCTCAGGGCAATGGGGCGGCGCGGCGCAAAAGCCCAAGCTGGGAGCGTGGGGCGTTGACCTCACTTCGCTGGATACCGCCGTCAAGCCGGGCGACGATTTTTTCCTGCATGTGAATGGCGGCTGGCTGAAGACAGCCGAGATTCCCGCCGACCGTGCCTCCACCGGCTCCTTTCAGGATCTGCAGATCCTCAGCGAGGAGCGGTTGAAGACCATCGTCGCCGATCTGGAAAAGAAGCCGGAGGACCGCCTGCCCGTGGAGGAGCGTAAGCTGCGCGACCTTTATGACGCCTTCATGGATACCGCGACAATCGAAGCCAAGGGGCTGACGGCGGTGCGCGCGGATTTGGACTATCTTGCCGGCCTCAAGACGCCCGATGATGTCGCCCACGCCATGGGATCGGTGCGGCTCTCCACCATGAGCATCTTCAATATCGGTATGGGGGTGGACGACAAGAATCCCAACAATTATTCGGTCAATCTGGGCCAGGCAGGGCTGGGCCTGCCCGACCGCGATTATTACCTGTCCAGCGACGCGGCGATCGTCAAAACCCGCACCGCCTATCGCAAATATCTCGCTGACATGATGGCGCTGGCGGGCCTTGACGACAGCGAAGCGCGCGCCGACCGCGTGCTGGCGCTGGAGACCGAGATTGCCAAAGTGTCGTGGACCCGCGCCGACCGCCGCGACGAGGACAAGGTCTACAATCCAATGCCGGTGTCTGCCTTGAAGACGCTGGCGCCGGATTTTGCCTGGGATGCCTTCCTGGCGGAGGGCGGCATTCCGCTCAAAAAGCCCGATGGCAATGAACGTTACGTCATTGTGGCGGAAAAAACCGCCTTTGCGCCGCTGGCCACCATCTTCAAGAACACCCCGGTCTCGACCTGGCGCGATTATCTGACGGTGCACTATCTGCACACATTCGCAGCCTATCTGCCCAAGCGGTTCGACGATCTGGCTTTCTCTTTCTATGGCACGGTGCTGACCGGGCGCACCAAACAGCTCGACCGCCAGACCCGCGCCATGCATCTGCTGGACCAGCAATTGGGCGAAGCCCTGGGCAAGCTGTATGTGGCGCGTTATTTCCCGCCCCAGTCCAAGGCCAAGGCCGACCGGCTGGTGTCCAACCTGCTCAAGGCCTATCAGGCCGACATCCAAACCTTGGACTGGATGGGTCCCGCCACCCGTGCCAAGGCGCTGGAAAAGATCCACCAATTCACGCCCAAGATCGGCTATCCCACAAAGTGGCGCGATTATACCGCCTTGAAGGTTGAGCGCGGCGAACCTGTCGGCAACGCCCAGCGCGCGACCATGTACGAATGGAACCGCGACGTCGGCCGCATCAACCAGCCGGTGGACAGGAGTGAGTGGGGCATGACGCCGTCCACCATCAACGCCTATTACAATCCTTCCTTCAATGAGATCGTGTTTCCCGCCGCCATTCTGCAGGCGCCGTTCTTCGATCCCGCTGCCGATGATGCGGTGAATTACGGCGCCATCGGCGCGGTGATCGGCCATGAGATCAGTCATGGCTTTGACGATCAGGGCAGCAAATATGACGGCAAGGGCGTGTTCCAGGATTGGTGGACAAAGGAAGATCGGGCCAATTTCGATGCCCGCACCACGGCCCTGGTCAAGCAATATGACGCCTACGAGCCGCTGCCCGGCCTGCATGTCATCGGCAAGAACACGCTGGGCGAGAACATCGCCGACAATGCCGGGCTCGCCATCGCGCTCAAGGCCTATCATCTGTCGCTGAATGGCAGGCCGGCGCCGGTGATCGACGGCTATAGCGGGGATCAGCGCCTGTTCCTGTCCTTTGGCCAGGTGTGGCGGACCAAGATGCGCGAAAGTGCGATCCGCACCCAGACCATGTCCAACGAGCATACGGTGGCGGAGTTCCGGGTGATCGGCCCGACCCGCAATATGGACGCCTGGTATGACGCTTTTGGCGTGAAACCGGGGGAAAAATATGATCTGGCCCCGTCCGAGCGGGTTCATCTTTGGTGAACTGGGTTTAATTTTCGGCCAAGCTGAACCGGGCATGAATGCCGACCGCCTACAACTGTAATAAAAAGGCAGCGCGGCGGCCACAGCTGGGCTAGGGTGCGCCCGCCCCCTTAGGACCACCCCATGTCCAAAGCCTTCATCAACCGTATCGCCACCGCCACGCCGCCCCATGATGTGCACGACACCTTCCTGCGCTTCGGCCAGAAAATGCTGAGCGGCGACCGCCGCCGCCAGGCGCTGTTCGAGCGCATGGCGGCGCGCAGCGGCATCGCCCATCGCTATTCGTTTCTGGAACCGGCCAAGGACGCGGCGGTGGACACCGAAGGCTTTTATCGTCTGGGCGCTTTTCCCGACACGGCCGTGCGCATGAAAAAGTTCGAGGCCTGCGCGCCGGGCCTCGCAGTGGAAGCGGCCGAAAAGCTGCTCAAGGATGAAGACCGTTCGCGGATCACCCATGTGATTGTCACCAGCTGTACGGGCCTGTCCGCGCCCGGCATCGATTTGGAGCTGATAGAGCGTTGCGGACTGAAGTCCACAACCGAACGAACCATGGTCGGCTTCATGGGCTGCTATGCCGCGATCAATGCGCTCAAGCTGGCGCGCCATATCGTGCGTTCCGAGCCTTCGGCGCGGGTGCTGGCGGTGAATCTGGAACTCTGCACCCTGCACCTGCACGAGACCGACGATCTGGAAGAAATTCTCTCCTTCCTGCTGTTCGCCGACGGTTGTGCCGCGGCATTGATCAGCGCCGACAGCATAGGGGTGGAGATGAAATCTTTCCGTGCCGCGCTGGTGCCCGACACAAAAGAGCTGATCCGCTGGAATATCCGCCAGCAGGGTTTCGACATGGTGCTGTCCGGCGGGGTGCCGGGCGCCATCCGCACCGCCTTGTCAGCGTCGCGCGACGACATATTGGGCGGCGCCAACGATATCGATTTGTGGGCGGTGCATCCGGGCGGGCGCACGGTGTTGGATGCGGTGGAGCAGGCCTTTGGCCTTTCGCCCGAGGCGCTCAAGGCCTCGCGTTCGGTGCTGAACGATTATGGCAACATGTCTTCGGGCACGGTGATGTTCGTGCTGGACAGGATCATGCGCGAAGCGGCGGCAGGCCGGAATGCCGGAAAAAATGCCGGAAAGAATGGATGTGCCATGTCGTTCGGGCCGGGCCTGGTGGCCGAGACCATGATGTTCCGCATGGCGGCATGACGTGCGTGTGCTGACCCCGGAGATTCTGGATTTTCTTCCCCCCGGTGATCCCGGTGCCATCCGCTCACGCCGCGACCTGGCGCGCATCAATGGGGTGATGTTCCAGGGCGCGATCATGGCGAAGGCGCTGGCCGGCTTTGCGGCTCCAACGCTGCTGGCCGATCTGGGCGGCGGCGACGGACGCTTTCTGCTGGGCCTGGCCAGGCGGCTCTCCAATCGCTGGCCCGGCGTCAGGGCCGTCATTCTTGATCGCCAGGATATCGTGAGCGGCGAGACGCGGGCAGGCTTTGCGGCGCAGGGCTGGCATTGCGAGACCGTGCGGGGCGATATCTTCGAGAGTTTACCGCAAGTCAAACCCGACATCGTTATTGCCAACCTGTTCCTGCATCATTTGGACGATGCGGCGCTGGCGCGGCTGCTGGCGCTGGTGTCGGCGCAGGCCAAGGGCTTTGTTGCCTGCGAACCGCGGCGTTCGGCGCTGGCGCTGCTGGGCGCGCGCTTGGTGTTTGCGCTGGGCGCCAACCATGTCACCCGTCACGATGCGGTGGCCAGCGTGCAGGCTGGCTTCCGTGGGCAGGAGCTGTCGGCGCTGTGGCCGAAGGGCGGACATTGGAAAATGAACGAGCGCGGCGCCTTGCCCTTTACCCATGTGTTCCAATCCCATGCGCTATGACGCCATCATTATCGGCGCGGGGCCTGCGGGTTCGTCTACGGCGCGGCTTTTGGCGCGAGCCGGCTGGGCTGTCGCGCTGGTGGAAAAATCGCAATTCCCCCGCCGCAAGGTGTGCGGCGAATTCCTGTCCGCCACCACCATGCCCGTGCTGGAGGCCTGCGGGGTCGCAGATGCATTTTCCGCCGCCGCGGGGCCGCCGGTGACGCGCGTGGGTGCCTATGCGGGCTCTGCCAAGCTGACCGCGCCGGAGGAAAAAGTCTGGGGCCGTGCCTTGGGGCGCGAGTATCTGGACCTGATGCTGCGCGATGCGGCACGGGATGCCGGCGCGGTGTTGTTTCAGCCGGCCGAAGTTTCAGATTTGTGGCGGGAAGGCGAGAGCAGCATCTGCCGCCTGGACGGTGGATGGACGCTCACGGCCCCGGTGGTCATCGCGGCCTGCGGTTCCTGGAATGCCAAAGGACCTTTCGCGGTGAATAGCCGCCGTGCCGCGCCGTCCGACCTGTTCGCCTTCAAGGCGCATTTCCAGGATAGCAATTTGCCGGCGGGCCTGATGCCGCTGCTGGCTTTTCCCGGCGGCTATGGCGGATTGGTGCACAGCGATGCAGGCCGCACGTCTTTGTCCTGCTGCATCCGGCGCGACGCGCTGGCAAAGGCCCGCGCCCGCCATGGCGGCAAGGCGGCCCAGGCGGTGCTGGCGCACATCATGGCCACCACCAGGGGTGTGCATGAGGCGCTGTATCGTGCCCGGTTGGAAGGCGAGTTTCTTTCCACCGGGCCCATCCATCCCGGTATTCGCAGGCGTTACGCGGACGGCGTCTTTTTCACCGGCAATATCGCCGGTGAAGCGCATCCGGTGATCGCCGAGGGCATCAGCATGGCGATCCAGTCATCTGGCCTGCTGGCCAGGCTGCTGATCGAAGGCCGCGCGCAGGATTATGCGCAGGCCTGGAAGCGCCAGTTCGCGCCCCGCATCCGGGCGGCTTCGCTGTTCGCCCATCTGGCGATGAATGACACCGGCCGGCTTGCCAGCCGGGCTGTGCTGGCGGCGGCGCCCCGGCTGTTGGGCCTGGGTGCGCGGCTGAGCGGCAAGGTGCCCTTAGCGGCTTGAAGATGGCGCGGCTTGAAGATGGCGCGGCCTGAAGAGTAGGCTGCCTTCGCCTTCCCAGCACGACCCTTTTTTGCTCTATTGAACAAAAATAAGGGGAACGTCATGGGCCCAAGATGCCTACTTCTGTCAGCTTTGCTGCTGACCTCTGCCCCAGTTTGGGCGCAGGCCCCCGATCCTTTGGCTGATCCCAAGAACTGGTTGACCTATTCCGGCCAGAATCATGCCCAGCGCCATTCGCAGCTCACCCAGATCACTGCTGCCAATGTCGGACGGCTTGCGGCCAAATGGGTCTATCACATGACCGACCAGAAGAATCTCGAGGCCACGCCTATCGTCGCCAATGGCGTGATGTATATCTCGCAATATAACCGCATCGACGCGATTGACGCGCGCAGCGGCAATATCATCTGGCAGTTTCAGCGCCAGCCCATCGCCACCGGCGCGCAGCGCGGCACCGGCTTCTGGAACAACAAACTGTTTGTCACCACCTCCGACAAGCGTCTGCTGGCGCTGGACGCGCGCAATGGCAGTGTGCTGTGGGATGTGGCGGTGCATGACGGATTGCAACTGGCGGGCCAGGCGCCGCTGATCGCGCATGGCAAGCTTATCGTCAGCGGCAACCAGCCCCATGGCTATATCCAGGCCTATGATGCCGACAGCGGCAAATATCTGTGGAGCTGGTCGCCCATTCCGGCCGATGACGATCCTGCGCTGGCGAGCTGGGGCGGGCAAAAGCCCGACGGCATGCCGATCTGGGTGTCGGGTTCCTACGATCCGCAATTGAACCTGATCTATTACGGCACCGGCCAGCCCGAGCCGCAATGGGCGGGCGAGGGGCGCAAGGGCGACAATCTTTACAGCGACGCCATCGTCGCGCTCGATCCCGACACTGGAAAGCTCAAATGGTGGTACCAGAACACGCCGCACGACACCCACGACTATGACTCGCTGGAAATGCCGGTGCTGGTGGACGGGATGTGGAAGGGCAAGCCGCGCAAGATGGTGCTGCAGGCCAACCGCAACGGCTTCTATTACATTCTCGACCGCACCAACGGCGAATTCCTTCAGGCCACCCAGTTCGTCAAGAAAGTCGACTGGCTGAAAGGCTGGGACGACAAGGGCCATCCCATTGCCGATCCGGCGCATGATCCGTCGGTGAAGGGAACAACGACGTGCCCCTCTACGGCAGGCGCCACGAACTGGCCGTCGCCCACCTATGATCCCAAGCTGCACATGTTCTATTTCGTGGCCCAGGAAGGTTGCGGCATCAACATCCGCGACACCGCCCGCAACTATGCCGGCACCGGCTATCTGGAAAGTCCGGAAGAGGGCAAGACGTGGCAGCTCTTCACCCGGGCGCTCGATGCCTTCACCGGCAAGAAAGTGTGGGACTATGAGCAGGTCACCTCGCACCATTACGGTCCGGGGTTGATGTCGGTCGCCGGCGGTGTGGTCTTCAGTCCGGAGGAATTCGGCCAGTTCACCGCGCTGGATTCCAAGACCGGCAAGGTGCTGTGGCACTTCAACACCGGCGATGTGATCACCGCCAGCCCGATCAGCTACAGCGTGGACGGCATGCAATATGTCGCTATCGTCTCCAGCAGCAATGTCTTCAGCTTTGGCTTGCCGGAAGGCGGTGCGAAATGAAGCGCGTTCTTCTCATCGCGGCTTTCGCTGCCGCCGCTTCCGCGGCGCACGCCCAGACAGCGGCCAATCCCTATACCAACAATCCGGCGGCGGTCGAGGAAGGCCGCGGGCTGTATAACGGCACCTGCACCGGTTGCCATGGCGCCAACGGCGCGGCGGGCGAGATCGGACCCGGCCTGGCGCTTCCCGGCCGTTCTTATGCCAAGCGGACCGACGCGGAGATTTTCGATGCCGTCAAGAACGGCATTCCCGCCACCGTGATGCCGGCGCATCGCACCAAGCTGAGCGACGATCAGATCTGGAAGGTCACCGCCTATGTGAAGGGCCTGCGCGGCACCGCCATTGACGCGCCTTCGCCGGGCGATGTGGCGGCGGGCGAGGCGGTGTTCTGGGGCAAGGGCGGTTGCGGTTCCTGTCACATGGTCAAGGGCCGCGGCAGCATCATCGGCCCTGATCTTTCCAATCTGGCGGGTTTGCGCAAGACCAACTCCATCATCGACGCCCTGACCAAGGAGCAGCATCGTGTCTACGGTCCGGGCGGGGCGCAGCCGCATTATCTCGTGCCGCTGCCGGTGTCGCCGGTGGTGCGGGTTACCACCGCCGATGGCAAGACGGTGCGCGGATTGTTGCGCAATGAGGACAGCTTCTCCCTGCAGGTGATGGGTATGGATGAAAAGCTGCATTTGTTCGACCGTGCCAAGGTGAAGGTGGTCTATGAGCCCAAAGGCTTGATGCCCACCGATTACGACAAAAAGCTCAGCAAGGCGGAATTCGACAATCTGCTGGCCTATCTCACCAGGCTCGGCACGCCGCCCGCAGCCGAAAAGCCGCAGGTCCGGATGCCTGGCGGACCGGAGCGCGACTGATGCGCCGCTTTGTGCCATTCCTACTGGCCGCGCTGCTGGCGCCCGCACCCGCTTTCGCCGCGCATTACATTATGTATGTCGGCAGTTACACCGCCGGCACTTCCAAGGGTATTTACGCCTGGACGTTCGACAGCAAGGACGGCCGCATCGCGCCTTTGGGGCTGATGGCGGAGGCGCCGCAAGCGGCGCATCTGTGGATCGCGCCCAATGGCAAGACGCTCTACAGCGTGAATTGGGAAACCGCCGGCGGCGTCAGCGCCTATCGCATCGATCCCAGGACCGGCGCGCTGAGCTTTCTGAACAAGACGTCTTCGCATGGCGCCCAGCCCAACCAGGTGGTGGTGGACCCGTCTGGCCGCGTGGCGGTGACGGTGAACTACACCAACGGCTCGCTGGCCGCCTACAGACTGGAGCCGGACGGCAAGCTGGGCGAGGCCTTTTATGTCGACCAGCACACCGGCAAGCCGCTGTCGTCCAAGCAGCCCGGCCCCAAGCAGCACGGCATCCAGTTCAGCAAGGACAACAAATTCATGTTCATCGCCGATCTGGGGCTGGACCGGGTCTATAGCTATCACTTCGACGCCAAAACGCCGTTGCTCACGCCGTGCGAGACGCCGTATGTGAACACCCATGCCGGGGCGGGGCCGCGCCGGGTGCAGATGTCACCGGACGGCAAGTTCCTTTATGTCGATCACGAAACCGATTCCGAAGTCGGCGTCTACACCATCGATGGCTGCACGTTGAAAGAGATTCAGGTGACCGGCACGGTGCCCGAGGACGCCAAGGCGCACAACACCACCGCCGAGATCATCATCTCCGCCGACGGCCACCATCTCTATATCGGCAATCGCGGCCATGACAGTGTCGCGGTCTTTGCCATCGATCCCAAGAGCGGGATGCTGAGCGATCGGGAGAATGTGCCGTCGGGCGGGCGCACCCCACGCAATATCCGTTTTGATCCCAGCGGCAACTGGTTCTTCGCCGCCAATGAGAATGGCGGCAATGTCACCGAGTTCAAGGTCGACAAGAAAAGCGGGCACGTGACCGCCACCGGCGTCACCGGCGAGATCAACACGCCGGGCGGGATGTATTTTCTCGAGCTGAAATAGCCGTTGAAAATTACTTTGGCACTTTCAGGAATTCTTCCGGCTTGAGCGCGTGGGTGGTGAAGCGCGCTTGCGCCACCGAGCCGTTGAACCAGTTCACATGGTTGATGCGCACGCCCACCATCATGTGGCCCGCGCCATGGGGCGTGAACGCGACCTCGGCTTCATTTTCCAGCACGCCATTGACATAGGAGCGGTAGGTCTTGCCGTCATAACTCTGCGCCACCGCGTACCACTGATCGACGGGATGCAGTTTTTTCGGGTCGATCAGCGCCTTGCTGCCGGCGGCGCTGTTGACGAAGGCGTCCAGATACCATTGGCCATCCTTCACGCGCACCTCGAACATGAAGCGCGGATTGGGATCGGAGGTACCGCCGGGATTGGCGTCCAGTCCGGTCTTGGGATCGGTCTCGGCGATATGCATCCAGCGCTGTTCGAAGGCGCCGCCTTCGGGACGGAAGATCGCCTCGATGGTGAAAGTCTTGGCGCCCACCAGCGGGCGGGAGGAGAAAAACAGGGCGGTGTCGGCGCCGTTGAATTGCACCGCCTTTCCGACCGGCGAGTCCACCAGCTGGGGCGCGCCTTCCACCTTGGGTGCCTGTCCGCCGATGCGTGACAGGTTGTTGAACTTCCAGAGTGTCTGATCCTGCGCCCAAGCGCCGCTGGCGGAAATTGCCAACACGCCCAAAAGCGCGGCGATTTTGATGCTGCACCTGCTCATAAATCCTCCCAGTCATCTTCTGTTGGCTGCGACGTTGACGCGTCTCTCCCGCCGCTGCAATCTCCCGGCAACAAAAAAATACCGGCAGGGGAGAGTGTTATGAGGGTAGTGGCATCTGGTTTGATGGCATTGGGGCTGGCGCTGACGGCAACGCCGGTGTTTGCGCAAGCGGCGGGCGAAAAGGGCCCGGTCCGCATCGTTTGGGCGGCGCACAAGACGCCCGAGTCGCCTTATACCAAGCCCAACAAGCCGATCTGGCATATTGCCGACATTCTCAAGGCCCATGCCGGCAAGCAAAGCTGGGATCAGGCGGTGCTGCTGACCCGCGACTATGACGGCCATTACATCAGCATGGCGCCGGGCGAGAAGACCAAGTGCATGTTCTATGCCGACGACCGGGTGTTCGGCTGGGTCTATAGCGGCCAGGCCAAGATCACCATCGACGGCCAGCAGCCCTTCACCGCCACCAAGGGGTATATGTTCGACGTGGCGCCCCGGCTTTCCTATTGCATGGAAAATACCGGCACCGAGCCGGTGGTGTTCTATCGCTCCACGCCGGCGGGCCAGGTGCCGTCTTATCCGGAGAACGAAACGCCTGCGCCGATCAAGGGCTGGGTCTATGCCAAGGCCAAGATCACCTCGACCGGCGGCTATGAAGAGCCCAACCAGCCCTTTCTGGATTTCAACGCCTATGCCGCCGGCGGCGGCAAGAGCCGCGACTTTGCCTTTGACGGTCACACCGCCGCCCATGTCATCCGCAGCGGCAACGTGGCGGTACTGCCGCCGTCCACCAGTTGGGGCCATTTCCACGAGAATATGGTGGAAGCCTGGGTGGTGCTGGAAGGCCAGCTCGACGTGCTGATCACCGGCGAGCCGCTGGTGACGGGCGAGGTGGGCGATGTGATCCAGGCCACCAACGAACGCTGGCACCGCGCCACCTGTCATCCCAATATCGGCAGCTGCACGCGCCTGGCGATGACGCCCCGCAACAGGGAAGGTCAGGTTCACTACTTCCAGACCGATCAGCCGCCGGGCAACTAACAAGTCAAAGAGAGGATTTCACGATGGATCGCCGTCAACTGCTCGCCAATTTGGGAGCGGTATCGTGCTTCGCCCTGCCGTTTCAGGCCAAGGCCGCCTATCTCACCAAAAAGGTGAAGATCACCGACGTCAAGGTGATGATCGTGCGCGGGCCCACCTGGGACTGGAATCTGTTCAAGATCGAAACTGATGCGGGCGTGCATGGCATCGGCGAGGGCTATTGGGGGCCCGGCGCCAAGGACATCACCCTGAAGCGGTTCAAGGAACAACTGATCGGCGAAGACCCCATCAACGTGGTCAAGCTTTACACCAAACTGCTGTTCCTCAATGGCGGCTATGGCGCCACCGGCGGGCTTACCATGCATGCCGCCTCGGGGATCGAGATTGCGCTATGGGATCTGGCGGGGCGGTTGTTGCAGACGCCGGTATGCAATCTTCTGGGTGGGCGCTTCCGCGACAAGGTGCGCTTCTATCGTACCCTGCAGGCGCCGGACCCCAATCCGGCCGATCCCGCCTCCTGGGGGCGGCAGGCGGCCGACGCGATCGCTCACAATCCGTCCGGCTTCACCGCCTTCAAGTTCCAAGGGGATTCCGTCCCGACCACCGCCGACCCGGATTTCAAGGAGCCGGGCCATGACCGCTACACCAACGAATTGACCAACCGGGACATTCGCCGCTTGGTGGACCGCATGGACCGCGTGCGCAAGGAGATCGGCCCAGACATCGACATGGCGATCGAATGTCACTGGAAATACTCCGTCAATGACGTGATCAAATATTGCAACGCGGTCGAGCATGTGAATCCGTTGTGGGTGGAGGACGCCACCCCGCCCGAGAATGTGGAGACCATGGAGCGGGTATCGCGCGCCACCACTGTGCCGCTCTGCACTGGCGAAAATCTCTATGGCTTGTCGCAATTCGCGCCGCTGATCATCCGCCAGGCCTGCGCCGGGGTGCATATTGATATTCCCAAGTCGGGCGGCTTGTTCGAGGCCAAGCGCATTTCCGACCTGGCCGACCTCTATGGCATCTGGACCGCATGCCACAATCCGGCCAGCGCGGTGGGCACCATCGCGTCGGCCCATGCCGCGGCATCGGTGCGCAATTTCCGCGTCCATGAATTGGCGGGCGGACGCGATCAATGGACCTTCGACATGGTCACGCATGAAGGCCCGTTCTTTCAGGACGGCTATTTCGTCATCCAGGATAAGCCAGGCCTGGGCATCGAACTCAATCCGGACGTCGTCAAGGCACACCTGGCGCCGGGGGAGAGTTGGTGGGGGTGAGACGCGACCGGCGAAGCCGGTCAAATCGATCCAGTGGATCGATTTGAGCGTCGAACGCCGGAGCGTAAGCGACGGCCGGGTGGCAACAGACAACACGCCGCAAGCATAAGCGGACGAAAGGAAACATCATGAAGAAAATTCTCTGTCTCGGACTTTTCTGCACAGCCCTCATCGCGCCAGCCGCGCAGTCCCAGCCCGCCAAGCCGGGCGGCCACCAGTTCATTCCCTCGGCGGAGCAAAAGCTCAAACCCGACGCATCGGGGCTCTATTCCCAGTCTATCCTTTCGCGGCGCGACAACGGGCTCGCCATGATTACAGCGCGTGAAAAAAGCGGCGAAGCCGAACGCCACGCAGCCTGGAACGACGATATTTTCGTTCAGGCCGGCGAGGCGACCATGATCCTGGGCGGCACCATCGAGAATCCGCGCACCGTCAGCAGCGGCGAAACGCGGGGAAGCGGCATTTCCGGCGGCAAGACAGTCGTGGTGCATGCCGGAGACTATGTCTATGTCCCCGTGAATACGCCGCACCGCATGATCCTCGCGCCCGGAAAAACCATCCGCTACGCCGTCGTCAAGACGCGCCCGTAGCCTCACACCGCTCCAAGGAGATTGAACCCATGTTGAAGAACTTGAAACTCGTCCTGCTGGGGTGCATCGCCCTGGCCATTGCCACGCCGCCTGCCATGGCGCAGGTCAAGCAGACCCCCGAACAGATGACCTTTTATACGTCGCAATGGAAAGGCGAGCGCTTTGCCGATGGCCGCCCCAAGATTCCCGACAATTTGCTGGGGCGGGTGGTGGACGTCTCGATCGAGGATTTGTGGGACTATCTGCGCGACAAGGGCTTTAATGCTCAGTTCGACACCGGTTTCCAGATGCTGCACCCCGAAAAGCCCTTCGCCGGGCGGGCGCTGACGGCGCAGTATATGCCGCTGCGCTCGGATATGTGGACCGCCATTGCCGCCGAGGGCAAACGTGAAGGCCGGGTCAGCGGCAACAACAGCTGGCCCATCGCCGAACTGCAGATCGGCGACATGTATGTCGCCGACGGCTTCGGCAAGATCGTCGAAGGCACCTTGATCGGCTCCAACCTGGGGTCGGGCATCGCCACCCATTCCCATACCGGCTTTGTCTTCGATGCCGGTATCCGCGATGCGGAGGAAAATCGCGAGCTGGAAAATATGAACGGTCTTTACCGCGCCTATGATCCCAGCGCCTGGAAGGACATGACGCTGACCTCGATCAATGCCCCCATCCGCATCGGCCGCGCCACGGTGTTGCCCGGCGATCTGGTGCTGGCCAAGAACGATGGCGTGATCTTCATTCCGGCCTATCTGGCGGAAGACGCGGTGGCCCATGCCGAATTCATCAATCTGGAAGATGCGTTCAACTTCGATCTCAACCGCTCGGGCAAGAATGGCGGCTCGTTCGAGGGCGGCTGGAACACCGCCAAGTATGATGCCTTCGTTCAGTGGATCAACGCTAACCCATCCAAGCTGAAGATGGCGCGGGCAGAGTTCAACGCCATTCTGGCGGAGCGCAAGCGCCGCAGCGAAGGCGTTCCGGGTGCGCCGAAGTGAGGAGCGGGGTGGGTCGCAATTGACCCACCCGGCCGCTCGCCTTAGCTCGCGGCATTAGTCGCTCGAAATGGTCCGCTGGACCATTTCGTTTGCCTTCGGCAAACCGCTCCTAATCCCCTAGCGCATAGGCCACATAGGCGCTGCCCTTTGGCGCCTTGTGGTCGTGGTTGGTGCTGGCGGCGATGACCACATACTGCTTGTCCCCGGCCATATAGGTGATCGGGGTGGCGTTGCCGGCATAGGGCAGGACTGTGTCCCAGAGCAGCTTGCCGGTCTTGCTGTCGAAGGCGTGAAGCTTGCGGTCGAAATCCGTCGCTCCGATGATCAGTAGCCCGCTGGCGGTGGCCACGGCCCCGCCATAGCTCTCGCTGCCGGTGTTGGTGAGCCCCAAGGCCACCAGTTCGGGATATTCGCCGAACGGAATCCGCCAGGCGAACTGGCCGGTCTTCAGATCGATGGCGGTGAGATGGCCCCAGGGCGCGGCGGTCGCCGGATAGCCGTCGGGATCCTTGAACTTGTTGTAGCCGGAAAAGGTGTAGCGGGAACGGGCGCCGGCCAGTTGCGCGGCTTCCGCTCCGCGGGGCGGTGCCCCCTTGCGATCCATCACCGCCGTGGTCCACATCACATTCTCGGTGTTGACGAACAGATACTCCAGCCGCGGGTCGAAAGTCATGCCGCCCCATTCATTGCCGCCCGAAAAACCAGGCAGCGATACGGTTTCCTGGTTGTAGGCGGGCGGGGTGAACATCGGGCCGTTCAGAAACGTGGCGAATTTCTCCCGCGCCCATTTGTTGGCTTCCGGTGTGCGCTGGGTGAGATCCTCCGCGGTCATGGTCTGGCGCGACAAGGGCGGGGGCAGGCGGGGGCGCGGCTGGGTCGGCCAGGCGGTATCGCCCGGCGCGGTGGCTGGCGGCACGGGCACCTCGTCGATCGGGAACAGGGAATGGCCGGTCACCCGGTCGAAGACATAGACAAAGCCTGTCTTGTTGGTGGCGGCGACGGCATCGATCTTTTTGCCATTGCGCGTAACCGTGACCAGCACGGGCGAGGAGGCGAAGTCATTGTCCCACTCATCGTGATGCACGGCTTGGAAATACCACTGCATTTTACCCGTCTTGACGTCGATCGCCAGCAGGCTGTCGCTGTAGAGATTCTTGCCGGGGCGTCCGCCGCCATAGAAATCGTCCGATGCTGATCCGGTGGCGGCGAACAACAGGCCGCGCTTTTCATCCAGCGTCATGGCCGCCCAGGAATTGGCGCCGCCCGCCGTCTTCCAGGCATCGGCGGCCCAGGTCTCGGCATTGCGCTCGCCGGGATGGGGAATAGTGTGAAAGGTCCAGATCAGTTTGCCGGTATGCACATCCCAGGCGCGGATATCGCCGGGCGAGGCAGGGGTCTGCTCGCCGACCTCGCCGCAGGTGATGAACAGGTCGTGCCAGACATTCACCGCTCCGCCCATGCGGACGTAATTTTCGGACGCCGGTCCGCGCAGATTGTCGTTGAGATCGATGCGGCCCCCATCGCCGAAGGCGGGATCGGGCTTGCCGGTGACGGGATCCAGCGAATAGACGAAGTTGGAGGCCGTCACCAACAGACGGCTTTGCTGACCGTCGCTCCACCAGCTTTCGCCGCGGTCGAAGAAGCCGGCGCGCGATTTTTGCGGCAGCTGCGGCGTGAACACCCACTTTTCCGCCCCCGTCGCCGCGTCCAGGGCAACCACCTTGCCGCTGCCCACCCCATACAACACGCCGCCCACCACAATGGGCGTGTTTTGCAGCTCGCTATCGGGCTTCAGATCGTAGCGCCAGACTTGCTTGAGGCGGCCGACATTCTTGGCGTTGATCTGGGTCAAGGGGGAATAACGCGTGGCGCCCGCATCGGCGCCCGGATAGCGATAATCGGTGTCGCGAGCCTGGGCGAATACGGCACAGGTGAGCACCAGGCTGGCAGCGCAAAGGCTGAGATGCAGTTTCACATTTCCCCCGTCATGTTTTGTTTTGGCCAACTTATAGCAGGGCCGAGAGGGATTGGAGAAAACTTGTGGGGGCGATCTGTCCCAGCCGGTACCGCAAGCGCTGCCAACAATCCGGCCGGAGGCGCCATGGCCGAATCGGCTCGCCGCCTCACGCAGCGGCTCCCATGACCGCGCCGGCACTGCGGGAATTCTATAGTTATATATTATATATATAAAAGATATAATTAAATAATTATAAAGGCCTTTGCGGTACAGAAAAATTGGGCCCCCCGCGCACGCACGAGCGCCGACGGTCCGCCAGGGGTCATATGCCATGCAGTCCGGTGCATCTCTCGAGGATATGACCGCATCCCTGGCGCAACAGGCGCGCTCCTATCTGGCGGGCGAGATGTCCGCCGATACGCTGGCATTTGAGGATGTAACCGTTGACCCTGCCAGCGCGATGCTAAGCGAGCATACGGTGATCCTGAGGCTTGGCGGGTCTTGCGGATTGCTGACCGCATTCAGCTTTTCCCAGGAACTGGGTGACCACTTGCTCCACCAGGCCACCGGCCATAAGGAGTTTCCTGCGGAACGCAGAATGCTTTACCGCCGCAGCGTTCTGGCGCAAGCCGCAAGTATGATCGTCGGCCACTGGCTCGCAGATATGGGCGAGCCCGACACCGCGATCTCGCTCACGCCGACCGTGGTCCTGAATGGCGCTCAAGATACCGATCTCCCCGAAAACACCATCTTCGCCAGCAGGTCGCTGATGACGGATGCAGGCAATGTCGACATCCATCTCATGGGTTCCAGTCCATGCTCCGGGAGATTTTTCAGCCGGCCAGGACACTCCAGTGATGCATCCGTTCAGGTGCCGTCGTCTCTTCGCACCTGATTCGTAGAATATTCCTGCAGCCGTTCGCCCAAGCTCGCCCACTGGCCGTTCGGCCGGTTGCTGCCTGTAAGCGCAAAGATGGCTTCACGGAAAACGCAGATCGAAGCAATTGCGCGCGCCTTGCAGCATGTTTCCAACGCCCACACCGGAGCCGGCGGTTCATGCACCCTTTGCCTCATTTTTTGCTTATTTCGCATCTATGAGGAGTGAACTCTCATATTTGTCTTCTGAATGTTCTAGAAGCGGCCACAAGACCGGATTGAAGCAATACGGAAAGTCGCGGCTCGCCTGGCGAATTTTTTGCCAGCATTTCAGGACTTCGGTGCGATCGATGCCCAGTCTGAAGAATCTGTTGCTCTCTCCGCGTGCAGCGGTGATCAAAATTAAGTCAACTTCTATTGATTGACGATGACAACTTTCCGCGCGCGCCCCGAATCGCCGTGCGTAAGCTTGCATTTTGCTTCTCCCCCAACCGGATATGTGCGAATAAATACTTCGTGAGGTGCTGTGGGGCGGCGCTTTCGGCAGCGGGAAATCGAAGCGAGTTCGATTTCTCGATTGGCCGGATCGAATTGGTTGGGATTGTTACGTGCCATTGGCCCACATGTTGAATGCTTCCGTCAGTTTTTGTCCCGATGTGCTGAAGCGGACCGCGGCGATGGTCGCCGGCGTGTGCCCTGTCGAGAATCATGACTGTGACTCTTTGGGGCCGGCGCCCGGCTGCTCCCGGTTGGCAGCATGCGTTGGAGAGGGTGCGGCATGACCGGCTTGCGCAGCTCCATTAGCACCCAGATCGGGACCATATTCGGCGGCTCCATGGCGAGAAAGTCTCATCAGATCGTCACGGTCAGAAGCGGCGATTTCTCAACCACGCTGCAGAGGCTTGAAAAGTTTTGGCCCGAGTTTTGCGCCGAGGAGTATGTGGAGCAGGCGCCGATATTTATTTTGGCGGCGGGCTGGCGCAGCGGATCGACGCTGTTGCAACGAATGATATCCGGCGGCACCGACGCTTTGATATGGGGGGAGCCGTACGCAAATTCCCAGTTGGTTGACACTATGTGCCAGCAATTCGCGGCCTTCGATGAGAATTGGCCTCGGCGTGATTGGTTCGTTGTGCCTGATCGCGCCAACTTCACCAATTCGTGGGTGGCAAATCTCTATCCCGGGCCCGATCGGCTGAAGAGCGCCCACCGCGCTTTTCTTATGGAGATGTTTGCCCAAACGGCCCGCGGGCGCAAAGCATCTGGTTGGGGATTTAAGGAAGTGCGTCTTGGGATTGGCCACGCCCAATATCTGCGTTGGCTGTTTCCCAATGCCAAATTTCTATTCCTTGTTCGCAATCCGTGGGACGCGCTGGCATCGTATAAAGGCATCGGTATGCGAAGCTATCAAAGATGGCCGGACAAGCCGATATTTACGCCCTGGTCCTTCGGCCGCATGTGGCGATCGCTTGCTCCCGATTTTGAGCGCAACGCGCAAGCCGTCGGAGCCCTGTGTGTTCGATTTGAGGATCTTTCCAAAGACGCTACCGTTTCCAAGATCTCGGAGTATTTGAATTTTGGCATTGTGAGCCCGAGAGATTTGCAGCGAATCGGCTCTACGCGTAATCTCCGGCTCACGAAATTGGAATCTGTGGTGCTGACGGCTGCTCTTACCGGGTGCGCTGGACGGCTGGGCTATTGGGGCCCGGCAGACTCGCTCCTGGATGGTTCCGAGCAGGACCAATAACGCGCCGGCTGTTGGATCGCCCAATCAGCGCCGTGCTGAAGCCGTTCCGGCGTCTGCCAATATATCTATGCAGAAAATACCCGCGCGATCGGAGCGTCAGCCGGTTTTGCGCAACAGTCGCGAGGCGTCGACAGACTGCTGGCGGCGGACGAATTCTTCCAATTCTTCCGCCGTGCGCACAAAAAGCTGGGCAAAGGAGGGCAGATCGGTTTCTTGCGCGTCGTGGCGAAGACGTTGCGCCAGGGCCAGGGTTTCGGTGATGTTGGCCATTTTTCCTCCGCTCCGATGTTCTTCGGACCGTTCCATCATGCGCGATTGGGGCAAAACGTGAAGCTAGGAGTTATACTTAGCGCCCCGCTTCGGAACGGTCCTCCCAGAATCTCAGGCCGACAGCCCTGTGTGGGCGGCTTTGCACCGGCTGTAAGTATAACTGCTTAGTTCGCTCTGCGAGCGGTTTAACCGCCTGTACAGCCACCCTAAGCAACCATGCGATGTCCGATCTATATGTCCCTCACAGATCGCGATCAAGGAGCGGTTGGGATGAGCCGGAATGTGATTTGTATACGACCCGGCCAGTACCCAATCGAAGCGTCCGCCGGCCCGGGAGCGATCCCCTGCGCCCTGGTCGACGGAACACAGGAGAACGGAAATGCGCCGCCTTTGCCAACGGGCGGCGCGGAAGCGAAGCGGCCGGGGGGCACCACCTACCGGCCGCTTCGCAGTCTCCCCGTCACGACCGAAACGTCGCCGACATCCTTGTCGGATTTCGTGGTTCTTGAATCGGTGCTGCCGGCAAATGAATTTCGCACCCTGATTTCTCTTTCCCTTGCAGCTATCCAGCTTCATCTGGTGAGAATAGCCCGCTTGCGTGCCAGCAAGGACTTCGAAGCCCTGGCGCGGGAAGCGCAGGCGATTGCAAAGGCAACCGAAATTCTGGGCGCCCTGCGCGCGGCGGCGGCCGCGCACCGTCTCGAAGCGGCCTGTGAGCATGGCAATCACGCCGCCACGTACCAACTTATCAACGAATTGGCCCAGGCCTGCAGCGATGCCGATATAATCTTGATGCGTCGTTACGAGGCGGATGTGTTCTGACCAACCGCCAGCACGGTTCGCACCAGGTCGGATAGGCTGGACGCGTTCATCTTGTCCATGATGTGCGCACGATGAATTTCCACGGTACGAGGCGAGATGCCCAGTTCGTAGGCCGCAATCTTGTTGGAGCGTCCCTTTACCAGCTTGTCGAGCACATTGTGCTCGCGCGGTGTCAGCGCGGCGAGAAGATTCTTTGCTGCCTCGACTTCCGCGGCGCGGCCGGCCGCCCGCGATCCCGCTTCCAGACCCCGGCGGACGCTGGCCAGCATCAAATTGTCGTCGAACGGCTTCTCCAGGAAATCAACGGCGCCGGCCTTCATTGCGCGCACCGCCAGGGGCACATCGCCATGGCCGGTCATGACGATGACCGGCAACTGGATCTGCCGCCGGACGATCTCTTCCTGCAGTTCCAGTCCGCTCATGTCGGGCATGCGGATGTCGGCGATCAGACAGCCATTTTTGGGGCCGGAGTCAGCCAGGAAATGAATCGCCGATGTGAAAACGCGCACCGTGAAACCCGATGCTTCAAGCAACACGCGCAGCGAGTCGCGGACATCAGCGTCGTCATCCACCACAAATACGCACTGTTCTTCAGCCATGCTTTACCCATGAAAGCGAAGCAATAGAATCAACGCGCAACCCGGCTTGCCGTTCAACAAGTCTCGCAAGAATGTTATACCGACGTACACGGAGAATCCAGCGAAGCCGTGCGCATTTCGCGAGTCCGCGCCTTTAACCACAAGATGCGCGGCAGCCCTGTGGTTGCTTCAATGCCGGTGGCACAATCCCATCGTGTATGGGGTGATCCCGGCTCGGCCCTGTCGTCTGGCCGACATTCTATCGCGATGCAGCATGACGCCGTACTTGCAGTGCCGCGATCTTCACGACGAGCGCTGGTCAAAACGGCTCGTTTCTCAGCGTTGACAGTGCTCACTGCGCGGGCTCGCTGGCGACAGATTTTCCCCGGGTGAATTACGAAGGGGGAGTTCACTGATGCCGTATAGGGTCGTCTGTGAAGCCCTGCGGAATTTTTGGAGACGAAGCAGGGTTCGCCGATGGCCAGCGCGCGGCACTGTCTATCTCGCCAAGCTGGCACCGTCATCACATGCCGCGCGGGGACAGTGGCGTAGCGCGAAGGCCGAGGAAATAGATGACAATTTATCACCGATATCCAGCGGCCGCCGCTGATGGCCGCTCGTCAGATGCGAGAGCCATTCAGGCAGCAACATGAGAGCAGTCCGCTGGCTGCGTGCCGAACTGTTCCAGATCGGTGATGTCGGTAAAGGTTACCACTGTGGCGCCGTTGGGCAGGCGTGACAGCGCCAGCGACAGGACGCGCCCGTCGGCGCGCTTGGCCTTGCCCCATTCGCCAAATCGTTCCGGTGTCGCGGAATTGACGCCTGCGGACACGATGCCCCAGATGCCGTCCCGTCCGATCCGCGCGGTGCAAAGGCTGGCGATCTCGGCAAAGTGCGGCTGACCGTCCAGCTCGCTTTCCGACAGCTGCCACATGCGGCCGAACAGGGTGTTGTGTAGGACCAGGCGGCCGTCGGTGCTGAAGATCGCGATGCCTTCGTCGAGCGTATCCAGCGTCGCCTTCTGTACCTGGGTCAGAAGATTCAGAGACGATTCCAGGTGCAGGCGCTCGGTGATGTCCTCGAACAGCGTGAAAGTCCCACCCTGCAACTGCGGCTGTGTCACGATGCGAACGCTCTTGCCGTTCGGCATGTGCCAGAACTCTTCTTTCTGGCGATCGGCACTGGCCAAGGATTGGAGATGTGCCTGTTTCCACGCCGCAAAGTTGCGCTGTTCCGGTATTTTGCGCTTGTCGCGCAGACGGTCGAGAATATCGCCATAGGACGGGCAGGTATCCAGCCACGCCTTGGAAAATTCCCACAGCTCGGCATAGACCCCATTGTAGCTGACGAGCTTTTGTTTGCAGTCGAACACGGCGACGGCGAAGGGCATGCGTTGAACCATTTCTCCCTGGGCGTCCCGGGCAAGCTGCAACCTGGATTCGAGACGCGCGCTCTGCGTGATATCCATGGCGAATCCGGCCACGGTGGTTTGCGACATGGGCGTCAAGCCCAGTGAAAATGTGCGAGGCTCGCCGTTCACGATCACCGACGCGCGCCCCTCCACCGGCTGGCGGCTTTGCAGCGCCTTCGCGGCCAGGTCACGCTCCGACCATTCCAGCGCGGCATTGGCTGCTATGGCGTCGTCCAGGCTGGTAAAGCCCAATGTGGAAAGGAAGCTGTTGTTGGCCCAGCCGATGGCATTGCCGGCGCCGCGGATCCAGACCGGAAAGGGCAGCGCTTCCAGAATCTCGCGATACCGCTCCGGGTTGGCGCAATGGGACTCCCGGTGAAGATAGATGACGGCCCGTCCCGCGACAGGCAATCCCCGCAATGTCAGGCCACCTTCATCGGCGGGAAGCGATAACGCGAAGGATGTGCCTTGTTCGGCAAGAACATCGATCGCCCGCATGGCTCTGCTTGCCAACGGACTCTCCATGCAGGCTTCATAGAGCGCCTTGCCTTCGCCGTAATATTGCCGCTCCTGCTCGCCGTTGCGTAGGACGACCACGCCGTCTGTTGCCCCGGTCAGGAGAGCTTCACGAAAGTACAGCGCCACATCGGCGGCGGCGATGTCATGCTTGGCGCGATCCCTCAATCTGCGCAAGCGTGCATGAATCCAGCAAGTCGAAAATATGCAGACGAGCCCGATCAAGCCGGTCGAAACCGCAAAAGCCGCGACGGTGCAATCGTCACTGTTGGGACTGCGATGTGCGCTCGCCGCAAGCGCGGGAATCAGCGCCTCCATCACCGGCATCAGCGGTGCGGCGATGAACTGAATGAAGGATATCAGCCAATGCATGACCTAGTCCTCTGCCGCAAGTTTGCGAAGCGCGGCCATGTCGCGCAGCACGATCTGTTGCGTATTGGGAATGAGGATGGCGCCCTCGTTACGCAGCGCGGTGATCATGCGGCTGATAGTCTCGATCGTCAGACCAAGATGGTCGGCGATATCTTGCCGGCTCATCGGCAGGTCCAGGCGGTCGCCGCATATCAGATCCATGCGATCGGCGAGCCGCAGCAGAAAGGACGCAACCCGCTCCTTGGCTTTCTGGCAACCCAGCACGAACATGTGTTGGTGCGCGGTCAGAAGATTGGACGACAAATGACACAGCAGCTGGGTGCGCACCGCCGCATTTTCGTTCGCCAGCCGGTCGAAGCAGATGCGGGGAAAGGCGATGAGCGTCGATTCCGTGACGGCTTCGGCGGATGCGGGCAAATCGGGGCTTTCGACAAAACCCATCAGATCGCCGGGCAGCAGAAAATCCACAATGTAGCGGCGGCCGTCGGGCATATAGCGGCACAGCCGGACCGTGCCGCTGAGAATCCGATAGACCTGATCGGCGGGATCGTCCTGGTTGAAGACGGTTTCGTTGCGGGTAAAATACATCCGCGCCCCATGGCCCTGAATGCGATGCAGATGGTCGGTTAGGGTTACCGGCGCCGCTGCCGCATTATCCTGTGATGGAGGCGGCGCGCAGAAACGGTTGTAGGCGGCGGCGGGAATTGTCGCGGCGCGCGCGGCGCTGAGTACGATCGGCATATTGTGACCCCCATTTGTGCAAACACGTGCTGTGTTCTGATGTCGTTAAGCATCATTGGTTTTGAATCGAATCAGTAGCTGGGGATTCCGCGTACGTAGATTCGCCTGACCACCAGTCAGGACTTCTTCCTATAGTTTCTGAAAGCCGAGAGAATTGCGCTGATTCGGCACAAGCAGAACTACCTAGGTCGTCACTTTTTCCGCGCGCGATGCGTCGTTTTTTGACAATTCGCAATGCGTACATCGGCGATTTACGCCCTCTTATCAGGGCTCGCGCAGAAGGCGCGGCATCATCGATGGGAGCCCAGCAGAATGTTTTGGCCCACGCAATCTTATCAACGTACCCGCCGCGCGGCGGTTAAACCGTCCGTGGTTGTCGCGCCACGGTGCGAATCCCGTCCCCGCATCAAGCGCGAGCGCAAAGGCCTGTTGCAAACCGCGAAGCTGTCCTGGCGGCGCTGCACCACGGGCACCAATCACATCTCGGCGTTCGGTGTGTGGCGCGCCGGCACAAGACGCGCGATGAAACGGATCAACCGGACGGGCGAGACGCGCTGGCATCATCTTCCTTTGGCGGTCCAACAGACAATTTCAGAGAAAGGCAAGTCATGACCGACCGGCAGGTGAGACTGGAACGTATCGGCAGTTTTCTGGCCGGCGTCATAGCAATCCTATTGGCCGGCGTGATCGTGGCGTTTTCCCACGTGCAGGTGCTGTGATGCGGATTCTGCTGAATAAGAACGATTGCGCCAACCGCCGGCATATCGAACTGTCGCTGCGCGGCGAGAATATCTGCGTAGAAAGCACCGAACTTGGCGAGGATGGCATTCAGTTGGCCCGGCACTTCGACTATGACGCCATTATCCTGGATCTGAGCCTTCCCGATATCGGCGGCTTTGAGGTCCTTCGCACCCTGCGCGTGGCCCGGATCGACACGCCCGTTATCGTGGTTTCGATCCGGGCCGACACGGAGAGCAAGGTCAAGGCGCTCAATGCCGGCGCCGACGACTATGTGACACTGCCCTGCAGCAGCCCGGAACTGATCGCCCGGCTTCGTGCCGTGGTGCGCCGCTCCAAGGGTATTTCGGATTCCCGGATTTCCTTCGGTTCGTTGACGCTCGATCTGGTCGCCAAGACAGTGGAAGCCGGGGGGCGGCGCGTGCCTTTGAGCGGCAAGGAATATCAGATACTGGAGCTCTTATCGCTGCGACGGGGCAAGCCTGTGAGCAAGGAAACCATGATCAATCACATCTATACCGATGGTGAGGGCCCCGATAGTCCCACCATCGGTCTTTTCATGCACCGGTTGCGCAAGAAGCTGGCAGCGGCATCCGGCGGCGGCCATTTTATCGAGACCGTGCAGCAGCACGGTTATCTGCTGCCGCAGAGCGCATAGGGATCAGCGCGGATCGGCGACGATCTGTTCCAGCCACTGGGTCAGGGCCTCAGCCGCCATGGGCTTTCGCAACACGGCCACGACGCCCGCCTGGCTGGCTCGGGCGACAAGGTCTTTTCCGTTGGCAGAGACGATGATCGCGGGTGTCGCCACGCCTTGCTCGCGCAGGGTCTCGATCAGATCCAGGCCGGTTATTCCGGGCAGGTGGTAATCGGTGATGATGCAGCGTGCTTGCCGGGCATCGGCTTCGGCAAGAAGCTGCTCCGCGCTGGGAAAATCCCTCACGCAATAGCCTGAAGCTTCCAACAGAAGGCGCATCGAGGCGCGCACGCCCTCATCGTCTTCAATAAGGAACACAAGGCACTTTGCGGTGTCCAACACATCTCTCCGTCATCGCCGCTTGCAAGGAGGCTATGGGTCAGGGATGAACAGCGATATACGGGACTGTACGTATCGATTGGCCCGGATTTTCCGGAGTTTGGGGGAAGCGTGGGTTTTTTCTCTCCGGCCGCCCCCACTGATTGGTTTTACGGTTAAGGCCGCGCAACATTGCGGCACCGCACAATTCACATGCCTTGCCTTCGCCAGGGGTAGGGTTTCTGATCGAGATAGGGCTGGGCAAGAAGGTGGTTAGAAGCGTGCCGAACCTTGTCGCCCCCGGTTTTGAGAAGCACGACGAATTGTTCGCAGCCCTGCTTGCGACCGCCGTCGATGGCATCATTGTCATTGATCTCAAGGGCGATATTCAGATCTACAATCAGGCTTGCGAACGCCTGTTCGGCTATCCGTCCGATGAGGTTGTGGGCCAGAATGTCAAGCTGTTGATGCCGGCTCCCTATCATCAGGAGCATGACGGCTATCTTTCCCACTATCACAAAACCCACGAACGGCGCGTCATCGGCATTGGGCGCGAGGCGGTGGGACGCCGCAAGGATGGCTCTACCTTTCCCATCTATCTGTCGGTGGGCGAGGGCAAGCTGGGCGACCAGGGTTTTTTCGTCGGCATCATCCACGACCTGTCCGCGATAAGACAGGAAGCAGCACAGCGCGAAGGCGCCAACAGGCTGCTGGCGCAGATTGTCCAGTCCTCCGACGACGCCATTGTCAGCAAAACCCTGGACGGCGTGATCACCAGCTGGAACGCATCCGCCGAACGGATATTCGGCTACAGCGCCGCCGAAGCGATCGGAAAGCACATCTCCCTGGTATTTCCGCCCGATCGCCTGGTCGAGGAGGACGAGATCGTGGCGCGCCTCAAGTCCGGGCAAAGCATTCGGCGCTACGAAACCGTCCGGCTGCACAAGGACGGACGGGAAGTCCTGGTGTCCCTGTCGGTCGCGCCGATTCATGACGGGTCCGGCACCCTTATCGGCGCCTCCAAGGTGGCGCGCGACATCACGGAACAAAAACGGGCCGAGGCGAAAACGCTTGCCCTGCAGGACGAACTCGCCCATTTCGGGCGCCTCAGCGCCATGGGACAGATGAGCACAGCGATCGCCCATGAACTCAACCAGCCGCTTACGGCGGTCGCCAACTACGTCAACGCCGCGCAGCGCCTGCTGGAGGGCGACAGTCCGGCGGCGCCCAAACTTCAGAGCGCGCGCGAAGCAATGGACAAGGCGGCGGGGCAGACGATGCGCGCCGGCACCATTATCCGCACTCTGCGCGACTTTGTGGAAAAACGCGATAGCGAGCGATCGCTGCAGAATTTTAACGATGTGATCCGGGAGGCCGTGACCCTGGGCATGCTGGGCCACAAGCACAGCGACGTCAAACTGAGCCTGACCTTGGACCCGGCTATCACGGCGGTCGCAATCGACAAGGTGCAGATTCAGCAAGTTCTGCTCAATCTCATCCGCAATGCGATGGAGGCGATGGTCAAAACCGAACACCCAAAACTGGTGATATCGTCCGCGGCGGAGGCGGCGGGCGTGCGGATTACAGTCCGCGATACCGGCCCGGGCCTTTCCCCGGAAATCGCCAGCCGGCTGTTCGAGCCCTTCGTCACCACCAAGGAAGACGGCATGGGGATCGGGCTCAAGATCTGCGAATCCATCGTCGAGGCGCATGGCGGGACCATCGAAGCGATCAATGGAGATCCCGGCGCAATCTTCGTCATCCACCTGCCGCTCGACCTGATGCAAACGGAAAAACATTGAACGCCGCGGTGGAGCGGTTTGCCACCATCGTGGATGACGATGAAACAGTGCGGGACTCACTGCGATGGCACGCCGGACGCGGACGTCAGGGCGGCGGGCGCCACCGCGATACTTTCCAAGCCGTCTGACGACCTGGCCTGGCTGGAATTGGTAAAACAAGCTCTGGCCGCGGGATAGCATGTTGGGGAACACAAGCAGGATGTTGGCCTGAAAGCGATCCGTTCGCCGGCGAAGCGCGGCACGCGTAAGTAAAAATACGATCTGTTTCTCGTTGTCCACTTGGAGAAAACTGCCCGGCAAAGGAGAAGGACTCCGTGCGGACACGTCAACAGCGACACAATCTCAGCTTGTTTCAGGCAGCCGATGGCGGTGCGCATGATGGCGCCTCGCGCCGGTTGCGGTTTCGGGCGTGGACCGGAACGGACTGGGATGAATTCAGCAAAAGGCGGGCACGCGCATGGCATTGAGCGAACGGCTTTTTGCCGCCGGACTGGAACAGTTGTCGGGAACCGTCGTTCAGATCAGGAACGACGCCAAAAGCAGGCTCGACTGCCTGGAGCAGAAGTTTGCCAACGCTGAAGAAACCGCGCAATTCAACACGAATGCTTTGGGTCTTGCGCTGGAGAGGATTGAATTATTTGCCAGCCAGCGCGCCGTCGATCAAGCGGAGGACCAGCGCCGCACCGCGCAGACGGAGCAAAGATACGACGGGCTGGCGGAATCCCTTGCGCGGTTGAAATCGGGCGCTTCGGACGAGGATATCTGCCGCCGGTTGGACGCGCTTGAGTATGCCATTGACGATACCGCCGCAAGACTCAAGCGCGATGATTCGCGCACGCGAATAGCGGCTTCGCTTCAGGCCGTTATGGATCGGCTGGAATCCCTGGAGCAGGCCCAAGCGAAATTGCAGGAAGAACTGCGCCCCCGGGCCTGTGTGCCGGCCGGATCGCCCGACAGCGAGCCGCCGCCGGTTTCTGACGCTCCAGATTTTGTTGAGCCGCCGGACTCCTTTTTCTGGGCGCCAACCGATGCGACGACTGACGCGAGCGATCGCGCCGAGCGAACAGAACCGTCCTTCGAGGAAGTATTTGTCCGATCCCCGGGCAGGGTGGAAGATCATTTCGCCCGGCATGCCGCGCGCGATGGCAAGCCCCAGCCGCGCTATTTCATTCTGATCGCGGGAACTCTGTTCCTGGTGATAGCGCTCGCGGCCGGACTGGTGCTCAGCGAGCACACCAAAGAACCGGCCGCTATGCGCACCGCTGCCGCCGCCGCACCCGGAATGCAAACCTACTCCTTGCCCGAACCGGCGGACAGCGACAGCGAAACCGTGTTTGTGGTGGCGCCTCAGGCAGTGGCTCTGCCCGGCGGCGAAGCGAAAAACAACTTGACGCCGCTCAGCGAGCGCGGCGGCCCTTCGCACGACCGCTTGATCGAGCTAGCCAATTCCGGCAACGCTGTCGCGCTGACCATTCTGGGCTTGCGCGCTCTGGACGATGCAGGGGCCGCACCCGTGAATCTGCCCGATGCGGTACGGTTTCTGACACAAGCGGCGCAAAAGGGGCAGCCCGTGGCCCAGTTTCGCCTAGGCTCCATGTATGAACACGCCCAAGGCGTTGCGACCGACGCGGTCAAGGCGGCGCACTGGTACGAGATGGCTGCCAACCAGGGCAATCGCAAGGCGATGCACAATCTCGCCGTGTTTTATGCGACGGGCGCGCTGGGCAGGAAAGACATGCGGGAGGCGGCGCGCTGGTTCGGCAAGGCCGCTTCTCTGGGCCTGCGCGATTCCCAGTTCAACCTCGCCTTTTTGTATGAACGCGGCGACGGTGTGCCGCAGGATCTGCGAAGCGCGTACAAATGGTATTCCGCTGCCGCCGCCGATGGCGACAAAGAGGCCAAGGCGCGCGTCCGTATGCTGCAAGACCAGATGAACGCTGCCGACAGGGCGGCGGCCAAAAAGGCGGCGGCCAATTTCCAGGCCGCGCTGCCGGACCGGGTCGCCAACGCGAACCCCGTGACCAGCGACTTGTAGTCCCGGCAAAGCCGCGGGCGTCCATTCGTTCGAAGACATCCGGTCATCTAGTCTGCGCCGCCGGTACTTTGGAATGGGCGCGTTGCGCAGTGGTCTCTTGACGGGCCAGTTGCGGCAAGGGCGGATTTTCTAGCGCAAAAGTTTTTGTCTGACAAATGGCTTGTGGTGCGGGCTGCGCTGTGTCTTGCTTGCGCCCCATGGAAGACACTGCCTGACGGGAGGAATGGACATGGCCCAGGGACGCCGCCGGTTTCTGCAGCAAAGCGTAATGACGATTGCTGGCGCGCTTGTCGCGCCGCCACTGTTGTTCGGGGCGCAGACGCGCGATTTGGTGGTGGAAACCGCCGGCGGCAAGGTGCGGGGAACCATCAATGACGGGGTTCGGTTGTTCCGCGGCATTCCCTATGGCGGCGATACGTCCGGCCGCAACCGGTTCATGCCGCCGACCAGCGCCGCCGCCTGGGCGGGTGTGCGCGACTGCAGTGACTGGGGTCATATTGCACCGCAACGCGTCTCGGCCGGCGAGGTCAGCGACTATACCAAGATGGTCGGCTGGAATAATTATCGCGGCGGTCTCAGCGAGGACTGCCTCAACCTCAATGTCTGGGCTCCCGCAAAGGGCCGCGGCGGGCGGGCCGTCATGGTGGCGTTCCATGGCGGCGGCTTTACCAGCGGTTCAGGCAATCTGGTGGCACTGGAAGGCGACCGTCTTGCTCGCAACGGCGACGTTGTGGTGGTGACGGTGAACCACCGCCTGGGGGCGCTGGGCTATCTGGACCTGTCCGCGCTGGGTGGGGCGGATTTTGACGCTTCCGGCGTGGCCGGGATGATGGATTGCGTCGTAGCCCTTCGATGGGTGCACGATAATATCGCGAATTTCGGCGGCGATCCCGGCCAGGTGATGATTTTTGGTCAGTCCGGCGGCGGCGCGAAATGTTCGACATTGATGTGCATGCCGTCCGCCAAGGGCCTTTTCCACCGCGTCGCGGTTCAGAGCGGTTCGACTATCAAGCTCACCCACCGCGATGAGGCGGAAAAGAATGCCCGGGCGCTGCTGGCCAAGCTCGGTCTGGGCAAGGACGATCTGGGCAAGCTCAAGACCATGCCGTTCGAACAGATTATCGCAGCGCAGGCAACCGCCGGTCCGGTGGTGGACGGTGCGGTGATACCGCGCGATCCGTTTGACCCCGATGCGCCCGCGATTTCCGCCGGCGTGCCGATGATCATCGGCACCTGCCTGGAAGATCAGGGTCTGCGCATGAGTGATTGGGATATCGGCGAGGACGGTTTGAAGACCTGGGCCGAAACCCTCGTGCCGGGAAAGTCCGCCATGGTGCTGGGGGAATACCGCAAGCTCTATCCCGACAAGCGCCCCTTTTTGATCAAGGCCATGATTGCCACAGACAAGGCTTGGCGCCGCAACGCCATGCTTCAGGCCGAGCGCAAGACCGCCCAGGGGCGCGCCGCGGCTTATATGTATCGCTGGGACTGGCCCACACCGGCCTTTGGCGGAAAGTTCGGCGCCATTCATGGCACGGATCTGTCCATGTCCTTCTACAATGCCGACACGGACGTGGGCACCAATTCATCCGAGGCACAATTGATGGCCGCGCGGTTGGGTTCCGCCTATCTGGCCTTCGCCAAGACGGGCAATCCCAACAACGCCAATATTCCGCACTGGCCTGCCTACAACGCCGATGAGAAACCGGTCATGGTGTTCGACAGCAAAACCCGGGTGGAAAAAGACCCCAATCATACGCTGCGCCTTTTGTGGGATCAGCTCGCCAGCTGATCCTCGTGGTCCAGGGAGACACAGGTGCCATCACGCCGGACTGCATTGCCATGGGGCATCGCCTTTCTGATTGGCGTCGCCATCGCTATTTCCTATCTGGACCGTCAGACCTTGCCGTGGGCGATCAAGGCGGTGCAGGCCGATATCCCGATTTCCAACCAGATCAAGGCGGCGCTGGATTCGGCATTTCTGCTCGCCTACGGCCTGATGTATCTGGGCGGCGGCTGGCTTTTGGACCGCATCGGTACGCGGCGCGGCTTTCTCATTATCATGTCGTTCTGGTCTCTCGCCTGCGCCAGCCACGGCTTGGCGCGCAATGCCTGGTCGTTGGCGTTGAGCCGGTTGGCGCTTGGGCTGGGTGAGGGGGGCGGGTTTCCCGCCGCGACCCGCGCCGTCGCCGAATGGTTTTCCGTCCGCGACCGCGCCACCGCCATGGGGATCATCAACGCCGGCACCGCCGTGGGCGCGGTGATCGCGCCGCCGTTGATCGTACTGGTTCTCACCCGTGTCGACTGGTTGGGTCTTTCGAACTGGCGCTGGGTGTTCTTTCTGACGGGTGCGGTGGGCCTGGTGTGGGTGGCGGCCTGGGCCGCACTCTATTATACGCCGCGCGGCACGCCCGGTGGGGAGACGGCTGCCGGTCCCGTCATCACGGTTGGCATGTTGCTGGCCCGCCGCCCCATTGTGGCCGTGGCCTTCGCCAAGTTCCTCACCGATGCCGCCTGGTATTTCTATCTATTTTGGCTCCCGAAATATCTCTTTGAGGCACAGCATTTCGATCTGCGCCAGGCAGGCAGTGTCGGCTGGATTCCCTATGCCGCGTCGGGCATAGGGTGTCTGTTCGGGGGTGGCCTTTCCAGCTATCTGCTGCGGCGCGGCGCGTCGGTGAACGCAGCGCGCAAGATCGCGCTGGGCGCCAGCGCGGCTCTGATGCCATGGGTGATGCTGGTGCCCAGCATGCCGAACACGGCACTGGTGATACTGATCTTCTCCATCGCGTTCTTCGGCCAGCAATCCTGGTCGACGCTGATCATGATCCTGCCCACCGATATGGTACCGCACCGTGCGCTGGGGAAATTTGCCGGGCTGGTAGGGCTTGGCGGCGCGCTTGGCGGCATCGTGCTGGGCCAAACCGCGGGATGGCTGCTGGATCACGGCTACAGCTACACCCCCGTCCTGACCATCGCGGCTTCGCTGCACCTGCTCGCTTTTGCCTTGATTTGTGTGGCTGTGCCGCGGCTGCAACTACTGTCATTTGATATAAGCGCGCCGCGCCGCGCATAGACCAGGGATGTATCATGCGAAAGCTTCTATTTGCCTTGCCGCTGATGATGGCTGCGAGCATCTCTGCCGCACAGGAGGCGCCGCCGCTGTTCCGCGATCCCGCCCAGCCGATCGAGAAGCGCATCCATGACCTGATCGGCCGGCTGACGCTGGAGGAAAAGGCGTCTCAGCTCAATCATCTCAACAACGGTATTGCGCGGCTGGGCATTGCGATGTGGGGCGGCTGGAATCAGACCCTGCATGGCGTGTGGTCCAAGGAGCCCACCACGCTGTTTCCCGCGCCCATCGCCATGGGAGCGACCTGGGACCCGGAGCTGGTCCACACCATCACCGATGCGATGTCGGATGAAGCGCGCGCGCTTTATAACGCGCATGCGTCCGGCCCGCGCTCGCTCCATGGTCTGGTTTATCGCTCGCCGGTGATCAATATCAGCCGCGATCCTCGCTGGGGCCGTATCCAGGAAGTCTTCAGCGAGGATCCATACCTGACGGGCCGCATGGCGGTCGCCTATGTGAAGGGTCTGCAGGGCGACGATATCAATCACCTGAAAGTCGCGGCGACCCTCAAGCATTTCGCCGTATATAATGTCGAGCAGGGTCGTCAGCATGGCGATGCCCAGGTCGACGACCGCAACCTGATGGAATATTTCCTGCCGCACTGGAAGGCCGGCATCATGGAAGGCCATGCCCAGTCGGTGATGTCTTCCTATAATTCCATCAACGGAACGCCCGACGCGGTCAACCACCGTCTGTTGACGGATATCTTGCGCAAGCAATGGGGTTTCGACGGCTTCGTCACCGATGATCTGGGCGCGGTATCGCTTCTGACCGCGGTACGCCCGGCCGAGCCGGGCCAGGTGATCTCGGAAGACCCCGTGGTGGCCGCGGCCGCGGCGATCAAGGCGGGCAATGACAGCGACGATCCCGAATTTCAGACCAATATTCCCCTGGCGGTGAAGCGCGGTCTGCTGTCCCAGAAGGATGTCGATCTGGCGCTGTCGCGCGTGCTGCGGGTCGGCTTCCGGCTGGGCACGTTCGATCCGGTCAATCGTTACAGCAGCATCGGGATGAATGTGGTGCGCGCGCCCGAGCATCAGGCGCTGGCTTTGAAGACCGCCGAGGAATCCATCACCTTGCTCAGCAACAAGCGCGGATTTCTGCCACTGGACCGTGCCGCGATCCATTCGGTGGCCGTGATCGGACCGGCAGGCGACCAGGATTACGAGACCGGCAACTATTTTGGGACGCCTGCCAAGAAGGTCGGCCCGTTGCAGGGCCTGCGCGATCTGCTGGGACCTGGCGTCTCCGTGCAATATGAGAAAGGCGCGGGCTTTATCGAATCCGCCGATCCGGCCGCCATCGCGCGGGCGGTGGAGCTGGCGCGCAAATCCGATGTCGTCATCCTGTGCCTGGGAACCAATCTGCAGATCGAAGCCGAAAGCCGGGACCGGCGCAATCTGGATTTACCGGGCGCCCAGCAGCAATTGATGGAAGCGGTGTATGCCGCCAACCCCAAGACAGTGCTGGTGTTGATGAATGCCGGGCCGCTGGCGGTTGGCTGGGCCCAGGATCGTCTGCCGGCCATTCTGGCGGGCTGGTATCCGGGCGAAAATGGCGGAACCGCCATCGCCAGGGCGTTGTTCGGCGATATCAATCCCGGCGGCCATCTGCCTTACACCGTCTATGCCAATTTGGACGGCGTGCCGCCCCAGAAGGAATATGATGTGTCCAAGGGCTATACCTATCAGTATTTCAAAGGCGTGCCCCTGTATGCCTTTGGCCATGGGCTGTCCTATACCAGGTTCCAATACAGCCATGTCGCGCTCTCGGCGCCGGCGATTTCCGCGACGGGGCGCGTGCAGGTGTCTTTCGATATCACCAATATCGGCGACCGCGCGGGCAGCGACGTTGCCCAGCTCTATACCCACCAGCAGCACAGCGTCACCTATCAGCCGATTCAGACCCTGCGTGCATTTGGGCGCGTGACCCTCGCGCCAGGTCAGAGCCATCGGGTGAGCTTCATGCTGCCTGCTTCCCAGCTTGCTTATTACAGCACTGCCAAAAAGGGTTTTGCGGTTGAGCCGGGCAGGTTTGAACTGATGATCGGATCGGCGTCAGACGATATCCGGCTGCGGACCAGTCTCACCGTAGCGGGAAAATAGGCCTTTATGCGTGCGGCGCCGGTGCGCCGCACCAGCGGATTTTCGGTTGCAAGCTGCTGTAAATGTTGCAATAATAACTCAGACATAATCACAACATAGCCTCTCAAGGGGCAACGGCAGGGCTTGGGAGGTCCAATTTGAATGCAGAGGAATGCTCGCTTTTCCCTGCAATTGGCGCTGGTTGGAGGCGCGATTCTCTGTGCCGTGGCTCTGCCCGCCCTCTGGGGGCGTGATATTGCCGCCGCGCAGGACTCTGCAACCGGCCAGAGGCCCCATGCAAGTTTCGATGCCGATATTGTCCCTGTCTTCAACAAATACTGCATTGGCTGTCACGCGGGCGCCCAGCCCAAGGCCGACATGCTGCTCAAATTCAAGGACGAAGCCGACGCGCGTGGCCGCGTGGCCAATGATGACTTCTGGGAAAAAGTCTCCGCCGAGCTTTCCAGCGGCCGCATGCCGCCGGCCATGGTCAAGAACCGTCCCAGTGACGAGGAACGCAAACGGCTGGTGAACTGGATCAACAATGACGTCCTGACCATCGCCGGAAAGCCGGACCCAGGTTCGCTGGTATTTCATCGCCTGAACAACCGCGAATATGCCAACACCATCCGGCAGCTTCTGTACCTGCCGCCCGACTATGACCCCACCACCGACTTTCCGGCTGACGAGCGCGGTGACGGCTTTGATAATAACAGCGACACGCTGACCATTTCCCCCGTGCTGATCGAGCATTATCTGGCGGCTGCGGAGAAAGCGGTGAGCGCCGCCTTCAAGCCGCAAAGGAGCGCAAAGGACCAAACTCTCTCCGCGTCTTCGCAGCTCAATGATCCATCAAAGGATTTCAAGGTCGACTTCGCCAACCGGCAGGCCAAGATTCGTCTCAACATGGAAGCCTTCTTGCCGCGCGCCTGGCGGCGCCCGGTAACAAAGGGGGAGGTCGACGGCATCATGAAATTCGCCGCTCTGTCATTCGCCAATGACGGGGAGTCCTATGACAAGGCCACCGGCCTGGCCATTCGCGCCGCCCTGTTGTCTCCGAACTTTCTGTTCCGCCTGGAGCAGGACGCCCATCCCGATGGCAGCGGCAAGGTCTATGCGCTGAGCGAGTATCAACTTGCCAGCCGTCTGTCCTATTTCCTCTGGAGTACCATGCCGGATGATGCGCTGTTCGCTCAGGCCAAGGCGGGGACGCTGCGTCAGAATCTGGACGCCGAAATCAAGCGGATGCTCCAGGATCCCAAGGCAATTTCGCTGACGCGGGATTTTATGGGGCAGTGGTTGGAGATTCGCGGCCTGGAAAATACGCCCAATCTCGACAAGACTTTGGCGGCCTCAATGAAGGCGGAGACCGAACATTTCTTCAACTATATCGTGGCCAACAACCGGCCCATCACCGACTTGCTGGACGCCGACTATGCCTTTGTCGACGAGCGGCTTGCCAAGCTTTATGGCATCGCCGGCGTAACAGGCGAGGAGTTCCGCAAGGTGCCGCTCGATCCCGCGCAGCGTTTCGGCCTGATAACCCAAGCCTCCATTCTCACACTCACCTCCAAGCCTTTGGGGACTGGGCTTCGCACATCTCCCGTGGTGCGTGGCAAATTCATTCTGGAAAATCTATTCAATCAAAAGATTCCGCCGCCGCCGCCCAATGTCCCGCCCTTGGCGGTGGACGACAGCCATCCTCTCACGGGCACAACCCGTCAGATCTTCGAGCAGCACCGCACCAACCCGGTTTGCGCGGGTTGTCATGCCCGCATGGAGCCTTACGGTTTCGCGCTTGAGAATTATGCCGGAAACGGCGCCTGGCGTACGCAGGAGAACAACATTCCTATTGATTCCTCCGGCGAAATAAACGGTCATAAATTCAGCACGCCGGCCGAGTTCCGCCAGGCGCTGGCCACCCGCAAGGATGACTTCCGCCGGGCCGTGGTGCGCAAAGTACTGTCATATTCTCTGGGGCGCGGCATTCAGGGCTATGACAAACTGGCGATCGACCAGATCACAGCCAACGTCAAGCAGGATGGCGACACCTTCAACAGTGTTATTTTAAACGTTGTAAAGAGCTTCCCTTTTCAAAATGCGCGCGGCAGCGTCGCCGTCGCGACTTCGGCCAATGCCAAGGCTAAGTCCGGCCTGCAGCCGATCAGCCTTTCCGTCGGAGGACCCAGCAAATGATGATCCCGCGCGCTCCGCTCAGCCGCCGTGCCCTGATACGAGGCGCCGGTGGTATTGCTATTGCTCTTCCCTTTCTGGACGCGATGATTCCGGAATGCTTGATCGGCTCGGCCCAAGCAGCGGCGCGGGCAAAACACGCGATGCCGAAAAACCGGTTCTCTCTCCTCTACTATCCCAACGGCCTGCACACGGCAGCATGGTACCCGAAGGGTGACGGCGCCGACTATGATCTCACCGGGACGTCCATGGAGCCGTTGAAGCGCCATCAGAAGGACTTTTTGCTGCTGGGTAATCTGGCGGTTCCGATGGCAATGTACGACGCCGCAGGCGATCATGCCAAAGCGATCGGCTGCTATTTGACCGGCGTGCGCATCCGCAAGACAGCCTCGGATGACATCCAGTGCAGCACCTCCATGGACCAGGTGATTGTCAACAATATTGGCAATCGCACCCGTTTTCCTTCGCTGGAACTGGGCTTGGATTATGGGCGCATGGAGGGCGGCTGCGATCCGGGATATGCGTGCATCTACTCCAATAACGTCTCTTGGAAGAATGCCCAGACGCCGGCCATTAAGGAAGTGAATCCGCGCGTGGTGTTCGATCGTCTGTTCGGTAACGCGCAAGCCTTGGATCATGCAGGCGAGTCGCGAGACCAGCAGGAGACCTACAACCGCTCCATCCTGGACTATACCAAGGACGGTCTGACCCAAATCAACGAACAACTGGGCACAAACGATCGTCATCGGGTTGACGAATATCTCAGTTCCATCCGCGAGATTGAGCATCGCCTCGATGCCCCGCCTTCGAATCAGAAGTTACCGCGGGGCGCGGTGCGTCCTACCCGGGTGCCGGAGAGTTTCAAGGAGCATTTCCGTTTGATGGCGGACCTGCAGATATTGGCTTTTCAGATGGACGTGACCCGTATCTCCACCTTCATGCTCGGCGTGGAACAGAGCCGGCGGACCTACAAGGAGATCGACATACCCGAAGAACATCACGGCCTCACACACCATGCAGGCGATCCGGCAAAGATCGCAAAGGTGGTGAAGATCGATACCTACATGGCTGAACAGTTCGCCTACTATCTCGACAAGATGAAGTCGGTGAAAGAAGCAAACAAGTCCATGCTGGACAACGCTATGGTGATGCTCGGCAATGGCAATGGCGATGCTGCCCACCATGATCACGTAAACTGCCTATCGGTATTGGCCGGCCGGGGGTGCGGGACGCTCTATCCGGGCCGTTATGTGAAATATCCGGACGGCACCCCGGTTTCAAATCTGTGGTTGTCTCTTATGGACAGAATGGAAACCAAGGTGGAGCGTCATGGCGATTCAACCGGCCGTCTTTCGGGCCTGACGGCGGCGTGACGCCATTGTTGGTGGATGGGCGCACTTGCGAGGGATTGCCATGAAGTTCAGAGCGCTGGCGGCGATAATTGTATTTTGCCCCGGGGCTGCTGCCTTGGCAGCGGACCTGCCCGTTGAAATCATTGCGACTCAGATCACCGCCCGTTCGGCTTCGCGTAACGTCCAGCGCATCGAGGATGTGCATCAACGCATGCAAAGCGCCATTAACTGCCTTGTCGGCCCCAAGGGGGAGGGATTCGATGCCGTGGCGCCGAACCCATGCGCTGCGAGCGGAAATGGACTGATCCCGGATACCGCGGACGCCGTCAAGAAGGACAAGTACCTATCGGTCGTAGATAAATTGAAAACCGGTCTTGCAACCAATGATCGTGGCGCTGCGATGCAGATTGCGCTTGATGCTGCGGATATGATTGTATCGATCGCTGACGAATGACCTTGAAAATTGATGGCTATCGCGGCGGTTTATCTTGGTGAAGGGCCAGGAAATGCGCCGCTGCGCCGATATCCGAGGCAGGGCATGAAGTTCGACCAGGTCATTGCACCGTTGGGATTGGACGCCTTTCTTGCCAATCACTGGGAGAAAACCTGGCTGCATCTGCGCGGGACGGCGAACCGTTTTGCCGATCTGCTGAGCTGGGACGAATTAAGCGCGATCCTGGAAAACACCCGGCTGGCGCCGCCGCATATCCGGCTGGCAAAGGATGATCTTACCATCGAGCCGGAGCGTTACGTCTATACGCCGCCCGGCGCGGGAAATGCGCCGCGCATCGATCCCGGCCGGCTGGTGGCGCAGTTGGCTGACGGCGCAACCCTGGTTCTTCATGGGGTGGAAGATATTGCGCCAAAGGTGCGGGCGCTGTCGGATTCGTTTCGCGATACGCTGCAGGCCCGCAATCATGTCAATCTCTACGCCGGCTGGCAGAGTCAGAACGGCTTTGACCTGCACTGGGACACCCATGAGGTGATGGTGCTGCAGCTGCATGGCCGCAAGCGCTGGCAGATCTTTGCTCCGACCCAGGATCACCCGCTCGTTCCGGGGGTGCCGCCAAAACCCACCGGTACCCCGGTGTGGAACGACATGCTGAATGCGGGCGATGTTCTCTATCTGCCGCGCGGCTGGTGGCATGCCGCCCATCCCGTCAACGAGCCAAGCATGCATCTGACGTTCGGCATCGCACCGATGCACGGCCTCAACCTGCTGAACTGGGCGGCGAAGCGGTTGGGCGGCAACGCCCATGTGCGTCGCAATTTGCCGCTGCTGAGCGATGCGGCGGCTCGAAAGGCGCATATGGCGCAGCTGCGCGCCATAGTCGCCGAGGCGCTGGGCGACTCCGCGATCGACGATTTTCTGCGCGATGCGGGCGAGCATGTTCACGGCCGCCCGGCCATCCGGTTGCCGCAAGCCCCCTATGATCAGGTTGCGCCGCTCGGCGACGAAAGCCTGATCCGCCTGGCGTCATCGCCCCGCCTGTCCCTGACGGTCCAGGGCGACAAGGTGACGTTCAATGCCTATGACAAGAGCTACAGCGTGCCCGCCACGGTAAAGCCGGCGCTGGCGCTTCTCAGCGACAGCCATCCCATAGCGCTTGCCGAGCTGTGCGCCGCGGTTGGCGGCGGGATCGCGGCCGCCAACCTGAAGCAAGGACTGGCGATGTTGGCGCAGGCCGGCGTCGTGCTGGTCGAAACACAGTGACGCTCCAAGGCGCCGCCTCAACCATAGGAGTAGGAATGTGAGCTGGAAAATTTCATCCCTGTCGGCCGCGGCCTTGATCATGTCGTCTGCTTTTGTCGCGACATCCGCTTCGGCGCAACAAAGAACTCCCGTGGCGGTGGGGCAGAAGCTGGCCGACGGCCAGGCCTACGCCACGGCCGTGCAGCTGGCGCATCAGGCCAACCGGGCGGACAATGGCCGCATTTTGCTCTCGTTCGAGGAAAACGGCATGGAAGGCATCCCGCTTTATGAAAGCGAGGACAATGGTGCGAGCTGGCAGTTCGTGATGCATGCGACCGATCCCGCGCGCTCCGACCGCAGCAAGTGCAATCTGCACTGGCAACCGCATCTGACCGAAATGCCGCGCACGGTCGGCGCACTGAAGGCCGGGACGATTCTTTTGTCCGCCAGCTCGGTGTGCAACGGCGACAATGGCCGCATGGCCTCCATGCAGCTTCAGCTCTATGCCTCCACCGACCTCGGCCGCAGCTGGACGTATATCGGCGCCATCGCGGACGGCACCGCCGAACTGCCGGTGTGGGAACCGCATCTGCTGGTCCTGGATGACGGCAGGCTCGTTACTTATTTTTCCAGCGAGGTTCACAAGGCCGACGGTTACAACCAGCTACTTTCCCACAAAGTGTCCACCGATGGCGGCAAGACCTGGGGAATTGAAGTTTACGACACGGCGATGCTTGGCGGTGTCGAGAGGCCGGGAATGGTCATCGTCGATCGCCTGCCGGATCGCCGTTATGTGATGACCTATGAGGATGTCGAAGGGCCCGTCCAGAACCAAGTCTATCTGAAATACAGCAATGACGGCTTGAACTGGGGCAATCCCGCCGATCACGGCACGCCGATTCAGACCGAAAGCGGCCTTTATCCCATCAACTGTCCGACAATTCGCTGGCTGCCGGTCGGCGGCCCCAAGGGGATATTGCTGGTCAGCGCCCGTGGGGACAGCGCTCTGGGCCTTGGCGGCGGACGCTCCTTCTACTGGAACGCCAATGGCGGCGCCGGACCATGGTGGGAAGTGCCCGCCCCAGTTCAAAAGCTGGGCAACGGACGCGCGGGCTGGACCCAGGCCATGCTGCCGCAACCCGACGGCAACCTGCTGCACATCACGTCCTCCGCGTCGGCCGAGGCGCTAGCGAACCCCTCGAAAAACCAGATGCTTTTCGCGTCCGGAATGCTCGACTTCAATCGCTATGAGGCCGAGGACGCAACGCGTCAGGGATCCGCGATGATGCGCGATGCCTCCATGTCCAATGGGGCGAAAGTCCGGCTCGGCGCCAAGGACGTCGGACGCGTTATATTCCACGTCTTTATGGCCAAAGCCGGACGCTATGAGCTTGGCGTGAACTATGGCGGCATCGGTTTTGCCGCGACCCCGCGGCTCAGTGCCAATGGAGCTGGCTTGAAAGGCGTCACCGCGCCGGCTGCGCTGGATGAGGCAAAAGCGGCGCTGCGCAGCCGGGATCTGGGGACACGCGGCAATGGCGAAAGGACGCAGCTGTCCGCCTCTTCCGATCTGAAGGCGGGGGAAAACGTCATCGAAATCGCCGGCGGCGCCTATGCGCTCGACATCGATTATCTCGAAATCACGCAGGTTCAGCCCTGAAATTCCTGTAGATGGGCCCTTTCGCATTTGCGAAGGCGCCAAATCTTGGGGGGGGCGAACAAATCCCGAACTTCCGCTGAACCAAGCCGGCACAGATTAGGACCGGGCCGGTTATTTGTCAGACCAAGCCACTTTATTTGTCAGACAATATATTGACCTGCTCTGACAAATGCGATTTAGAATGGGGCAGGGTCCAAATCCGTTTGTTCATTCCGGCTGGTTTTCGGGGGGCAACTGGCGGGCGCGGAACATAAACACCTCTTTACCGTGGTTGCGGAAAGAAGAGGAAAGAGGAGGATACCTATGAATACGAAGACTCTGCGCGGATCTGTATCTGCGCTTGCCCTGCTTCTGTCCGCCGGAGCCGCTGCCCAGGCTCAGGAAACGACGACCGAGAATGTCGAGGTGACCGGCGTACGCGCCTCGTTGGAAAGCGCACTTGTACTCAAACGGGATGCCACCCAAATCATCGACTCAATCGTGTCCGAAGACATCGGCAAGCTGCCCGACAGCACGGTGGTGGAATCGCTGCAGCATGTCACCGGTGTTGCGATCATTCGCAACAATGTTGAGCCGACTGTCGTTCTTATTCGCGGTTTGCCGGACATCCAAACCCTCATGAATGGCCGGGAAATGTTCACCGCAACCGGCCGTGCCGTGTCGCTGCCTGACTATCCTTCCGAATTGCTGGCCCGTGTCGATGTGCACAAGGCCTCTTCCGCCACCGATATCCAAGGCGGCATCGCGGGTCTGATCGACATTCGTCTGCACCGTCCCTTCGACTTTGCAGGCTTTAAATTTGCCGCCAGCGGCCAGGCGGTGAATGAATCGCTGGCTGGTCATATCGATCCTCAGATGAGCTTCCTGGTCTCCGATCGCTGGAACACCGATATCGGCGAAATTGGCGTGCTGGTCGACCTGTCCTACAAGGATATCCACGTCCGCCAGGACCAGGTCCTGCTCGGCCAGAGCAGCACGATCATCGGCCCGGTGCCCGGCGCCGGCTCGGTCGGCGGTTCGGTTTGTACCTCGAACCCGATAACA
>JANYAR010000048.1 GCA_025361185.1 Alphaproteobacteria bacterium | reverse complement strand
GACGTCCAAAGCCACCGAGGAAATCGGTGCTCAGATCAATGGCGTGCAGAGCGCCACCCAGGATGCAGTGCGCGCCATCGCCTCGATCAGCACCACGATCGGAGAGATCGACCAGATTGCCAACGCGATCGCCGCGGCTGTCGAAGAACAGGGTGCCGCCACCCAGGAAATCGCGCGCAATGTCGAGGAGGCGGCCAAAGGCACGCAGGAAGTCTCCTCCAACATCGGTGGCGTGACCGAAGCGGCCAATGGCACAGGCGCAGCTGCCGGCGAGGTTCTGACCTCAGCCCGCGCCCTCACTGGCCAGTCCACCCACCTCAAGGAGGTTGTCCAGCAATTTCTCGCAGGTGTGAGGGCGGCTTAGTGCCGGTGCGCGATTCCCGCGATTTGTTTGGCGAAAACGCATGCGCCGTTAGTGTATTTAGCCAACGTGCACATTTTCGCCTTCAACATACTTGCTAATGACTGCTTCTGACCCCAAGCGGACATTTGGATCGGCCACTTCCGGGCCCGATGTGGTTTCTGCCGGACCGACCAACTTTTTTTCGCCCATGTGCGCGGGCGACCGCCCCTTCAAAATATCTCCCTACCCCCAGCACGGTGGTAATCGTCAGAACGACCGCAAAGGCTCCCATGACCTTGTTGCGGATAGACAAATTTTCAAACCAGCGCATTTTCTCTTCCCATTGAGGCGTATCGGGAGAAGGGATAGGCGCGGCAGGTCACCGGGGTTTATCCGCTCTGCATCGGAATGTTTCGGCATGTGTCGGATACGCAAATGGAGGGGCGTTTTTAGGTCTTTTGTAACAATTTGGGACTATTCCGGGACCGTGGCGTTAAGGGGAGCCGCTCATGACCAAGCATGTGACTATCGTCGAGGATGATCCGGACGTGCGTGCCGTTCTGGAGCGCAGTCTGGGCGCGGACGGCTATCGGGTGACGTCACTGGAAAGCGGCGCCGGCATCGAGGATGTCATGGCATCCGGCGATGTGGATCTGGTCATTCTCGACATCGGCCTGCCCGACATTGACGGCCTCACCATTACCCAGCAGATACGCCGCTATTCCGACGTCGCCATCATCATCGTCAGCGGCCGGGGTGACCTGGCTGACCGGGTGGTCGGGCTGGAAATCGGCGCCGACGACTATGTGACCAAGCCATTCGAACCGCGCGAGATCCAAGCCCGGGTCCGCAGCGTGCTGCGCCGCGGACGCCACCAGAGGGGCGATGCAGATCAGCACGCCGGTGATGCGCACCAGCGCTTTGGCTTTGGCAATTGGACGCTCGATACCACCGCGCAGTCCCTCAACGATGCACAAGGCCGCCCGCTCGGCCTGACCAGCGGCGAATTCAAACTGCTGGAAGCGTTGGTAACGCGCGCCAACCGGGTGTTGAGCCGCGACCAGCTCATGGATGCCTGTTACGGCAACGCTTCTCCCGCCTTCGACCGCAGTATCGATGTCTGCGTCGGCCGTCTGCGCAAAAAGTTGCTGGATGATCCGCGTAATCCCGCCATCATCCGCACGGTGCGCAATGGCGGCTATATTTTCTCGGCCCGCGTCATCCGGCATTGACCGGGTCTTCCGCTGCAGGATTCTCCCGGCGCGCTGTTACAGATTGCCAGAATTGGTTGATTGTGGGCCCTACTGGCGCCACAGGCCAGGATTGTATCACCGAACGGGTCAAGCCGAGGAATTGAGCGGCTCGCGCCAAGTCTGACGGTATACGCGTGAAGATTGGCGACACAGATTCTATGACCAAAGCACATGCGCCAAATGTCCGCTTTTGGCGCAAAACGGACATAGGCTGAATGACCGGTTTTTGACCATAGCACACATGACGAGACGGTTGTTGGCACTGCTGAGTGATATTGTTAGACTGGCCTGCTTTGCTAATAGTTACGGCCCAGATTTTCACCTTTTCATTTCATCACTTCGCCTTAGAAAAGAAGGATTTGAGACTGTGAAAAAAGTCATTGTTCTTTTCTTGTCCGCCTTCCTGGCGCTTATGACAGGTGCGCCCGCACTGGCGCAGACCCAGCGGCCCAATCTTGCCCCCATCCCGACCTACGAGGTGCATCGCGCTAGAATTTCTCCTCGCATCGACGGCCTCCTCGACGATGCCGCCTGGCAAGCGGCCAAGCCGGTGACCTTCGTCTTCCCCTGGGCCGATCAGACCGGCAAGAAGCAGAAGACCGTGGCCCGGCTGACCTGGGATGACGACAACCTCTATGTCGCCTACGAGTGTGACGATAGCGACATCATCGCGGTGCAAACCCAGCACGACGACCCCACCTACAAAGACGATGCCGTCGAAATCTTCATTGCTCCGTCTGGCGTCAAGAACCTGTACCTGGGCCTTGAAATGAATGCCCGCGCTGTCTTGTATGACTACCTCAACGCGTTTCCGCAGCGCTTAATTAAGAACTACGACCTGAAGGGCGTGCAACTGGCCGTTTCGATCAAGGGCACGCTCAACGTTACCGGAGACCAAGACCAAGGTTGGAACCTCGAAGTGGCGATTCCCTGGCGTGCGTTTGCCGATTTGGCGGATAACCCTGTCCCCAAGATCGGCGACCGCTGGATCGCGAACATGAATCGTTGGGATGGGACGGAACCCAACCGCCGGCTTTCGCAATGGTCGGATTCGGGCATGGTGAAGCCGGACCCGCACTATCCCGACCGGTTCGGCAAGCTGTTGTTTGTGGAGTGAGGAGCGGCGCGCGAAGCGCGTGAGCAGGTCCAGTGGGTGAGAAGCGGTTCGCCGAAGGCGAACGAAATGGTCCAGTGGACCATTTCGAGCGACGAACGCCCGAAGGGCCGTGCGGACCCAAGCGCCTCCCTCGCTTCGCTCGAAGAGGGGCCAGCTTTTCTAATTCGCTCCGCTCACAAGAAAAGCTAGGACAACGCCGCGAGCCAAAGCGAGCGGCAGCGCCCTTTGATTAGCTAGCCGAAGCTTGCCCTCGCAGATTCCAGCCGCAGATGGTGGAGACGAGTAACTTACAGGCCCGCGAATGTCCGCTATTGACCCAAAGCGGACATTCGAGTGTCGGCGTATCAGATGATGTTGGGTATTGCCCTGAACAAAGAAAGTTCAGAGTTAGCCTGGCAGCACCACGTCGCGTCCGGTTTACTTGACCCTTCAGGGTACTTGTACAGAAGCCAACGTGGCGGCCGTTGCGTTGCTAACCTGGTGTTGCGGCTGAGACGGCTTTAGCGGCTTTCCATCTTCATCAAGCTTGTTGCCGTGGTTATCTATGCGATTACCTTGGTCATCGATCGGGTTGCCGCTGAAGTCCATGCCCACGCCATCCGGATAATGCGGGCGGTCCAGCGTTTTGATGAAGAAATCCCTGCTGGGAAGACCCTCTGTACGTCGTTCCATACCAGGGTAGGCCGCTTCCCCTGTTCCCGGCGGGACATCCTGCGGGGTTCGGGTCTCGATGCCTTTGATGGTGTTGGCCTTGATAGCCTCAAAGATCTGCTTCCGCTTGAGGTCTCCCGTTAGTATCGGAATGTCCATCGGTTTGTCGGGATCGACCACATAGGCCGAAGCAGACCTGATCCGGTAGACGGTGGAGATGCCGTCATACTTGCCGGTCTTTTCGTTGTACATGCCGTCGGCATTGCGGCGAAGAGCGTAATACAGAGAGACATGGTCCTCATGCTCGCGGATACCCTGCTGACCGCCGTCCTGCGCGAAGGTGTTCTCGGTATAGAGGTCGCGCCAGTTACGGTAGCCGCCGATCAAGCCAGTGGCGCTCAAGCCATCCACGGACATGTTCAGCCGGATCTTGCCCTTGGTAAAGTTGGTGTCCCCGGTTTGGTCATAGAACCAGGCGATGCGGGGGGTATGCAGATGCTCCACCCGCTCGGTCTCCACTATCCCGTTGTTGATCTTGGCTTTGAGCTTGGTGTAGTGCGCCGGCTGCAGAATGCGGTAAGAATAGTCCACCGCCACGCTGCCCCTCGCATCCTTGACGATCCTATCCGGCGAATATCCGATCTCTACCGTGGCGTCGCTGTCGTTCATGGGATTCTGGTTGCCGGAGACCCTGATCACCATGGTGTAAAGGCCGTCCTGCATCTTGTCATTGGCGCGCATGTCCAGTGTCGCATTGCCATTGCCGCGCCAAGGCGCATCACAGCCCCAAGCGCGATAAAGCGCATTATCGACGCCTTTCTCGCCGTCGGGGCTCACAAAGTCATTCGCACCAACTTTGCCGTCCAGGTTGAAGCCGTCGGCGATATGATCGGTCACTTGCGGCTGGCCGGGATCGTCCGTAGCCCAGGGATTGACATAGGTCTCGATGCCACGCTTGTAGCCCCGATAGGCAAGGGCGCGGGTCCAGATGCTGAAGTATGCTCCCTGAGGCGACCTGACTTGCTCCAGCCCGGGAGGCCGGGAAATCCAGTCGATATCTTGCTGCGAGCGCCATTTCTGGCGCGCCACCGCTATCTTGGTCTGATTGGGATTGGCAAAGTGGACGGTGCTGCCATGCGGGCAATCGACGCCGGGTTCGATCTCGCCAGCGCGCGCAAATCCTGCCCTTCCGCCATAGCGGAAGGCGTATTCGTAGGCGCCCACCACATACCCGCGAACCCACGGCGCGGCCGCCACCGGCTGGCTAACGCCGCTCGCCAATGTCAAAACCATGCCAGAAAGCAGAAGACGCTGGTGTAGAATCATGAACTTCCTCCCGTTCCGCGAATGGTCAGCTGACGGTGGTCCTTTCGACCGTTCTCATCGCTTTGTGATTTTCAGCTATCTCTCTACATCAATGAAAATGCGGCGGCTAACGCCCCTGCTAGCCTGAACCCTTCCGAGTTTGCTTGCCGCACAATAGCGCAACTTAGGAGCCCCGTGTTAGATTTTCCTGAGCCGCAAACAGGGAATAAATCAAAGAGGAAATGCACGCCCTGAATGCGAGCACTCCGCGGAGGGAAGGGCAGTCGCTTATCCAAAGCGGGGGGGCCGCTTTTTGCGACGGCATTAGAGGCATAACGGCCTCGGGAGTCGTTTCATCTGCCCATGGGTGCGTCGGCAGTGACCGGAAGGGCACCTCCTACTTCAAAGACTTTCAGATAGGCACTATTGTCCGCTCATACTCATGGTCAATTGGGAACGTCGATTTCATCAAGGAGGCGAATCGTGAAAGTGATCCAAAAAGGCTTTGCCGCCATCCTGCTGCTCTCGTCTGTCGTTCCGGTTCTGGCGCAGGATGACGCATCGGCGCGCGGCGGGCGTGACGGCACAATGGAATATTGGTGGGTGGACAAGATACCTGGCGGCCCCAACGCCTACAAGGCGCCCAACCGTCCCATCTGGCGGCTGTCGGAGCTGACGCAGATGCATGCCGGTCAAAACAAGTGGTCACAGCAAATCATTCTCGATGACGAGGAGAACGTCACCTACAATTCCGGCGCGCCGGGGGCTAAGATCACACGTCGCATGCATCCCGACACCCCCACCGTGTTCGTGATTATCGCGGGTAATCTTCGTTTCAACGTGGAAGGCCAGCAGCCGGTGACTGCTACAAAAAGCGGCATCATTCACATCATGAAGGACACACCCTATTCCGCGGACGTCACGGGGGACCAGAACGCGTTATGGATCGAGGTCAATGTGCGGGGCTATTCCACCGTCTATCCCGCCGCCGATCCAAAGCCGCAATCCAGTCCCGGCAATAGCATCGTGAAAGTATCCTTCGCCCACCGGCCGCAGCCTTACAACCCGCCCAACCAGCTTTATTTCAACACTCTGGAAGCCATCGCCAACTGCAAGGTGCATGTGGCGGTGGAGGACGATCATCTGTTCGCCAATCCGGCTCTGGGTTATGTCAATCCTGCCGACAACAAATGCGGCGGCGGCAGCCTCAATACCGGCAGCGGCAGGCCCATCAAGCCGGGCGCAACCTTCAACACGTCAGTGCCCTTCGGGCATTTGCATTCGGGCACCGTCGAATGGTGGGTCATCCAGGTGGGCCAGGAATCCGGACGGTTCGAAAATTACGGCGAATATCATGCCACCGAGGGCGACGTGATGTATGTGCCGCCCAATACCTGGCATGAAACCACCGCGGATACGCCGTCGGGTCCGTCGGTGCGCCTGGCGATGGGCGCCTATCAGCGCATCAGCATGCAGAATACCGGGCCGGTACAATGATGGTCCGACAAGAACCGGGTAGTGCGTCCCCTAGTTATTTGGGATTTTTAAAAAGACTCGACGCTTTTGCGAGCCATGTCAGCTTTTGGCGCAGAGCGGACATCGGCAATAGCGCGATTGTCGTAAACTGCACTATCGAGCAAAAAGCGCTGCCGCTCACTTGGTGCTGAATTTGAAGACTGTCACTTCATGCATCGGCTTTTGCGGCGTCACGACGGTGGACGGAAAGTTGGGGTGATTGACCGCGTCCAGATAGCCTTGCGTTTCAAAACTCATTGCGTTGAAGTTGCGGTAGACCTTGCCGCCTTTGCCGATGACGGTACGATCTCCGATGAGGTGGCCCCACACGACCACGCAAGGATGAGTCGTGGACACGTCCATCACGATGCCAGTGCGGGGATCGGCCATCCGCGCCGCTGGGCGTAGCGTGCCGGGCTTGCCGTTGATGACCATCTCCAGTTCAATACCCTTGCGCATTGCGATCTGCGGAAAATCAGAGTTTTGCACATCGCCGACCCGCAAAGGCTTTCTGAAATCCGCTGGGGTACCATCGACTAGCGCGATTTCCCCTGTCACCAGATTGCCCGCATCGGCCGGCGTGTAGCGGTCGGCGAAAATTTGCATCGTCTGGTCGGAGATGTCGCCTTTGCCTTCGCCCTGTAGCGCAAACATGGCATGGTTGGTGAAGTTGGCGACTGTCGGGCGGTCCGAAGTTGCGCGATATTCCAATCGGAGCGCGTTGTCGCCGGTGACCGTGTAAGTGACGGTCGTAGTCAGCTCTCCGGGAAAGCCGCCATCGCCGTCGGGACTGACCAGCGTGAGTGTCACGCTGGGCTCGGGACCGTCATGCATTTGCGCTTTCCAAAGCTTGCGGTTGAATCCGGCGGTGCCGCCATGAATGACAAAGGGAGCGTTGGGGTCCTTCTTTTCCAGCTGATAGGTCTTGCCGTTCAGCGTGAAGCTGCCGCCGTGGCTAATCCGGCCGACGTAGCGGCCCACCAGCGCGCCGTAGAAACCGCCTTCCTTCTCATAGCTTGCGAAATCGTCGTAACCCAGTTGGACATCGGTCTTGCCGCCCTGTTTGTTCGGCACATACAAGCTCACAATTCGACCGCCGTAATTGGTGATGCGAGCCTCCAGTCCCTGCGCGCTTTTGAGCGTGAACAGGCTGACTTTTTCACCGTTCGCAGTGGTACCCCAGTCCTCGCCAGTGATGTTGCGCGCTTCGACAGTGCCCGGGCAAAGCGGGATGAGACAGGCCGCGGCTATTAGCGTCCGAACTAAGATATACATAGCGTTTCTCCCGGAATCGAAGCACTCGTTGGCCAACACGCTAACGCGAAACGCTACGGCAGTGAAAACGTGATTCGGCAGAATTGTACATCGGCTGGCGGTAAGGCCGGCAAACTGCGGCCGGGCCCCGGTTTCATGCCGCATACCGGCTAGGTGCATTTGCTAACTAATGCCGCCAAGCGTACCCAGTATACAGAAAGTAGCGCCATTGCTGGCGCGATTTCACGATAATACTTTGATTATATTTGGAGACTCCGGCTCTACCGTCGCGGTCGGCAGGTGGGAGCTACACTTGAACGCCGGGGCTCCATCATGCCATCCTCCCGTTGCTAACTCACGATGCTCCGTCGCCAACCCATGAAGGTGGATGCGACATGACCGATCTAACCCTGCACGTGAACGGCCGCGACCGCGCAGTCAACCTCGGCGATCCGGATACACCGCTGCTCTATGTGCTGCGCGACGACCTTGCGTTGCATGGTCCGAAATTCGGTTGCGGGCTCGGCCAATGCGGCTCGTGCACCGTGATCGTGGACGGCCGGGCGGTGCGTTCCTGCGTGACTCCGGCTGCTTCTGTCGCAGACAAGAAGATCACCACGCTCGAAGGGCTTGGCAGCCCCGATGCGCCGAGCAGAGTCCAGGCTGCATTCATCGCCGAGGCCGCGGCGCAGTGCGGCTATTGCACCAACGGCATGATTATGACGGCGACAGCCCTTTTGGGCCGCACTCCACGTCCCAGTGAAGCGGATGTTCGCACCGCGCTCGCCAGCAATCTGTGCCGCTGCGGCAGCCATGTGCGGGTCATTGCGGCGGTGCTGCGCGCCGCGAAGGAGGGCTGAGATGAGCACCATCGCCCGCCGCTCCTTTTTCCAGGGTGCCGGCGGTCTCATCGTCGCCTTCACTCTCCCGCGTGGCGCCGAGGCGGGGCCGGCGACGGTCGAAGCTGAGAGCGTCGACGCCTATCTTGCGATCGCGCCTGACGGGGACGTGACCGTATACGCCGGAAAGGTCGATCTCGGCACCGGCGCTAGAGCTGCTATTCGGCAAATCGTCGCGGAAGAGCTCGGCATGCGGCCGGAGCGGATTGCGCTTATCGAAGGCGACACTTCTCTCACCCCCAATCAAGGCGGCACCGGCGGCAGCAGCGGGATCATGGCCGGCGGCATGCAGATTCGCCAGGCGGCGGCGACGGCACGCCAGGGCTTGATCAGCCTTGCCGCCGCCCGACTGAAGCAGCCGGCGGAGGGTTTCGACACGGCGGATGGCGCCGTAATCCCGCGCTCAGGCGGTCCCGGGATTGGCTTCGGCGCGTTGGTCAATGGCGGCAGATTCGATCTCGCTGTCGACAAGAACGCCAAGCTCAAGAATCCCGACGATTATACAATCGTGGGAAAGTCTTTGCCGCGTCCGGACCTTCCCGCGAAACTCACCGGCCGCCACGATTACGTGCAGGATATTCGCGTCGACGGCATGCTGCATGCCCGCGTCATCCGCGCGCCCGCAATCGGAGCGAACCTTCGCGACGTGGATACCGCTTCTATCGCGCATATTCCCGGCGCACGCATCGTGCGGGTCAAGGATTTCTTGGCGGTGGCCGCGCCACGCGAATGGGACGCCGTTCGCGCCATGCGCGCGCTACGTGCGACCTGGGGCGAAGCGGCAACGCTGCCCGGCTCCGAGAGCCTGTTCGACACCGTCCGCAATACGCCTGTTGCCCGCGTGGAAACTATCCGCAACACCGGCGATACAGCGGCCGTCTTCGCGCGAGGGGGCCGTGTCATGACGGCTTCCTATCATTGGCCGATCCAGTCGCACGCCTCGATGGGGCCGTCCTGCGCCGTGGCGGACATTCGCGGTGGCGGCGGCACGGTCTGGACCGCCTCGCAGGGCACGCACAGGCTGCGCCAGACCATCGCGCAACTGCTGGGCCTCGAAGCGGCAAAGCTGCGCCTGATCTACAAGGATGGCTCCGGCAGCTATGGCGGCAACGGTAATGACGACGTTGCTTTTGAAGCGGCGCTCATCTCACGCGAACTCGCCAGGCCGGTGCGGGTCCAATGGATGCGTGAGGACGAGCATGGTTGGGACCCGAAAGGGCCGCCGCAACTCCTCGATCTGCGGGCTGCGCTGGACGCTTCCGGCGAAGTCGTCGCTTGGGAAACCGTCGCGATGGTACCGCAGAACAATCCCGCGCCCACCGGCACACCGCTGATCGCCGCGGTTGCCGCCGGGCTGGTGGACGGCTCCGGGATGTCCTCGGGCCTCACGTCGCTCAATACCGACCCGCCCTATCTCATTGCCAATGTGCGGGCCGACGTAAAATGGCTCACAGCGACGCCGCTCCGCCCCTCAGCTCTTCGCGCACCTGGCAAGATCGGAAATGTGTTTGCGGTGGAGTCCTTCATCGACGAAATCGCGGCTACTTCGCATGTCGATCCGTTGGAGTTTCGCCTTCGCCGGCTGAAAGATCCGCGCGCCGTCGCGGTTTTGACGCGCGTTGGACAGATGATGGCATGGAAGCCGCGCGCCGTGCCGCCCAACCGCAACGGCACCGTGCTGCGCGGCCGCGGCGTCTCTTACATGCGCTACAAACAGGCCGAGAACTATGTCGCAATGGGCATGGAGGTCGAGGTTGAGCGCAATTCGGGGCGTGTGCGCGTGACGCGGGTGGTCTGTGCCCATGATTGCGGCCTGATGATCAATCCCGATGCCGTGCGTTCGCAAGTGGAGGGATCGATCATCCAGACCATCAGCCGTACCTTGTTGGAGGAAGTTAAGTTCGACCGCAGCCGCGTCACCACCAACGACTGGTCGAGCTATCCGATCCTGGCATTTCCGGACGTACCAAATCTTGAGATCGCCCTGATTGATCGCCCGCACGAGCGCCCACTTGGAGTCGGCGAGGCTTCGACCGCGCCGGTGGCGGCGGCTCTCGGCAACGCGGTGTTCGACGCGACCGGGTTGAGGCTGCGCGAGGCGCCGTTCACGCCCGCGCGCGTCAAGGCGGCCTTCGCGGCGTCGGTCTGAGCGGAGAGGCGACGGAGCCCGGCCGCCCCAATCCCCTTGGCGAGACTAGAAAAGCCAATATAGCTGCCGAGCCTGCCAGACCTGCTCGGGGTGCATGAGTGTCTGTTTTTGGCGCATAGCGGACATTGGGCCGACCGGGGCTGAATGACCGCTTTTGGGGTAAAACGGACATTCCCAGATGGGTCATCCTTAGTCGCGATCAGCAGCAGGATTCTTCGTTCTAGTCGATTCCCAGTATACTGTTCGCTGGGTTAGACAAACATTCAAATTCTGGTCACTAAAAGGAACAGAAGAAAATCATGGGCGCGCGTCGATTCATCTCAAAGTCACTCGTCAAAGCGTTAGTCAGCTCGCTGTTCTTCCTTCTTCCCGGCCTCGCAAATGCCGACAACGAATGGTTAACCTGGGGCCACGACCCCGAACGCACTGGCTCGAACCCGGACGAGAAGATCCTCAATAAAGACAATGTCTCGCAACTCGAAGTGAGGTGGATTGCTCAAGTATCCACTGCGCCGAAAGAATACATTCTCTCGACGATGACGGCTCCCGTGATCGCTAAGGTGAATACACCGCAGGGCCCGGCCGCGCGAGTTTTCGTGGTCGGCAGCGACAATACCGTCTTCGCGATCGATGCGGCCACTGGGAAAATCGTCTGGCAAAAAGCGAACACGAACATCATGAAAGAGCCAAAACAAGGCGATTATCGATGCCCAAATTCGCAAAACGCCACGCCCGTAATCGACAAGGAAGCCGGAATCATTTTTGTATCAACGAACGATGGAAGGCTGCGCGGCTTCAGTCTGCTGGATGGCGAAGATCGCATTCCGCCCACCAACTTCACGGATCCTTTCGCGCGCAACTGGAGTCTTAATCTCATCGATGGAGTCATTTATTCACCTACCGCCCGGGGCTGCTTGAATATGCAATCCCACTTTACGGCGCTGGATTTGAAGGACCCAGTGCGCCGCCCGCTCGAGTATTACACCAACACCGGGATCACGTCCGGGGCGTGGGGGCGCGGCGGCCTGGTCCGAGGCCCCAAGGGCATTTTGGCCCAAACTGCCGATGGGCCTTACGATCCAGCCTCCGGAAAATTCGGCGATAGCGTAGTGGCTGTCACTGCGAAAAACTTCCGGTTGCAGGACACATTCACTCCTGCGAACTTTGAATATCTTAATAAAACGGATTTGGACCTTGGCTCAGGCAATCCCGTGGTCTTCTCATTCGAACAATGGACGCTGGCGGCAGTTGTAGGCAAAGAATCCGTAATCTACCTCCTGGATGCCAATAATCTGGGAGGGGCCGACCACCATACGCCGCTGTACACGTCACCCCGCTGGGGCAACGATGAGGCCAAGCTTCACGACCGCGGAATATGGGGAATCACGACCGGGCAGGATGCGCAGGGAAGACGGTGGTTGTATGCGCCTATGCTGGGCCCTCCAGCCAAAGACGCTCCGAAGTTCCAGCAATCTTACGGACCTGCGGATCAAGGTAGCACCATGGCATTTGAGGTTCGCAAAAGTGCGACGACGGGCAAACCAATGCTAGTGCCGATGTGGATGTCCCGTGAGATGCACGCACCGGAGCCGCCCACGGTGGCTAACGGAGTCGTTTACGTGCTTCTAAGCGGTAAAACGTCCGATGAGTCCCGGGGGGTAATAAAGGCTCCCGCTGGCCTCGACCCCAATGCAGTTCTGTATGCTCTCGATGCAGAAACCGGACAGGAGTTGTATTCGAGCAACAAGCAGATCACCAGCTTTACGCATTTCAACGAACCTGTGGTTGCCGGTGGCCAAGTTTACGTCTGTACTTGGGACGGAAAAATCTACGCCTTCGGACTAAAGAGGTGACGACTTTGCCTGAATGACCGCTTTTGGCGCAAAGCGGACATTCCAACTCGTCACCTCTCCAGTGCTCCCTCCGCGAAGATTTTGCGGTCATGTTCCCAGTTATTTATAAGGCATTCCCTGATACGGGCGCCGAAATTCCCTGTTATTGAGAACGGACCAAAAGCTTGGAAGTGCCCAAAATTACTGGGCTAAACCGGTTATGAGGGCCGACTTTCCGCTCTTTTTGGGGAATTTTCCCTGTATTTACCCAAAAATCCCCGGAGACCAGTGGGTACGTGACTGCCTCCACCACCAATCTTTCAAGCACTTAGCGAACGGACGCCTGATTGGTGAATGTGCGCCTTTGGCCAAGGTGACCGTCTCAATAGTGTCGTCGTAGTATCCCTGCCGAGCCGGTCGGTAAGACCGGAGCGGCAGTGTATATTTGGCCTGACCAGCCGAGGTGAAGCCGGGACGGGACAGACGTGCCTACAAATTGGCGCGCCGATTGGAGAATTGCGTGAAGGGGCGGCTCTTGAGGAAAATTCTCGGCTTGGACTGTGCGGTGCTTGTTGCTGCTGTCGGGCTGCTCATCGCGAACGCGAGCCCGGCGCAAGTCACCACTCCCTCACCCGATCCGGTTGAGGCTGGACGTTCCCGATTCAACATCAGATGCGCTGGCTGCCACGGCCAGGATGGTTTAGGCGGCGAGCGGGCGCCTGCGATCGGGAAGGGGTCGCAACAAGGGTTGGATGACAAAAAGACCCTGCATAATCTTATCCAACATGGAATTTCCGATCGGGGAATGCCAGCCTTTGGCGTGCCTGCCGTCGAGTTGGATCAATTGGTTGCGTTTGTGCAGTCGCGGATACTTCCCCTCAGCAAAACCTCCATTTCCGGGAATGCCGAGACGGGAGCCGCGCTGTTTTTCGGGAAGTGCTCGCAGTGCCATATGGTCTGGGGCAGGGGAAGCATCAACGGCCCGGATCTCACCGAGGCCGCCCCGAAGCTGACCTTGGCCCAAATAGAGACGGCATTGCTTCGCCCCGCTGTTCGTCCGGGCGATGGCTACCAGGTGGCGACCGTTCGGACGGCGAATGGGCAGGTCATGCGTGGCTTTGTTCGCAATGAAAGCAGCACGGATCTGCAGATGCAGTCGTTCGACGGCCGCTTGCACCTGCTGCCCAAGAGCGAACTGGTTCGCATCGATCGAGACCTGCGATCGCAGATGCCGCCTTGGACCGGCAGTCCAGAAGCGATGCGCGATCTCATCGCCTTTCTGAAGCACGCGCCTGAGCAGAAGCCCCGAATGGATGGAGCTGACTCTCAAGCCATGCCCGGCGGCATAGACTGGCGATCCGTCGTGAAGCCGAAGCCGGGAAACTGGCCATCCTATCATGGGCAGTTGAACGGCAATCGTTACTCGGAGCTTGCCCAGATCACACCAGGAAACATTCGCAATCTTGCGCCGAAATGGATGTTTACCGTTCCAGGCCAAGGCGGCCAGGCCCTGGAAGTTACGCCTGTCGTTGTGGATGGCGTGATGTACGTCACCAGGGTCAACACCGTCATCGCACTCGATGCGCGAACGGGGCGGACAATCTGGCAGTATACCCGCCCGCCTTCGAAGGGTCTGGTCGGCGATGCGGCCGGCGGGATCAATCGCGGCGTGGCCGTGCTGGGTGATCGCGTGTTTTTCGTGACCGACAATGCCCATCTGCTGGCCCTCCACCGCGTGAACGGAGCGCTGTTGTGGGATACCGAAATGGCGGATGCGAGGAAACATTATGGCGCGACCTCAGCACCTCTGATCGTGGGCGATCTCGTGATTTCGGGGGTCTCCGGCGGTGATGAAGGAATCCGCGGCCAGCTCAATGCATTCAGCGCCAGCACCGGCGCGCATGTCTGGCGTTTCTGGTCCATTCCAGAAATGAAAGATCACGCAGCCGACGGTTGGGTGGGCCGCGCGCTCGAGCATGGCTGCGGCGCCACCTGGCTGACCGGCACCTACGATCCTGAAACCGACAGTTTGGTGTGGCCCATCGGAAACCCGTGCCCCGACTTCAACGGTGACGAACGAAAAGGCGACAATCTCTTTACCGATTCGGTCGTCGCACTTGAGCCAAGAACCGGCAAGCTCAAATGGCACTATCAATTTACGCCGCACGACTTGCACGATTGGGATGCGACCGAAACGCCGATGCTCATCGACCTGAAGTTTCAGGGCGTGCCGCGAAAGCTGCTCCTTCAGGGCAATCGCAATGGCTTCTTCTATGTTCTCGACCGAACCAACGGAAAATTTCTTGCCGCGACCCCGTTCGTCAAGAAACTGACCTGGGCGACGAAGATCGCGCCTGACGGCCGCCCCGTTCTGGGGAAGGGCTGGCTGCCAACCGAGGAGGGGACCGAGATCTGCCCCTCGATGGAGGGTGCGTCCAACTGGATGTCCAGCGCCTATCATCCCGGCACCGGCCTTTTTTATCTGATGGCGCTGGAGAAGTGCAATGTTTTCAGCAAAAACTCGGAATGGTGGAAGCAGGGAGAATCCTTTTATGGGGGCTCCGCGCGGCGGGTAGCTGCCGAGGTTCCGCGCAAGTATTTGCGCGCCATCGATCCGCAGACCGGAAAGATCGTGTGGCAATATGAACAATTTGGTCCCGGCGAGACATGGGGCGGCGTACTGGCCACCGTCAGCGGATTGGTATTTTTCGGTGATGACGACGGCTCGTTCGGGGCGCTCGACGCCAAGACCGGCAAGGCCCTATGGCATTTTCCTCTCAGCGCACGTTGGCACGCATCGCCGATGACCTACCAGGCCGATGGCCGGCAATATGTTGCGGTGGCGGCGAACTCCGGCATCATTGCCTTCGCTCTGTCACAATGAGTGAGAAACCTTGCGCCACTGAAAGAAGCCGAACATTATTTTGGCAGGAGATGGAGATCGATGCGCGGTGGGCCGGTCCAGGATCGGAAGCCGATCTTTTCGCCTTCGGCCATGCCCGCCGGCAGCGCGCGGGGCCCATAGGCTGGCACAATTTGGCCGAATTCATAGGCTCCCAGGTCGGGTGCCTTTCCGGCATAGCCGTCATTGATGGTGGCAAGCGCGGTGCCTGCGTCGATTGCCGCTGAACGGGGCCGCAGCCGGAAATCCATATCCTCCGGATTGTAAAGCCGCTGCGGATCGGACTCGTCGGCCTTTGGCACATTCGCGAACACATCGTAATCGACCGGGATGCTGTGCTTCTCCTGGCCGGTTCCTTGTCCATAGTCCTTGAGGGTCTTGAAGTGCCGCGCGGTCAACTTGTGGGTAAAATCATAGTCGGCCGCCACATCGGAGGGCGGTGAGTTCCACGCGAAATCATAAGCACCTTTGTTGGACCCGAAGCCGTTATAATCCGATGTCGAATAGTTGGTCGTGGTGTCCAGGGAAAAGACTGGACGGGCGGCGCCGCGTCCCAGAAACAGATTGTTGGCGAGATGGGCATTCGCCACCGGCCCGCCAGGCGCGGTGTCGCCGGCAACGAAGGTGTTCTGATAGATAAACACGCCTGCGGGCGTATCGGCGAACTTCAGGGGGCCGCCGCTTGGCGCATTGTAGACAAGATTGCGGTAGAAATAGACCGGACCGCCGAAGATGGGCTGGGCGCTGAGTGCGGCGGCTGCCGAATTGAAGCAGCGATTCTCGAAAACGCGCAAATTGTGCGCCCCGCCGTCTGTTTCGATGCAATTGTCGCCCATGTTATAGATGTCGTTGCCGCTGAAATCGATGGACGAGGCGGTCCGCTCGTCCATCTCGGTGGGACCGGACAATTTGGTCGATGCAATATCGGGCGTGCCATCGGGTTCGCCGTAGGTCGAGATGTCGATGGCGTCGTGGAAGTTGGCGACGTAGTTGTGGGTCACCACATGGCCCTGGCCATACACCTTGATGCCATATTCCGAGTTCAACGATTCCGGAAAGCCAGGAAAGTTCATCCATATCGCGCCAGACCAGCTCATCATCTTGTCGGGTTCGTGCCGGCCGATGATCACATTGTCCGCGATATAGAAGTCGCGCGACGCGGACCATTCCGCCTGCACCGCGCGCGCCACGTCATAGATGCGGCTGTGCTTCAGGGTAAAACCGCTGGAACCGATAATGTCCTTCCAGCCGAGCAGGAAGGCAACCGTGGTGTTGCGCACCGTGATGCCTTCAAAATAATTGTAATTGGCGCGCAACAGGTTGAACAGATTTTCCGCCCCCGCGCCGTCGAAGATCACTTCGCCGTCGCCCGCGCCCTTGATGACAATAGGCTTGTCGGGCGTGCCGCTCTGGGTCAGGTAATAGGTGCCGTCGGTCACCGCGGCGAGCGCGTTGTAGCCGGGATGCGGCATACCATTCAGGTAATGAAAGCGGTCGCTGATATAGAGACCGGCATGTACCAGAATCATATCGCCCGGCTGGACCCTTGGCGGAAAAGTGTGATCATGGTCGGACGCCGATGAGCCCATATTGTAGGCCCGCATCAGCCCGACAAAGGCGGGTTGCTGCATCGGCCCTTTCCAGCCGATGGGATAGACGTGATAAACGTGGCCGCCGGGCGCGGGCACCGGTTCGCGGCGCGTGCGCACCACGATGATCTTTTCCTTGTCGCCCGTCACCCCATCCGGATCGGACAGAACAAAGCGGCATTCATAGTCGGTGTCGGGCGCAAGGTTCAGCACACTGCCGGCGAACATGTTGCCGGTATCGTAATGCCAGGGATTTTCGCGCATGCCGTTGGGATTGGCCGCGGTCGGCTCCACTGGCTGAAAGGGCGGTTCGGCGCTGTTGATCACTTCGTGATGGATGCGCAGCAGCGGCAATGCCCTGTGCCAGGCCTGTTCGCCCTTGCGGCGATAGCTGACTTCGACCGCCGCATTCAAGTTGTCGTCGCCGCCGATCTTCCACTCGACGCCGATCGCAGAGAGCGTGGGTGCGTCAATCACAAACTTTCCCGGGGCGGTCGCTGTCTGCGCCCAGGCAGGGTTCGCGGTCAGCAAGAAAGCCGCAAACACTGCCGATAACCAGCACGATGGCCTGCTGTCACACATCGGATGATGCCCCCAAGAGTTTCCGTCGGCCCGGTTCCCGGGCAGGATTAGCAGCGTCTATTTGTAAGTCCGCAGATACGCCACGACATCGTCGGCATCGCGCGCATCCGTGAAACCGGAAAAGGGCATGTGGTTGCCTTTCACCTTGGCCTGCGGGTCGCGCAGGTAGTCGCGCAGATTTGCGTCATCCCAGACCATATCCGCGCGCTTCATCGCATTCGAATAGCGAAAATCCCCCAGCGCTCCGGCCTTGCGCCCGGTCACGCCTTTGAGGCTCGGTCCCATCGCATCAGGACTTTCGGTATGGCAGGCGACGCAGCCGGTGAACAGATCCTTGCCATGGCCCGCATCTGCCGCAAATGCCGGCGTTCCCGAAAGAAGCATGGCAGCGCACCAACAAAGCATCCGCATTCCTTGCTCCCGATTACGCATGTACCAGCGGACCTGGATTCTTCAGGTAGGTTTTTGTGATCTTTGCAGCCGACCATAGTGCCAGCGCCCCCAATGTGCCGGTTGGGTTATATCCATGTTGCTGGGGGAATGTGCTTGCGCCCATCACGAACAGATTGTGGGCGTCCCATGTCTGAAGGTAGCGGTTCACCACGCTGTTGCCGCGGTTGGTTCCCATGATCGTGCCGCCGGTATTGTGTGTCGATTGGTAAGGCACGACGGTGAAGTTCTTCGGTCGCGGGCGCAGTTCGTAATGCGATGGTCCCATCGCCTTGATGATCCCTTCAAGCTTGGTCAGCAGATAGCGCGACATGGCGTGATCGTTATCGGTGGCGTTGTAGGTCAGGCGCAACAGCGGCCGGCCCAGCGCATCCCTATAGGCCGGATCCATATCCATGTAATTGTCGCGGTGCGCATAGACCGACCCCTGGGTGTTGAAATGGGTCGCGTGGTCATACCACTTGACGGTTTCGCGCTTCCATTGGCTGCCCCAGGCCGGTGTGCCGGGCGGCACGGACCGTCCATCGATCGGCGGACTGCCACCGCTGCTGCCGCTGAAATAGCCGCCGCCGAAAAAGCCCAGCCCGGCATGGTCGAAATTGGGCCCGTTGAAATCGTCGACGATGAAGGCGCCGCCTGGTGCGCCCATATAGGGGTTGAGTTCCTTGGTCGGGAAAAATGCCGCGGCGGGCGCCTCGAACTGATAACAGTAATTCTTGCCCACAAGACCACTGCCCGTCTTGTGATCATAGGGTTGGCCGATGCCCGAATGCAGCAGCATGTGGGTGTTGCTGAAGACGAAGGCCGACAGGATCACGATATTCGCCGGCTGCTCGTATTCCGCGCCCGTCTTGAGGTCGGTGTATAGCACGCCGGTGACACGCTTGGCCGCCTTGTCGTAGAGGAGCTTGGACGCAAAGGCTCGCGTGCGCAGTTCGAATTTCGGCTCCTGGCGCAGCGCCGGCATGATCGTGGTGACGGATGACGCCTTGGCGTTTGCTTCGCAGGCGGTGCGGCTGCAGAACCCGCATTGCTGGCACGCCCCCATGGTGACGCCGTAGATATTCTTGTAGGCCGCGCTGGCGGCCGAGAATGGGACCGGGAACGGATGATAGCCAAGGTTCTTGGCCGCGGCCGCAAACATCAGCCCGCCTTCGGAGGGCGCCACCGGCTTGTTGGGATATTCGTCGCCGCGCGGGCCTTCGAACGGGTTGCCGCCATCGATCTTGCGGCCCTTGAGGTTTCCGGCCTTGCCGGAAACGCCGCAGACCTTGTCGAAACGGTCGTAATAGGGTTCGAGTTCGTCGTAGGTCACCGGCCAATCCTGAATCGTCATCGTCGCGGGAATGGCCTTGGCGCCATAGCGTTCGCGCAAAGCGGTGCGCAAGCGGAAATCCTCGGGCAGGTAACGCCAATGCAGGGCGCCCCAATGATTGCCCGTGCCGCCGACGCCTTCACCCGGCAGGAACGCGCCCCAGCGGCGGATGGGAAGCGCCCTCTGATCGGATTGGTTGCGGAAGGTGATCGTGTCGATGGAATTGTCGCCGATCAGTTCCAACCGCTGTTGATATTTCAACTCGTCGCGGATGCCGGGAAGCGCGAAGTCCTCAGCTGGCCGGCGGTCCGGGCCGCGTTCCAGCCCGACAACCGTCAGCCCCGCCAGCGTCAGTTCGCGCGCCAGCACGCCCCCCGCCCAGCCCATGCCGATCACCACCACGTCGACTTCCTTGAGTTTTTTGGCCATCGCCTGCTCTTTTTAGGAAAAGTCCGCGATCGATTGCGGTTCGGTGACGTAACGCTTGTTGCGGTACTGATCGATCTTGTCGGCATAGGTCGCGGGCAGGCCGGGGAAGCCCAGCATGCGCCACGACGCCTTGTTGCGGTTGCCGCCATACACGGGATCGGAAAAGAAGCCTTCCATGGTGATGGCCAGAAGCCGCTGGAAGAAGGCCTTGAGGTCAAAGCCGTCGAATTCGGCTTTGCCGTCTTGCATCGTCTTGAGCGCTTCGGCGCGCTGGGCTTGTGTCAGCCGATCGAATTCCTCGCCATAGGTCTTGCGCGACCAGGCATTGGTCGCCTGAACGCCGGCCGCGAAGAAATCGCGCGGCGTCAGCGCCAGTTGATAGCCCTGTTCGGGCAGGCCCTGGTGGAACGGTCCGGCGCGATACATTTTCGCGCCCGCGCCCCAGGCGCCGGCCAGCTGGCGGTCGATGAAGACGGGAACGCCACAGTCCGTGCCCGAGGGCGACAGCTCGTCGGCGGGGATCATGGTATCGGCGCTTGCCGAAAAGAACGCGGCCTCCTCGGCCGTCAGCACCAGCCAGGCCTCGACGGGCACGCTGCCCGCTTGCGCCGTTGCGGCAGCCTGTGCGGGCACAGTCTGAAACCCGGTGGTGAGGGTTGCAACGCCGGCGCCCGCTGCACTCGCGCCCTTGAGGAAATTGCGGCGTGGAATGGAGTCTTCGGCCATCGGCACCCTCCCAAGTCAGGCACTTTTCAACGCGCCCCTTCGGCCCTTGCCGGGCCCTGGGCAACATTAGCTTGAATTGCGCAACAGGGGCAGGGGAAGGATTTGGGCCGGAAAGATTTGGACGAACGCGCGCCAGTGCGGGATTGCGCCGCTGCCTAGAGCCCTGAAATTAAGGCACTTTCGGTACGAAATCGCAGCCCGGTTGCCAGTCCGGTTCCCGTCTGTCTCAATTGCCGGAAAATTCAAGGCCGGGGGACGGCAAGAATGTCGCGGAGCGTCAGGATACCTGCGCCACTTTGGAGTGCAAACGCGAATTTCAGACCGATTGGGTGACTGGGATGGATGATGTTGCTGGGGGAAATCAGGCATGAGCGGCTCGCCAAGCCGGCGCTCACTACTCAGCATGATCGGCGTGGTAGCCGGCAGCGCCGCGATGTATCACGCCATGACCGAACTCGGATATGCGCAAGGGTCGAGCTTTACAGGTCCCATCAAACTATCGCCGCCCCCGGCCGGCACCACCATTCTGATCCTGGGCGCAGGTATCGCGGGCATGGTCGCGGCGATGGAACTGCGCGATGCGGGCTATCAGGTGCAGGTGCTCGAATATAACGGGCGTCCGGGCGGGAGGAACTGGTCGCTCTATGGCGGCGATACCTACACCGAACTCGGCGGCGCAACCCAGCATGTTGGATTTGATCCGGGCCAGTACATCAATCCCGGTCCCTGGCGCTTGCCCTATCACCACCGCGGCATTCTGCACTACGCCAGTCGCCTGGGCGTGGCGTTAGAACCCTTCACCCAGGTGAATTACAACGCCTATGTCCATTCCACCGATGCCTATGGCGGAAAGCCGCAGCGCTACCGGCAGGTGCAAGCTGACTTCCACGGTCATGTCGCGGAACTTCTGTCCAAGTGCACGAAACAAAACGCGCTCGACCAGTCGGTGAGCAAGCAGGATCAGGAAATACTGATGCTCGCGCTTAGGGACTGGGGCGCGCTGGACGGGAACTACGAATACAAAAGTGGTATCGCCAGTTCGATGCGCCGCGGCTTTGCGGCGGATCCTGGCGGCGGACTCAAATCCGTGCCGGTGCCGTCCGAACCGTCTGCGCTCAGTGATCTCTTGCGGTCAAATCTATGGTCCGCGATTGCCTCCGGCCATAATTACGAATTGCAAAGCGCGATCTTTCAGCCCAAGGGTGGCATGGGCATGATCGGAAAGGCCATGGGCAAGGATCTGGGCCCCCTGATAGAATACAATTGCAAGGTGACCAACATTCATCAGGACGACAAGGGCGTCACGGCGAGCTATGTCGACAGCCGCGGGGGCACAGAGACGCGCACGGCAAACGCAAAATGGTGCATTTGCACCATTCCCACCCCCATTCTCAGCCAGATCCCAATGAATGTGGGGCCCCAGATGCGGGCGGCGATCGACCAGCTGCCCTATCTGGCGGCGCTGAAAGTGGGCTTGCAGTTCAAGCGTCGCTTTTGGGAACAAGACGACCAGATCTATGGCGGCCACACCTATACCAACCTGCCCAATTCCACCATCAGCTATCCGATGTGGGACTATTTCTCCAAAGGTAAGGGCGTTGTGCTGGGCGCCTACACATTCGGCAGACCCGCATACATCGCTGCTTCCAAGCCGCCGGAAGAGCGCATCAAGGATGCGCTATCCTATGGCTCCCAGATCCATCCGCAGTATATGGCGGAGTTCGAGACAGGGGTCGCGGTGGCCTGGCATCGCGTGCCGTGGGCGTTGGGCTGCCAGGGTGCATGGACCGATGAGAGCCGGGATGTGCACTACAACAATCTGTGCGCGATTGACGGGCGCATCATGCTGGCCAGCGAGCATGCGTCGCGCCTGCCGGGATGGCAGGAAGGCTCGGTGACCTCGGCGCTGGATGTGATCGGCCGCCTGCATGCGCGCGTGATGGGGACATGATGCCCGCCAGAAGACGCAGATTTGCCTTTGGCGTCGCCCTGGCGGGCGCCCTGATGGCGGGAACATTGGCGGCGGGCGCGCAAAACACCCCGGACTTCCGCGGCGCGCCGTTCACGATGCAGGGCGGTGAGGCGGTCTATCGCGGCGTCTGCCAGGGCTGCCATATGTCCGATGCGAAAGGCGCGGCCGGCGCGGGCATATACCCCGCGCTGGCGAACAATCCCAAGCTCGCCAGCACAGGATATGTCCTCTCCATGGTCATCAAAGGCCGCAAGGGCATGCCGCCGTTTGGCGATCAGTTCACAAACCAGCAGATTGCCGATGTGGTGAATTATGTCCGCACGCATTTCGGCAATCGCTACAAGGGCGAAGTTCAAGCGGCTGACGTCCGAACCTTGCGATAGCGTTTGCCGCGGTTCCCTGGCGGTATATCGCGTCAAGCAGAATCCCGTTAAACTCTGGCGATAGTTCGTTGTAGGCGCCCCTATGTCATTAGAACCCAAAGGCTTTGGCCGCGGACCCAATCCATCCCGCAATGTGTTTGGCGATCCGCTGCAAGCATGCTCGTTGGCGCCCAAGACGGGGTTCTTCCGAAATGGGTGCTGCGACACCGGCCCCGATGATATTGGCAGTCACACAGTATGTGTTGAAGTTACCGAGGATTTTTTACAGTTTTCAAAGTCACGCGGTAACGACCTGTCGACTCCGCACCCGGATTTTGGTTTTCCCGGACTGAAAGCAGGCGACCGCTGGTGTCTGTGCGCACCGCGATGGCAAGAAGCCTTCAAAGAAAATCGCGCGCCGCGCACTGTCTTGCGTGCAACGCATGAGGGGGCCCTTGAACATTGCTCCCTGGCGGATTTGAAAAGACATGCCATTGATTTGGCGTAGAGCGCACCCTTTTGCCCAAATATTGCCGGTCCAAGCCGGTTAGCGCTTGGCTGCGCGGCGTTTGGTGACGCCTGCGTAAAAGCTTGCACCCATGAGGGCAAAAAGCAGCCACTGCACATTGCTATTCACCGAATCGGGAAGCGCGAAAGATGCAATGCCAAAACAGAGCGATGCCATCAAGGATAGCTGTCGCCATGGAATCTTGAAGCCATGCTTACGGGCCTGCTTCCATTGTCGCAGTTCCTCGTCAACCGACAGCTCTTCTGGCACGTCTGACGGCGCCGATTTTTGCGCCAGTTGTAAATCGGAAATGGCAGTTGTTTTTTTCGGAATGATAACTTCGACAGCGCTTCGCGCAGACATGGGCGCGGACTTAGAATCGAGACGTCGACCGAACGAGCGATGATTAGCCACGAATTGGACCCTAGAACGGCAGCCCAAAGGTCCCACACCCTGGTTAGCAGCGGTTTAGCGTCCGTGATAATTCTGGGGTATTCCCTGATATGAAGGGCCGAAATTCCCTGGTGTTGAGACCCAGCCGAAAGCCAGAAAATGCCCGTAATTACTGGGTTAAACCGGCGATGAGGCCCCTTTTTCCGCTCATTTTGAGGAGTTTTTTCTGTATTTTGCGAAAATCTCCCGAGGCGCGTGAGTATACGATTGGCGCCACCGCCAATCCTTCCTCAGGTCATGCGTTGGCCGCACGCCGGCTAGGCATCCCTCTGTATTTCGTCCATCTTGTCTCATCGGACTGGCGATAACAGGGGGGCTATGGTTGGCGGAAACCTCACAAGCTTCACGGCGCTCGATAGGTTTGCTGGCAGCCGCGTTGTTTTTGTGGACGTGGAATTTTACTTTCCCCAGCACCGCGCAAGACCGTCCCCCGAAGACACGACCGGAACCCTGTCGCAGCCCGCTAAGGTACCGAATCGGAAAATTGGACCCAAGATTTGGGATCTCTCGTGAGGATTTCCGGCGCGCCATCGAAGAAGCAGGCGATGCCTGGGCAACCGCGGCCGACAAAAATCTCTTCCAATACGACGAGAAGGGCAAATTGGGGATCAACCTGGTCTACGATACTCGGCAGGAAATCACCCAACGGGTGATCACCATCCGTGCTGGCATCGTTGCAAGAATGAAAGAGGCCGATTCGATCGAGGCAAAACTTACTCCCCTTCAGGACGATTTCCGCACCCGCCAAGGCTCTTATGCAGATCAGCTGGCGTCGTATAGGCAGGCTTTGGGCAGCTACAATCAAAAAGTGAAAAACTCGAACATCATGGGAGGGGCGCCTGAGGTTGAATTTCAACGCCTCGCGGAGGAGAGACTGTCGTTAAAAAAGCAAAACAATTTACTGGAAGCAAAAAGGCTGGAGCTAAATCGCTCGGCCGATGAAATTAATGTGCTCGTCAAAAAGCATAACGCTTTTCTGGTTCAAGCCAACACAGCCGCCAGGGCTCTGAATCGCACTGGGTCTGCAGGCGTTGAATTTGAAGAAGGGCGATATATTAGAGCCGGTGGCGAAGAGCGGGTCGATGTTTTTCAGTTTGAGGATAGGAAGAACTTATTGGTTATTTTATCGCACGAGTTGGGACACGCGCTTGGGATGAAACACAACCCGAACCCTTCCTCCATTATGTCGCCGCTGAACCATACGGATCAATTGGTCCTGACCGCTGAAGACGTGGACGGGTTGAGGACTGTCTGTTCGCTCCAATAGGTGATTTGATTGCTTTTGCCCGAGCATGCGTTCATTCTGGGGAAAGTCCCCGACGCTTTGCGACATAAAATAAAGAGGCGACGCCATGGCATCAAAAATCCCTGTTGTGCTTGTTGCCATCCTGGTTTGTGGCGGACAGACGGCTCTTCCGTTTACGCCCGCCACCGTCCCGTTCGACAATAAAGTCGTTCGCGTGCAACTCAGTGCCGGCCTTCCCAAAGTAATAACGCCGCCGCACGTGCATTTGACAAACCGGGTCATGATCTATTTTGACGCTGGAACAAACAAAATTACTTACCAAAATGGCGAAGTTCGCCCAGAAGTGTTTCGCGCCGGTGATGTCCAATGGAACAGTGCCATGAGCACACATACCGCAGAGATCATCGCCGCGGGTCCGGTAAACATTGCCCATATCGAACTGAAATCTCCGCCCAATAGGACGCCGACCGTCCGATATTCGGCGCTCGATCCTCTCAAGGTGGATCCCGGGCATTACAAGATGGAGATCGACAATAATCAGGTCCGTGTCCTTCGGCTGCATCTGGGGCAGGGCGAAAAGACGCCATTGCACGAAGAGGTTTTTGAGCGGCTTGTTGTGCCTCTAACGGCGGCACGGTTGAAAATCGCAGACTCCGCGGGGAAAGAGAAAACCGTCGCTTACGGCCGCGCGGAATTGCAGTGGTTGTCGGCCGGCGGAGAGGCCGACCAAAACATTGGCGGTGAACCGTATGAAGCCCTGATCGTGGAGTTCAAGAAATAGCATCGGCGCAATGGGATTGGCGGGCACCTAGGGGCTTCTACGCCACACGCTCGCGAGCCATGCCTGTTGTTCGCGCGGCAATCCCGCGGGCCTGTAATAGTGGGTCAGTTCCATAAAACCGGCATCGCGCATGAAACCGCGCCATGCTTCGAGATCGTGATACGCGCCATAACGGCCGTTGTTCCAACCTTCCTCGTTATGCCCGCGCGGATTGGAGCTGAACAGAACCCCGTGCGGTTTCAGCGCCGCACGCAATTCCTGCAAAATCCGGGGGAGCTCCTGGCCGGGTACATGAAACAGCGAGGCGTTTGCGAACACGCCATCAAACCGGCTCTCCGGCAGGTCCAGGTCCAGGAAGTTCTGCTCCCACACCTCGTATCCTTGTTCCCTGGCCATGGCGGCGAAACGCGCGGAGCCCTCCAGTCCAATGGCAACGTGCCCCAGCTCTTTGAACGCTTGGAGATCGCGGCCTGGCCCGCAACCAAAATCGAGTATTGTAAACGGGGGCTGGCCTTCCAAGTATTGAAGCAGACTCGCGATGTTCTGGCTGACATCGTGCCCGCGCGTTCCTTCCCAAAAATCTACGGCGCGCCTGTCATAATGCTCGAGAGTTTTACTGGCGACTTTTTCGAGATCTTGCGCGTTCAGGCTCATGGCCCAGCTTGCTGCGCACTTCGCATACTTGCAAGGCGCGACGTCTTCTTGAACTGCGTCCCAAGGGCAAGGTTCAGGGCGATTCCCGGCTAAGGGACCAGGGCGGACGTGCTGTTGTTCGCCTGTTGAGCGGTATTGGCGGCCTGGACTTGCGGCGACACGTCCTTGGGGCCGCTATCGCCGTCATATTCACCGGCTTTGCGCGGCGGATCGGGAATGATCGCCTTTATCGATTCGGCCTTGAGGAATAGGGCGCGGTAAACCCCGGGAACGCGACTGGTCACCGGTTCGTTGACCGTTGCGGGCTTGACCGGATCGACGACATAGGCGCGCGTGGCGGTGAAGCGATAGGCGGCGGAGATGCCGGTATTGCGACCTGTCTTGGGGTCGCGCAGCCCGTCGGCGTTGCGCTTGAGGGCGTAATATTTGCCGACCTGGTTCTCGTGATAATAGGTTTCGCGCGTGCCGGCGCTTGAACTGGTGTCGAACGTGTCTTTTGCATAGACGTCGCGCCAGTCGCGATAGCCGCCCAACAGGCCCGACAGGCTGCCGGCGGCCCCCATTGCCAGATGCATACGCCCGTCGTGGAACAGGGCTTCACCACGGTTGTTCTCGAACCAGGCAAACACGGGCAGGCGCAGTTCGGGGACCTGTTCGGTCTCGACCACGCCGTTTTCGATTCTCGCTTTCATCCGCGTGTACTGCGCGCTCTTGACGATCCGGTAAGAGTAATCCGGGATAACGCCCACGGAATTCTTGACGATGTGATCGGGCGAATAGGCGATCTCGACGACGGCATCGTCATCGTTCATCGGGTCCTTGTTTCCCGATATCCGCACCACGATGGTGTAGAGACCTTCCAGCATCTTGTCGTTGCCGCGGATGCTCAGATAGGCGCTATAGGGCACGCCGCGATAGGACATGTTGCAGCCCATCACCCGGTATAGATTGTTGTCGATGCCCTTTTTGCCGTCAGGGCTTGTAAAGCCGGTCTTGGGGTCACGGTCGAGATCAAAGCCCTCCGCGACCGTGCCGGTCACTTCCTGTGTGCCCGGATCTGTCGCGGTGAAGGGGTTGACCCAGGAATCGATATCCCGGCGGAAGCCGCGATAGCGCAGCGCTCGGCTCAGGATGTATTCGCGATCGGTGTTGTAGGTCCCGTTCACCTGCAAGGTCGCGGGCTTGAGGACCTCGGCGATTTCCGTGTCGGCGCGCCACGCCGTCTTCAGCAGGGCATTGTAGTTGTTGTCGGGTGTCGTGCCCTTGGGGCAATCCGAGCCGGGATCCATCGTTCCGCTTTTGGCGCCATAGTGGAAAGCAGGCTCATATTTGTCGACCACATAACCGCGCACCCAGGGCGCGGCCAAAGCGGGAGTCGCCGCGGGCGCCGTCATTAAGGCGGTGATGCAACCGGCCAGAAGATAATTTCGCAATATCATCCGTTTCTCCCGCATCAGACCAGTATCTCGGAGACCGTTTTTCCGGTCGCCATCGAGCCGGAGCCCCATTTGTCGATGGGAATGCCCATCGCCTGCTGAACCGTAAGGCCCACCCGTGTCACCGGGCTCGCTTCGCCGGCGATGTGATGGCCGGTCTTGACGCGGCCGCTGGCGGAGCCGGCGAGCAGCATCGGGATATTGTCCAGCGTGTGCAGCTTGGCAAAGCCCGTGTCGGTATAGGCAAGCAGCAGGCTGTGGTCGAGCAGGGTGCCGTCGCCCTCCTTCACCTCGTCAAGCGCCTGCACCAGCATGGCGAAGAATTCCATGCTGTAGGTGCTGAAATGGGAAGTCACCGGCTGATAGCCCAACCCTGTGTCTATCGCTTCCTCGTGCGTCGCCTGGTGGAAGGGTTTGGGATCGCCGGGCATGAAGATGGTCGAAGCCCCTTCCGCCAGCGCCACGTTGACCACCCTTGTCTGGTCGGTGGCCAGCCCGATCGCCACCAGTTTGGACATGATCGGCACCACGCCGCGCAGCACCGGAACCGATTTGTTCACTTCCATTTCACCGGGGGCGGGCGGGACCTTGACGTCGGCCGCGATATCGGGCCTCTGCAGCTGGGCCGCCATGGTTTGCTCAAGCTCGCGCACCGAGGTGAAATACTGGTCGATCCGCGCTTTGTCGCCGGCCCCGACATATTGCAACATGCGTTTGCGGTCCTCGGCCACCACTGAAAGCGCGCTCTGTTGCACCAATACTTCCGGATCGGCCTTCCAGTCGCCCTTGGAGGGATCCTGGAAACCCGGGCCGAACAGGCGCGTATAGAGACCCAAGGGCGAGACTTCAGGCGGATTGGCGTTGGCGCCGCCCAGGCTGGAATAGCTTTCGCTCTTATTGCCGGAGAAGGTCACCTCGATCGACTTGTAGCGTGTGCCATGGCCGATGGTCCCGGCGATGGTCTGGTCGATGGTCTGGGCGTCGAACTCCTTGTCCTTCGCCGGGCAGATTCCCGTGCTGATCGCGGCCATGCCCGTCCAGTGCTGATAGTTCGCGCTGTCATCGACGATGGCGCGCATGCCGCTGATCAGGTTGATCTTCTTCTTAAAGGGCTCCAGTGCGGCAAGCTGCGGCGTCGCGTCATAGTCGAGGCCGGTCTTTTTGGGCAGATAGAGTTCCTTGGACAGGCCGCAGCCCCAGAAATAGGTGCCGAAGCGCGTCGGGATGCGCTTGCCGGTGGCGGCAAGCGCCACGCCATTGCCGTCCAGAAAGCAATCCAGAAAGGGCAGGGCCATGCTGACCGCGGTTCCCCGGAACATGCCGCGAAGAAGAAACCTGCGATCAAACCTCATGAAGGACCCCGTCACCTTGAAGCCGTCTTGGTTGCCGCCGGCGCGGGAGCGTTGAAGAATTCCGGGCTGGCGGCCAGCGCCTTGAGCAGGATGCGCAGGCGATAGCCGCCATCGACAAACGACTTGTAGGCGGCCTTGAACGATGCGGCATCGACATCCTCGCTGCTCGCGCCCACGCCATAGGAATAGAGCTTGCGGGCAAAGCAGGCTGCTACCTTGGGATTGTCGTGCAGATACTGGCCCAGTCCCTCAGCACCCGTAAAGGATTTGCCGCCGATCTTGGCGGAGACATCGATGGCCTGGCCGCCCTCCTCGATCTGCGGGGCACCGATGCTGTCGAAATGCTCCAGCGAAAGGCCGATTGGGTCGCTGTGGGTGTGACAGGAGGCGCAGGTCGGGTTGGTGGCATGGGCCAGCAGCCGATCGCGCGCCGTGCGCAGCTTGGGGTTGTTCACGTCATTGACGATGGAAAAGTCGACGTTTGCCGGCGGCAGCGGCGTCGGCTCGCACAGGAAGATGTCCATCAGCGCCACCCCCCGCTTGGTCGGCGAACTGCGCCCGGGGTGGGAGAACATCGCCAGCATGCTGACCTGGGTGAGCAACCCGCTGCGGCCGGTGGCGGCGGGAAACTCGTACGGCATCCATTCGCCATCGGCATTGAACGGCACGTTGTAGATCGAGGCCAGGGTGCGATTGATCTCGGTCTTGCGCGTGGTCATCAGCTCGCGCACATCCTGGTTGGACCTCAGGCTCAGATCGATCGCCATGTGCAGGGTTTCTTCCTGCGCGGAGTTGGCCATCTGGGGAGTGTATTTGTTGAAGATCAGCACGTCCTTGGTGATGTCGGTGAAGGTGTCGAGCTGCAGCATGTCGGTGAAGAAGGCGCGCATGCCCGTTTCCAGCCGGGGCGAGGCCATCAACCGGTCAACCTGCCTGGACACGCCGGCTTGTGTTTGAAGCTCGCCGCTCTCTGCCGCCCGCAACAGCTCGGCATCCGGCGTGGTGTCCCACATCAGATAGCTGAGGCGGGACGCGCGGCTGTAGCCTTCCAAGGTATAGCCCTTGTCTGCCGCCGGCACCGCGAGTTCGGTGCGAAACAAAAAAGCGGGTGCCGACAACAATGTGCCCAGGCTGTAGCGAAGGCCGTAGTAGAAATCGTTGGACGATTTGGCCAGCCTGGCCGCCAGCGCCTGGCGGGATTGCAGTTCATCCGCCGTCAACGGGCGGCGGAACAGCTGGCGTCCAACCTGGCTGAGAAACTGTCCGGCGCAGGCGTCATCCGGGGCCTTGGCCGATTTGGGCGTGCAGGCAACCAGCCTTGCGCGATTCTTGGCGTCGACCACCTGAATGGCGATTGTGTCCGCCATCTTGGAGAAAGCCTCGAACCCGGCCGGCGTGACCGAAAGAATTGCGCTGCTCGCGGCCAACAGGCCGCCGACACGGCGTTCGGGTTCAAAGCGGCCCTGGACCTTGATGCCCGGCCCGAAGACGTCGGCAATGGAATTGCGGTACTGGCTCTCCGTCAGAAGGCGCAAGCCTGCGGGCACCGGCTGTGGTGCCGCCACTGCTGCGGCCGCACAAAAGCCGGCCGCCGCAAGCCCCAGTCCCGCAAATCTCACAATGACGGACTTGACCACGACGATTCCATCTTGGCGCCAATTTCCTGGTTGCGGTTGAGAGCCCTTGCCTTGGCGCGCATCGGCTGGCCTCCTATTTCGATTTGTCTGCGTAATTAATAACACACCGGGCAACGGCAAGAAATGTTCCTAGGCCCCTTATGGTTCGCGATGTTTTGTTGCGCCGCAATATTCTTGAGCCATTGAGAACCGGCGGCATAGTGCGCGCAAGACGGCGCGGACAATATGCGCGCAGGTGCTCAGGCAGTTGCTGTGCAGCTGCCGGTGCAGACGCTCAAGCACAATCCATAATGGCGCGAAAATGAGGGCGCATGTTGAACGGCGGATCGAAAGGACGCAGCCGGCCCGACGGACTCGTTTTGTCTCGGCCGATTGGGCAGCAAGACGCTTGGAAAGCGGCATTGACAAAGCCGGACACGGCGCGGGCAGCGTGTGACGTTGCTGTGGCCGGTCGGAGGTATTCAAAATCCCCGTTTGCTGTATGATGCCCCGATCGGTGGGAGGAGGGGGAAATGCGCAGGGTCAAGTCGCGCCGGAAATATTTGGGCCGCGTCGTTATGGGCGTTATCGCGGCGGCGGTCGTGGGTTGGGGCATGCTGCTCTATTTTCATCCCTATGGCGACAATACCTCCGACTATGAGCGTTCCCTTGCCGATTGCATGCGTGACCGCACCCGGGTGGTGGATTCGCCCGGCAACCAGGACGCCGCCGCCGCCGCATGTGTGCGCGACACGCCCGGTGACCAATCGCTGCGCGATCAATAGCCGCTATCGTCATCGCGGGCGCTTCACGGACAACATCATGGCGCGTGCGATTGTTCGCCGAGGATGGCTGGCACCCCGCCTTCAAATTCCCATGGCGCGGATGCGGTGATTCTCCGAGTCTCCGATATAGAGAATATTGCCTCGCACATAGAGGCCGTGCGGGCGTGCCAGCGCGCAACGCAACGGATCGCCGTCGGGCCCGTCACCGCGTGTACCGGTGCCAGCGACGGTATGGATATTGCCATCATGCAGTGAAACTCTGCGGATGACGTGATTTTCAGTGTCCGAAATATAGAGGCTTCCGTCAGGCGCATAGGCGATGCCCTTTGGCCCGTTCCATTTGGCGTCGCGTGCCGGCCCGCCATCGCCCTCATAGCCTTTCTCACCCGACCCTGCGATGCGCTTAAGGGTCTTGGCGAGGGGGTCGATGCTGTAGACTTTGTTGCCCTCGCGCAGAATGAGATACAGCGTCCCGTCCGGCCCTATATCGATGGAACGCGGGCCATGTAGCGCGCTGGTCAGGGCCGCTTCGTCGGGCGTGTCGTTCACCTCGCCGTTTCCCGCGAAAGTCGTCAGAATTCCCGTGGCCGCATCGCGGATGCGCACGCGATTATTTTGAATGTCGCAGATATAGAGATTGTCGCGCCCATCCAGGGCGATGCTGTGCGGCTGCCTGAGCTGTGCCTTGTCCGACGGGCCGCCATCGCCACTGAAGCCCGGCGTCCCCGTGCCTGCCAGGGTGGAGATCAGGCCCGTGCGTCCGTCGATCCGGCGGATCACATGCGCGTCCCGCTCGGCGACCAGCATGTTGCCTTGGCGGTCAAAGCGGACTTCATGGGGTGCGCTGAGCTGCGCCATCTTTGCGGAACCGCCGTCACCGGCATGGCCTTTTACGCCATTGCCCGCAACGACCGACACAGTTGCGGATCTTCGCTCCAACATGAGCACGCGGTCGCTGCCGAAGTCGGCCCAATACAGCGCGCCGGTCGGGGCGACAAATACCCCGTAAGGCTGATTCAGGGCGGACGTCCCGGCCGAGGCGCCGTCCGTCGCGGTTCCCTGGGTGCCGGTACCGATCACCGTAACGATGCGCCTGGCAGCAGCGCGGGACCCGCCAGCCCCGGCGATGAGCCCTGGGCCCGAGGCAAGCAGCGCGCGTCGCGTCGGACGAAATATCATGGGTTACCTGCAAGTTTCACGGTCACGGCGGGGGGAGGATATTTCACTGCAGCAGATTGATCCAGGCGGGGGGACGATGGCGCCGGTGATCTCCAAGCTTTGCGGCGGCGGGAAATTCGGCCTTTTTTCAGGCACCTGCTGGCACGCAAAGGCGTCTTGTCTGTCCTGATCGGTTGGGAGCCCAAAAATGACTGGCTGAGCTTCATAGGCAGCTTGGACATGAGCAGCTTGGGATTGCCCCGCCGTCGCGCGACTCAGTTGAGACCGGAATGCGTGCCGTTGGAGCAGGATGCCAGAAGCAGGGCGATTTGACTGGAAAGCTCGGTGCGCTGCTTGTTGCCGAGGCCCCCCATATTTTTTTCCAGTGCGGCCATGATGGCAGGCCAATCGTCGCCGTGGCTGGCAACAGCTTCCCGTACCCAACCGTCAAGCAGAGAGATGAGAACCGTAGGTGTCATAAGCCGATCTTCAAAATTGAAGAGCTGTTAAATATAAGCACGCCTAGTTGGGCGCGCGGTGTGAATGCCTGATTATCCCGGTTTTCGAGAGACTCACAATATGATTCGCGACTCGGGCAGTGAAAATGGTGGACGCAACTCGTTTCGCGTCGAAGTTGTCAAGACCATGGAGCAGCTGATTCAGGTATTCGCCCTGCGCGCGATCTGTTTCATGGAGGATACCGGGTTACCGTTTGACCACGCCTTCGACGGCAACGATCTTCAGGCGACCCATGTGGTGGGATATGACGGCATTGAGCCTATCGGAACCATGCGAATCCGGTGGTTTAAGGACTTCGCCAAGATTGAACGCACGGCGTTTCGCAAAGCGTACCGCAGCATCCCGAACATCAAGATCGTGGCGAATTTCACGTTCGCGCACATCGCGCGAAAAGGTTATCCGGTTGCAATAACCCACGCCGCGCCCATTTATGCCCGGCTTTGGCGGATGCATTTCGGATTTCGCGATGTTCCCGGCAAGCCGCCCGCGGAATATCACGGCGAAAAATATTTTGAACTGATGCGCCAGCTCGAAATTCCGTCCAATGCCATTTCGATCGATACCGATACTGCTATCCTGTTCCGCACCGAAGGGGACTGGGACATCCCGGCCAAATATGAGGCTCTATAGTCGGCGCCGCATGCAAGCATGAGCGGCTGGTATCATGGCTCTGGATCGGGAAAGCCGTCCGGTGATAGAGGGACGACTTAACGCTATTCCGGTTCGCCGGAGAATGGCGTACCGGAATAGATTTGCGAAAGCGTTCCCGAAATTGTCGGGAATATTCCCGATGTAAGCTCCGGCCCGAACCAGGGATTGCGCATGCTGAAGAGTTCGGCAAGCCAGTCATGGACCGCCCGCACCGGCTTGGAATTCAACCTTTCGCCATCGGCATGCAAATATAGCGGCAACCTTATGTGTATCCCGATCTCCAGCGGAACAAATTCCGGGTCGCTCAAGGCATAGCTGCCGAGCAGGCCGATCCCCAAGCCGCTCTTGACCATAAAAGAATAAGCATAGGAGTTGTCGGAGAAATGCGCCGCATGGCCGCGGTCAACCGCGTCGCGCCAGGAGTTCCACAAGTCCGTCCGGGCGGTATAATATTCCGTGTCGATAAAGCAGTGGCTTTCAAGATTGTCTTTTGTCGGCATACCGTACCGGGAGAAGTAGGCATGCGTTGCCACCGGAATCAAATGGACATATCCGACCGCACGAGATTCCACGCCTTTTTCAATCGCCGGCGCGAAACGCAGGGCAATATCTGCCTGATTTTCGCGGAAGGTAACGAGATTGATGGGGTTTTTCAGATGCAACCGGATGTTGGGGAAGTGTTCGTTGAAGGCCGCGACGTTGGGAACAATGAACAAGCCGGCCAGCGCTTCGGTTGAGCTGACATGAACGATGCCTTCCGCTGCGCGCGTTTCAGCGCGTAGCTGGCGCGACAGTTTGAAAAGACGATCGTCGAGCTCTAGCAGTGTTTTGGCGAGTTCGTTGCCCCTCTCGGTCAGTACGACCCCGCTGTTCGACGAGCTGAGCAATTGACAGCCCATCAGATCCTGCAACCGGTGCACATGCCGGCTTACGGTCGGTTGGCTGATGCCAAGCTCTTCGGCAGCCTTGTTGAAGGATTTTGACTTCGCCACGGCGAGAAATACGCGCAGTTCCGCCCAGAACGGCCCGCTGAGGATTCTTGGGTCATCCAGCAGGGTGCGGTTGAGCGCTCGGTTTGACTGATCAAACGGCTGAGACATAGGTGCTTGCCCGGGGTTCAGGTGCGCTCGAACAGAGTTCTGCCTGAGAAATCATGTTGAGTAATCCATTTTTCTTGGCGGACTAACGACTTGTATCCCTGCCCGATTTCAACGCCGGGCGCTAGGACATCCTTGCAAAGGGCCTGCCTAGCGGGCTGCTGTATCCAATTCTATGCCTTGGTTGTTCAAATATGGACAGCCGTTGCAAGGATGGTTGCTACCCGAAACGCAGCGAGAGGGTCATTGTTTGTCTGTATGTGTCTGACATCAGTGCGGTTTTTAGCGTTAACAGGCTTGGAAATCGTACCATCAAATTCTGTCGGATTGCCTATTGAAACGGGCAGATAGCGGGGATTTGAAGCCAATGGAGCTGAGCCAGAAAAGCCACCTGCAGACCGATGCCGAGCCGCTCTATATTGTCGGCCAGGTGAAATGGTTTGATTTCACCAAAGGATATGGCTTCCTCTGCTCGCGCGATACCGGCGATGTTCTGCTGCATCACAAGTGCCTGCGCCGGTCGGGGTTCACCCATGTTGCGGAAGGCGCCACGGTCAGCTGTGAAGTGGTGAAAGGCCCCAGCGGCCTTCAGGCAAGCCGCGTTCTGGCAGTCGACAATTCCAGCGTCCCATCCAAAGATTTTGCTGTGGCGCCTGCCCAACTGGATGCGCCGAGCGCGTTCGTAAAAGAAGGGACGGTCAAATGGTTTGACCGCGCCAAAGGATATGGGTTCGTTTGTCTGGAAGACGCCGTGGACGTCTTTGTCCACATGGAAACACTGCGGCGCGGCGGGATCGTGGCGGTTCAGGAAGGCGACAGGCTGCAGGTGGTCGTGGCCGATGGGTCCAAGGGCAAGCAGGCCACCTGGGCGCGCCGCGCGTCATAACGCAATCGGCCTTGTTTTGCGTCTTCAGCTATGGAGCGACCACTTGCCCTTCGCGTTCCGGTAGCGCTTTTCCTTCTTGCCCCTCTCCAGCTCGAGTCTCGCGGTCTGGTATGAGACAAGCTTTTCCGCTTCGGTTTTTGCCGCCTCTCGAATCTCGCGGATCGTGCGCGGCCCGGATTTTAAGACACGCTCCACCAAGGCTCTGGCCGCACCGTGGGGTGCACGCACGCGCATGGACTTGCCCGACACCTGGGCGACATCCACCACGCGTGCCAGCGCATCGCGCACGCCGCGCTGATATTCGGCGGCTGCGAGTTCCCTGATCTGATCAAGAAGTTCGTCAAGCCTGCTTCGGCGCTGTTGAAGACTCACGCGCAACACCTCCCCTACACAACACGGAACTTGGACCTGTTCTTGCCCGTTGCCCCAACCGCACACAGATGTTCAGGGTGTGATATTTTATCCCGGAACCGCGTGCAATTGCCATATACCGTTATCGGCTTCAAAGCGCCGCGAACGCCCGCCGATTTTCTTCATGCCTGCGCGGATGCCTGCAATTCGTGCGTTTTGGCGTATAGTCGGGCTCGCGTCCTTTGGCTGGAAAAAGCCCGTGTCCGACAATTTATTCAAGCGTTTCGAATCGGCTGTGCCGGGCCCTGAAACGGATTTTCTGCGCTTGGCGGACGGCGCCGCCCTGCGTTATCAGGATGCCTTCGCCACTGCGGCGCGGTATGCCCATGTTTTGGCCAGGCACGGTGCGAGGCCCGGCGACCGCGTGGCCGTGCAGGCTGAGAAAAGCCCGGCCGCATTGATACTGTATCTGGCCTGTCTGAGGGCAGGATTCGTATATCTGCCGCTGAATACCGCCTACACGCCGGCGGAGCTGGCCTATTTCGTTCGGGATGCCGAACCGCGCCTGTTCGTCTGTTCGACCAAGAACAGGGAGAAGATCGCGGCGGCCTTGCCCAGGGTCACGTTTTTGACGATCAGCGATGATGGGCGCAGCGGCTCCCTGGTCGAGGAAGCCGCCGCCGCTCCTGAGCAGTTCCCCGACCCGCAAATCGGGATGGAGGATCTGGCCTCCATTCTGTACACCTCGGGCACCACCGGCCGCTCCAAGGGCGCCATGCTGACCCATGGCAATCTCACGTCCAACGCGCAAAGCCTGAAGCAGGCCTGGGCATTTTCGCAGGGCGATGTGCTGCTGCACGCTTTGCCGATATTTCACATCCACGGCCTTTTCGTCGCCACCAATGTCACCATGCTGGCGGGCGCCTGCATCCTGCTGCTTCCCAGGTTCGAGCCTGACGCTGTTTTTCAGGCCCTGCCGCAGGCGACCGTGATGATGGGCGTTCCCACCTTCTATACCCGCCTGCTGAAGGACAGCCGTCTCAACCAGGATACAACGCGTCACATGCGGCTGTTTATTTCCGGGTCGGCGCCGCTTTTGCCGGAGACCCATCAGCAATGGCAGGCGCGCACGGGTCATGTCCTGCTGGAACGCTATGGCATGACGGAAACGGGCATGAACACCTCCAACCCCTATGTGGGCCCCAGGATTGCCGGTTCCGTCGGTCTACCCTTGCCCGGTGTTGAGATCCGCATCGCCGACAGTGACGGCAACGCGTTGGCGAAGGGTGACATCGGCATGATCGAAGTGCGCGGCCCCAATATCTTCAAAGGCTATTGGAACATGCCCGAGAAGACGGCGGCCGAATTCCACAAGGACGGATTCTTCATCACCGGCGATCTGGGCACCATCGGCGCCGATGGTTATGTGCGCATCGTGGGGCGCGGCAAGGATCTCATCATCACCGGTGGGCTCAATGTCTACCCTAAGGAAATCGAAAGCCTGCTGGACGAGCTGCCGGGTGTGGAAGAATCAGCGGTGGTCGGGCTGCCGCATGACGATTTCGGCGAAGGCGTCACCGCCTTTCTGGTCTGCAAGGACGGCGCGCAACTGACGGAAGGCGCCATCCTGGAATCACTGCAGGACAGGCTTGCGCGTTTCAAGCTTCCCAAGCGCGTGCTGTTCCTGGACGCATTGCCCCGCAACAGCATGGGCAAGGTGCAAAAAAGCGTGCTGCGTGAGGAATATCAGGCTTTGTACCAACAAGCTTAGGGCAGGGGCTGACCCTTTGTTTCAGTGGCGAAGGGTATGACCGCCAGGCCGATCACAAACGCAATCGCCGTCAGCGAAATCACATAACCCAGCGATCCGGTCCACTGGATCAGGCCGGCGATGGCGAAGTTGGCGCCTGCACCCAGAAAGCGGCCGAAAGACGTGCAAAAGGCAAATGCCGTGGCGCGCATCTGGGTGGGATATTGTTCAGGAAGCCACAGGCTGTACATCGCGAAATTTCCGCCCGCCAGGCCCAGGAAGAAGAGTATGACCAGAAATGGAACGAGACCGTTGGGCAGGTAAAAGGCCCAGCCGAAGGCAAGAACAATGGCCATCGCCATGCCGCAAAAATAAAGCGCCAGGGTTTTTTTGCGGCCCAGACGTTCCGCCAGGCCCGGCAGCAGCAGGCAGCCCAGAATGGTCCCGACCGACAATATCGCGGTGCCCAGCGACGCAAGTCTTGTGCCCTGCAAGGCCGTGAAGCCCGCTTTCGCCGCCAGGCTGATCAGCGCGGTCGGCTCGTAAACCGTTCCCGCCCACAACCCGATGATGGCGATCGAAACCAGCGCGGTGTTGACGATGGTGCGGCGCAGATAGGGCGCGGAGAATATCGCGGCAAGCGGATTTGACCGGGCCTGATGCTCTTTCCAGCGCGCCGGTTCGCGCACGCGCGCCAGCGTAAAAAGCGTGACCAGCACGGGGGCGGCACCGCACAGAAACATGGCGCGCCAGCCCCACGCAGCCCCCACCGTGAAGTTGAGCGCCGCAGCCAGGAAGAAACCGGCATAATAGCCGGTCTGAAGATAACCGGCGCCGGCCTTGCGGCGGTCTTCCGGCCAGGATTCGGCGACATAGGTGCCCGCCATGGCCCATTCCCCGCCGATACCGATGCCGGCCAGGAAGCGAAACAGTCCCAATTGCCAGACCGTATGGGAAAAGGCGGCGGCGCCGGTGAAAACCGAAAAGACCAGGATGGTGGCGGCAAGGCATCGGGCGCGGCCGAAACGGTCGGCGATGGGTCCCCAGACAAAGGACAGACCCCAGCCCAGCAAGAACAGCGCGAACAGCAGCGAGCCCATGAACGCGACATTGGCGGGCGTGGCGGCCATGCCGGAATTGGGCAACAGCTCCTTCATCGCCGGACTGAGGACCAGCGCGTAGATGACGGAGTCCATGCCATCCAGCACCCAGCCGGTCCAGGCAGCCCAAAAGCCCAGAATCTGCTGGCGGCTCAGGCGTGTTGGCGTGGCGTGCATGTCGTTTCCCTTGTGCCGCATGTCTCTTCAAGGACAGGCTTAGGCATCTGCCGGAAGAATGGCCGAACCGGTCGGCCTGCGCCATCGCTTTTCGAAAAATCGGATAAGGTGGCGCCATGGTCAGAGTCCCAACAACCTTGCTTGTGCCCGTTCTGCTGGCCGCGCTGCTGCGCCCGGTCTTTGCCATGGACCGCGACTGGTCGCTGTATGGCGGGGAGGGCGGGCGGCGTTTTTCGAGCCTGGCTCAGATATCCCGCGCCAACGTCGCGCGGCTGCGGCAGGCCTGGCGGTTCGACATGGCGGAGTTGGGCGATCCGCAAACCCATCCGCTCGCGATTGGCGGCGTGGTCTATGCCTATACGCCCGCCCTCGACACCATCGCGCTGGATGGGGCAAGCGGAAAATTGCTCTGGCGCTTTCATTCCGAGGTCAAGGCGGGCGGGCCGCAGCGGGGCCTGGCCTTTTGGCGGCATGGCAAGGAACGGCGCTTGTTCGCCAGTGCCGGAAATTTTCTCTATGCGCTCGATCCTGCGACGGGAAAACCGTTGGCCGGTTTTGGCGAGGATGGCCGCATCGACCTGCGCGCTGGCCTGGACCGTGATGTGGAAAAAATCAGTGTGGCGCTGACGGCGCCCGGCACCATCTGGCGCGATACGATCATCATGGGATTTCGCACCGCCGAAGCAGCCCCTGCCGCCCCCGGCGATATCCGCGCCTTCGATGTGCGCAGCGGCAAGCTGCGCTGGAGCTTTCACACCATCCCCCATCCCGGCGAGCCGGGTTATGACACCTGGCCGCCGGACTATTGGAAGACCGGCGGCGGCGCCAACAATTGGCCCGGCATGGTGCTGGATGAAAAGCGCGGCATCGTCTTCGCGCCGACGGGCTCGGCGGTGAGCGATTTCTATGGCTATGACCGCCGCGGCGACAATCTTTACGCCAACAGCCTGTTGGCGCTGGACGCCAACACCGGCAAGCTGCTGTGGCATTTCCAGGGCGTGCACCACGATATCGCCGACCGGGATTTTCCCTCGCCGCCGGTGCTGCTGACCTTGATGCATGACGGCAAAAGAGTGGACGCAGTGGCCCAGGCCAGCAAGCAGGGTTATTTGTTCGTGCTGGATCGGGTAACCGGCAAGCCTTTTTTTCCGATTACCGAAATGCCCACCCCGCCCAGCGAGGTGCCGGGCGAGCAGGCGGCCGCCAGCCAGCCGATCCCGTCCGCGCCCGCGCCCTATGCCCGGCCAGCATCTCAGCGAAGCTTTGCTGACCCAGCGCACGCCCCAGGCTCATCAATGGGCGCTGGAACAGTTCCGCTCTTTTGCCAATGACGGACCGTTCCCCCATATGCGGCTGGGCCGCGAGACACTCGCTTTCCCGGGTTTTGACGGCGGGGCGGAATGGGGCGGCCAGGCCGCCGATCTCAAGACCGGTATTCTTTATCTCAACGCCAATGATGTCGCCTGGACCGGCGGGCTGGTGGAGAACCACAAGGTCGCCAGCCTGGGCGAGGGGCTTTATCTGGACAACTGCGCCACCTGTCATGGCGGCGACCGCAAGGGTTCGCCGCCTGCGTTTCCGTCCTTGGTGGACAGCAAGCTGACAGAGGCCGAGATGGCGGATGTGCTGTGGTCCGGGCGTGGCCGCATGCCGACCTTTCGCGGGTTGCTGGCCGGCGATCTCAAGGCGCTTTTGGCTTTCGTGCGCGGGAGCACGGACAAGACGGAGCTTGCGGCGCCCGCCAGCGATGACCGGCCGTCCTATCGTTTCACCGGCTACCGCAAATTCCTGGACCCGGACGGCTATCCGGCGGTGGCGCCGCCCTGGGGCACGCTCAGCGCCATCGACCTCAATAACGGCACCTATTTGTGGCGCATTCCGCTTGGCGAATACCCTGCACTTAAATACCCGGGATGGGCCGACAAAAGCACGGGGTCGGAAAATTACGGCGGGCCGATCCTGACGGCGGGCGGCGTGTTGTTCATCGGTGCCACTTTGTATGACAAGAAAATCCGCGCCTTCGACCCCCGCAATGGCAAACTGTTATGGGACGCGCAGCTGCCTTATGCCGGCAATGCCACGCCGATCACCTATATGGCGGGCGGGCGGCAATATGTTCTGATCCAGGCCGACAATGCCCGCGACCGCAAGGCCGAGCAGGGCGCGGCCTATGTCGCCTTCGCGCTGCCTTCTCGCTAAGGTGGCGACATGAAACAGGCACTGATAACCGGCGGGGCGCGGGGCATCGGCTTTGGCATCGCCGGGGCCATGCTGGACGCGGGCTATGGCGTCACCGTCACCGGCTTGACGGAAGAAGAAGTCGCAGGCGTGCCGGCGCGCGATCATTTGCGCGCAGTCAGGTTGGATGTGACCAGAGATGGCAATGTCGCAGCCTGTGTCGCGCAACTCGCGCGGCTGGACGCGCTGGTGAACTGCGCCGGCATGGTGCTGCGGGACGGCAAGGAATTCACCATTGAAGGCTTTCAGAAAGTCATCGACGTCAATCTCACCGGCACCATGCGGATGTGCGTTGCGGCGAAGCCGCTGCTGGAAAAACAGGGTGGCGCGATCGTCAATATCGCCTCCATCTGGTCTTTCTTTGGCGGCGGGCTGGTGCCCGCCTATACCGCGTCCAAGGGCGGGGTGGCGCAATTGACCAAGGCGCTGGCGGTGGCCTGGGCGCCCGCCATCCGGGTCAATGCCATCGCACCGGGCTGGATCGAGACCGAACTGACCAAAGCGGCACAAGCCGACAAGGCGCGCTCCGAGGCCATTGTCAGCCGCACGCCATTCGGGCGCTGGGGCCAGCCCGATGACATTGGCGGCGCGGCGGTGTTTCTCTGCTCGGAAGCGGCCGGCTTCATCACCGGCACGATACTGCCGGTGGATGGCGGCTATACCGCGAAATAGGCCCCGGCGGCGGAGCCGCCAATTAAAGGATAGAAAATGGCCCAGGACAATTCCCGCATTCCCTATCGTCACCCCCAGCCCAAGGAATCCCCGCCCGAACTGGTGATCCCTTCCGTCATTCCCGCCGACGAACGGGTGTGGGTGCCGCAGGGCGAGAACGTCTGGTTTCGCCCGCTGTGCCTCTGTGCTTCGCGCGGCTATTGGATGAACCTGCTTCGGGTGCGCAAGTCGGGCGTGCTGTCGCGCCACCGCCATCCCCAGCCGGTGCACGGCTATGTGATCAAAGGGCGCTGGCGCTATCTGGAGCATGACTGGGTCGCCCAGGAAGGCGGCTATGTCTATGAGGCGCCGGGCGAGACCCACACCTTGGTGGTGGACGAAGACGTGGAAGAGATGATCACCCTGTTCCAGGTCAATGGCGTGATGATCTATGTCGACCCCGATGGCGGCGTGCTGGGATATGAAGACGTCTTCACCAAGATCAATCTGTGCCGCGCCCATTATGAGAAGGTGGGATTGGGCGCGGACTTTGTGGATCAGTTCATCCGGTAGGAAGACGGCGCCGCCGCTGGCCAGGCGGAGACGAAGGGCAGAAAGCAGAATTAGGGTCCGACGGTAAAGCCCATCGGCTTCTCGCCGGCGAGCCAGCGCTCCCACATGATGCGATAGGCGGCCTCGATATTCGCGGCGAACAGATCAGTGTCGAACAAGGCGCAGCTGGTCTTGTTCTTGGCCAGCTTGTCACGCAGCTTTTTCAGGGCCTTGGGATCGCCGGCCAGTTTGATCGCCAGCGCTTCAAAATTGGCCGCACTCTCCGTCACCAGTTCGGGCAGGCCGGCCGCCATCAACAGGCTGGCGGCGACGCGTCCCGGAAAGGTGGTGCCCTTTTGGGTGATCAGCGGCACGCCCGCCCACAAAGCGTCGCTGCCCGTGGTGTGGGCGTTGTAGGGCAGGCCGTCCAGGAACAGGTCGGCCAGTTGCAACCGCGCCAAATGCTGGTCGGGCAAAAGGTCTGGGGCGAAAATCAACCGCCCGCCCGGCACGCCGCGCTTTTCGGCTTCCTTGCGCAGATTGGCGGCAAAGGGCCCCACGCTTTCCAGCAGCCACAGCACGCTGCCTTCCACCGCCTTCAGGATTCGCATCCAGCTGTCGAAACTTTCCGGCGTCAGCTTGTAGGCGCTGTTGAAATTGCAGAACACGAAGCCCGACGGCGGCAATCCGGCCTCGGCCCGGCTGGGTGTCTGCGCGATCGGGCGGCCGTGATCGTCATTGGCCTGATAGCAGCCGGGCAGATACACGATCCTCTCGTCGTAAAAGCCCTGTTCGCCTTCCGGAATCACGATCCTGTCGGCAATGATGTAGTCGATAGTGGGTGCCCCCAGGGTGGCGGGAAAACCCAGATAGTTGACCTGCACAGGCGCCGGGCGCCGGGCGAAAACACCCATGCGGGCATCGCCGAAATAGCCGTTGAGATTGACCAGAATGTCGATCTCGGCGGCGGCAATCGCCTGGGCGGCCTCTTCGTCTGCCAGTCTGGCGACATCGATCCAGCGGTCGAAAGCCTTTTCCAGCCGCGCGCGCATCTCGCTGCCGTCATTGGCGCCGGAATTGATGGCGACGATCTCGAACTTGTCCCGGTCATGGTGTTCATAAACGCCCGCCATCAGGATGGCGGTGGCCTGGTGACGAAATTCGCCGGAGAGATAGCCGACGCGAATCTTGTCGCGTCCCTTGCGGGTGGCGGGGTTATGAACCGCCGCCGTCAGTGCCGGGTATTTGTCCCGCGCCCAGATGCGCGAGCAGCTTAGCGAATCTTCCGGCGTCTCGGCGATTGCCTGGAAAATGAACGGCTGCACGCTGCGCTTGCCCGCGCGCACCAGCTTTTCCAGCTCGGCCTTGCGCGGGGCAAAGTCGTGCCAGTCGGCGCAATACATGCGGTAATGCAGCAGTTCGCCGCGGCCATAAGGATAGTCGGGATTCAGCGCCAAGCCGCGTTCCACATCCGCCATGCCGGCGTCGTACTGCTTCAGGGTCCAAAGGGCATAGCCGCGATTGATAATCGCCTCGGCATAGTCGGGGCGTAATTCGATGGCGCGGCTGTAGCATTCCAGGGCCGCATTAAAATCCTTGGTGTCGCGCAGCACATTGGCGCGGCTGTTCCAGGCCACTGCGTTGCGCGGCTCCAGCCGCAGCACCTGGTCGAAACTGGCGATTGCTTCTTCCTGGCGCAGCAAGTCGCGCAGCGCCAGGCCGCGATTGCCCCAGGCTTCCGCAAAGGCGGGTTCGATTGCCAGCGCGCGCTCATAGCTTTCCAGCGCTTCGGCGGGCCTCTTCAAATTCCACAGCGCCACGCCACGATTGTTCAGCATTTCGGCATTGCCCTGGTAGGTAGGCATCACCGCGTCGAACGCGGCAAGCGCCTCGGCGGCGCGCTGCAGATCCAACATCGCCACGCCGCGGTTATAGTGGGCGTCGTCAAGGTTGGGATCGAGTGCCAGGGCGCGGTCGTAATCGGCTAGCGCCAATTCGGGGCGGCCTTGGGTGCGATGGACCTGTCCGCGCTGGGCCAGCGCCCCCACATTGCTGGGCTGGATCGCCAGCACCCGGTCATAGCCAGCGATGGCGTCGTCGAAGCGTCCCATGACGGCCATTGCCGCGGCGCGGTTGACCATGGCCGCGACCATTTCCGGCTGCACAGCCAAGGCACGGTCATAGCTTTCCACCGCCATCTCGAAACGGTTGAGATCGCCCAGCGCCACGCCGCGATTGAAAAGGCCCTCCATCATGTTGGGCTGGATCGCCAGCACCCGGTCGAACACCGCCACCGCTTCCTCTGGCCGCGCGGCGCCACGCAGGGCCATGCCATAATTCATCAACGCGCCCAGATCATTGGGATAAACCTGCAGCGCTTCGTCCAGAAATTCGCAGGCCTCGGCGCTACGGCCCTGCTGCAACCGCATCAGGCCCAGATAATAGCGCGGCCCGAACAGGCGCGGATCGGTATCCAGAATCTGCCTATAGAGGGTTTCCGCCTGCGCCAGGTTTCCCTGCTGGTGCAAGGCAACGGCCTGCTCGGCCATGGCTTTCAGATCCAGAACTTCCATTCTAATTCCTTGTTGGCGCGGCTATGCCTGCTCAAGCCGCCGGAGCGGCGGCCTGGGCCACCGCCAAAGCGGTCATGTTGACAATACCGCGCGCGGTGACCGATGGCACCATGACATGGATGGGCTTGGAAACGCCCAGCAGCAGCGGCCCCACCAAAAGCGCCTCTGTGGCCGCCGACAACAGGGTCAGCGCGATATTGGCCGCATCCAGCGTGGGCATGACCAGAAGATTGGCCGAACCGGTCAGCGGGCTGCTGGAGACGACGCGTGCGCGCAAGCTTTCGCTCAACGCCGCATCGGCATGCATTTCGCCGTCGATCTCGAAATCGGGCTTGGCGGCATGCAGCAGCGCCAGCGCTTTGCGCATCTTGATGGCGCTGGGCGAGTGGGAGGTGCCGAAACTGGAATGGGACAGAAGCGCTGCCTTGGGCGCAAGCCCGAAACGGCGCACGGTCTTGGCCGCCAGCTGGGTCATCTCCGCGATCTGCTCCGCGGTGGGGTCGACATTGACATGGGTGTCGCAGAAGAACAGCGCGCCATTGGGCAGGATCAGCGCCGCCAGCGAATAGAGCCGGCTGACGCCGGGCAGGCGCGGAATGATGGGCAGAATATTGCTGAGCTGCCGCGTCCAGTCGCCCAGCCCGCCGCATAAGGCGGCATCCACTTCGCCCGCCTCCAGCAGCATGGCGGCGGCGATACCGTGACGGGTGGCCAGCCAGCGCGCCGCCGATTCCGGCTGCACGCCGCGCCGCTCCACCAGGCGCTGATAGCGTTCGATGAGGGGCGCGAAGAATTCACGATCCTGCAGCGGATCGAGAATGCGCACTTGTTTGTCGAAGTCGAGCCGCAAGCTGAGTTTCCGGGTCTTTTCCAGAATGACCTCGCGGCGGCCGATCAGGGTGGGATGGGCCAGGCCTTCGTCCACCACCGTCTGCACGGCGCGAAGGGTGCGGTCTTCCTCGCCCTCGGCATAGACCACGCGGCGCGGATTTTGGCGGGCGGTGTCGAAGACAGGCCGCATCAACTGGCCCGAGCGATAAACGAATTTCTCCAGCTCGCTGTGATAGACGTCGAAATCGGCGATCGGGCGGCGTGCCACGCCCGAGTCCATGGCGGCGCGCGCCACGGCGGGCGCGATGTGCAGGATCAGGCGCGGGTCGAAAGGCTTGGGAATAATATAATCCGGCCCGAAACCGGTCAGAGTGCCGCCATAGGCGTTTGCCACCACGTCGCTGGCTTCGGCGCGGGCCAGTGCCGCGATGGCCTCGACGGCCGCCACTTTCATCGGCTCGTTGATGGTGGTGGCATCCACATCCAGCGCGCCGCGGAACACAAAGGGAAAGCACAGGACATTGTTGACCTGATTGACATAGTCCGAGCGGCCGGTGGCGATGATGGCATCGGGCCGCGCCGCCTTGGCTACCTCCGGCAGGATTTCGGGATCGGGATTGGCCAGGGCCAGGATCAGCGGCTTGGCCGCCATCTGCGGCAGCCATTCGCACTTGAGCACATTGGGCGCCGAAAGGCCCAGAAACACATCGGCGCCGACCAGAACATCGCCCAGGGTGCGCGCGTCGGTTTTTCGGGCATAGCGCGCCATGTTGGGCGCCATTTCATCGCCGCGGTCCTTGTGCACCACGCCCTTGATGTCGGTCAGGGTGATATTGTCCACCGGCAGGCCCATCGCCACCAGTAAATCCACGCAGGCGAGCGCGGCGGCGCCCGCGCCGCTGGTCACCAGCTTCACCTCGGACAGGGTCTTGCCCTGCAGCACCAGTCCGTTGCGGATAGCGGCGGCGCAGACGATGGCGGTGCCGTGCTGATCGTCATGAAAGACCGGAATTTTCATCCGCTCGCGCAGCTTCTTTTCGATGACGAAGCATTCCGGCGCCTTGATGTCTTCCAGATTGATGCCGCCGAAGGTCGGCTCCAGTGACGCCACGATGTCGACAAAGCGGTCTATGTCGGTCTCGTCCACTTCCAGGTCGAACACGTCGATGCCGGCGAATTTCTTGAACAGGACGGCCTTGCCCTCCATCACCGGCTTGGATGCCAGCGGCCCGATATTGCCCAGCCCCAGCACGGCGGTGCCATTGGTGATCACCGCCACCAGGTTGCCGCGTGCGGTGTATTCGCGCGCCAGCGATGGATCGGCCGCGATGGCTTCGCAGGGCGCAGCGACTCCTGGGGAATAGGCCAAGGCCAGGTCGCGCTGATTCGCCATCCGCTTGGTGGCTTCCACCGACAATTTGCCGGGCCTGGGGATGCGGTGATAGTCCAGGGCGCTTTTGCGGAAATCGTCGTCCATGACAGGCCTGATGTGGGGCCGCGGTAATTGGCAGGTAAGGGGAGCTAAAATCAATAGTTTCCGCCCGTTTATGGGGTTTTTTCCGGGCAATTCGACGAAGACCTGCGGTGGGCAAGGATACGGTGATCCGGGGGTGCGGCCGGGAACGGTTTCAAGGTGTGTTCGCCGGCGCTAGATTTGGCCGATAGTGCCGTTTGTACCGCGCTTGGCGTGAGCAGGGAGTTTGCATGCAGTTAGGGATTATCGGATTGGGCCGCATGGGGGCCAATATCGGCCGGCGGCTGATGAAGTGCGGCCATACGGTGGTCGGCTATGACGCCAATCCCGCGGCGGTAAAGTCGCTGGAAGGCGCTATCGGTGTGGCGTCCCTGGAAGAGCTGGTGAAAAAACTGGAGGCGCCGCGCGCGGTCTGGGTGATGCTGCCGGCCGGCAAGATCACCGAAGACGCCATCGCCGCACTGGGCAAATTGCTGGGGAAGGGCGACGTTGTCATCGACGGCGGCAACACTTTCTTCAAGGACGATGTCCGCCGCGCGCACGCGTTGCACCGCCACGGCATCTTCTATCTCGATGTCGGCACATCGGGCGGTGTGTGGGGGTTGGAGCGCGGCTATTGCATGATGATCGGCGGCGAAAAAGCCGCGGTAGACCGTCTCGATCCCATCTTCCGGGCGCTGGCGCCGGGCGCCGGTTCCATCGCGAAAACGCCAAACCGGGAAAAGTCCGATCCGCGCGTCACCGAAGGCTACATGCATGCGGGACCGGCAGGCGCGGGGCATTTCGTCAAGATGGTGCACAATGGCATCGAATATGGCCTGATGCAGGCCTATGCCGAAGGCTTCGACATCATGCGCGGCCGAAACAGCGATCACCTGCCGGACGATGAGCGCTTCGACATCAATGTTGCCGATGTTGCCGAAGTATGGCGTCGCGGCAGCGTGGTGGCGTCCTGGCTGCTGGATTTGACCGCCATCTCGTTGGCCAAGTCGGAGAAGTTGGAGGAATTCAGCGGCAAGGTGGACGACAGCGGTGAAGGACGCTGGACCATTCAGGCGGCGGTGGATGAGGCGGTGGCGGCGCCGGTGATCACCGCGGCGCTCTATGCACGGTTCCGTTCCCGTAGCGGCAATAGCTTCGGCGAGAAATTGTTGTCGGCCATGCGCAAGGAATTCGGCGGCCATATCGAGAGCGCCATTCCGGTACACAAGGCGAAGGATGACGATCAATGAGCATGCTTTCGCATAAGTCACCGCCGCCGCCCTGCGCCATCGTGATTTTTGGCGCCAATGGCGATTTGACCAAGCGCCTGATCATTCCCGCGCTCTACAACCTGGCGCGCACCCAGCTTCTTCCCAGCAGCCTCGCGCTGGTCGGGGTGGACCACAATAAGAAGACCAGCGAGGAATGGACCGGGCAGCTCAAGGATTTCCTGGCGCAGGTTCTGGCCAAGAACAATGAGGAAATCGACGAAATGTTGTGGCGGCAGGTCGCTCGCAGCATGACCTTCCTCAGCGGCGACTTTGAAAAGCCCGAAACCTATCAAAGCCTGAAGGATCTGCTCGGGGAGCTGGATGAGAAACAGGCGCTGGAAGGCAATGTGCTGTTCTACATGGCGGTGGCCGACCGATTCTTCGGCACCATCGCGGGCAAACTGGGTGAGGCCGGTCTGGTCGAATCCGGCGGCTCGGACAACAACAAGAAGGTTGGCTTCCGCCGCCTGATTGTCGAAAAACCTTTCGGCCACGACCTGGCCTCGGCCAAGGCGCTCAATGCCTGTTTGCGCAAATGGCTGAAGGAAGAACAGATCTATCGTATCGACCATTTCCTGGGGAAGGAAACGGTGCAGAACATCATGGCGCTGCGTTTCGGCAACGGGCTGTTCGAGCCGATCTGGAATCGGGACCGTATCGATCATGTCCAGATCACGGTGGCGGAATCGATCGGCGTGGAGACGCGCGGAAAATTCTACGAAGCCACCGGCGCCCTGCGCGATATGATACCCAACCATCTGTTCCAGCTGGTGGCGATGACGGCGATGGAGCCGCCGGTCTCCTTCGACGCCGAGGACATCCGTGCCAAGAAAGCCGAGATGTTCAAGGCGATTCATTGCCTGACCTTGAGCGATGTGGTGCGCGGCCAGTATGACAGCGGCATCGTCGGCGACGAGAAGGCCAAGGCCTATCGCGCCGAAGCCAATGTCTCGCCGGAATCGACGGCGGAAACCTATGCCGCCATGCGGCTGATGATCGACAATTGGCGCTGGGCGGGCGTGCCGTTCTATCTGCGCACCGGCAAGCGGCTGACCAAGCGCTATACCGAGATCGCCATCCGCTTCAAAAGCGCGCCGCTGGCCTTGTTCCGCGAGACGCCGGTGGATGAGCTGGACGCCGACTGGCTGATCCTGCGGGTGCAGCCGGATGAGGGTATCCGTCTGCGTTTCAACGCCAAGCGGCCGGGTCCGGCAATGGCCCTGGAAAGCGTGGCGATGGAGTTCAAGTATAAGGATTATTTCAAGCAGGCGCCCGCGGTGGGTTATGAGACACTGATCTATGACTGCCTGATCGGCGACGCGACGTTGTTCCAGCGCGCCGACCAGGTGGAAGCCGCCTGGGACCTGGTCGCGCCGGTGCTGGAAGGCTGGGCCAACACGACGCCGCGCCACTTTCCCAATTATGCCGCGGGCAGCGAAGGACCCAGCGCCGCCAATGACCTGCTGGCGCGCGACGGGCGATCCTGGAGGCGCATCAGTTGAACACGCCGGGCGACAACAAAATCGCCGGTACCCTTGAGGTGGTGAAAGACGCGGCTGCATTGGCGGCGCGGGCGGCCCAGATTGTTGCCGAACGGCTTGGCGGTGCGAAATACCCGTTCCGGATCGTGCTGTCGGGCGGGTCCACGCCGCGTGCCGCTTATCAACTTCTGGCGTACCAGGACAATGACTGGAGCTGCGCTGAATTGTTCTTCAGCGACGAGCGTTTTGTGCCGCCGGACCATCCGGACTCCAACTATCGCATGGTGCGTGAGACGCTTCTGGCGGGCGGCTTGGTCCATCCGCGCAAGCTCGCGGCGATCCCCACCGACGGCACGCCGCAGAGCGCCGCCGAACGCTATGATGAGATCCTGCGCCAGCAATATGGCGCCGGCACGCTGGAACACGGCGTCCCCCTGTTCCACCTGACCCTGCTGGGGCTGGGCGATGACGGCCATACCGCATCCCTGCTGCCCGGCCAGCCGGTGCTTGAGGAGCGCGAGCGCTGGGCCGCGGCGGTGCCGCAGGGGCGGGCGGAGCCGCGCATTACGCTTACCTATCCGGCGCTGGAATCCAGCGCGCTGATCCTGTTCCTGGTCAGTGGCGCGGGCAAGCGCGATGCCCTGGCCAAGGCGCGCCGTGGCGTGGGACCGGCGGGCGCGATTGTGCCTGAGGGCAAGGTGTTGTGGCTGGCCGATGCGGCGGCGGCAGGACAGTGAAGCGGGAGTGTGGATTGTGATGGTTGGCGCAAAGCGCATTCTTTGCATTGACGTGGGAGGCACCGGCCTGAAAGCGGCGGTGATCTCGCCGCGCGGAAAATATCTGGTCAAGCGCGTGCGGGTGAAGACCCCCAAACGCCGCAAGCCCAAGAATATCGTCAAGCTGCTGACCGAAATGGTTGCCCCCTTGGGCAAGTTCGATTGCGTGAACATCGGCTTTCCCGGCATGGTCAAGAACGGCAAGGTGATCAGTGCACCGCATTTCGGAACCCAGGACTGGAAGGGCTTCGCGCTGGCGTCGGTGATGCAGCAAAAACTCGGCAAGCCGGTCAAGCTGTTGAACGATGCCGATGTACAGGGCCTGGCGGCCATCCAAGGCACGGGCCTGGAGCTGGTCTGCACCCTGGGCACCGGTTTTGGAACCGCCTGGTTTCGGGACGGCGCGCTGATGCCGCACATGGATCTGGCGCATCTGGTGATGCGCAGCAAAGACGATTTCGATATCGCTGTGGGAGACAAGACCCGCCGCAAGATCGGCGACCGCCGCTGGAACAAGCGGATCAAGAAATTGATCGCCATTTTGGAGACGGTATTTTCTTATGACCATCTCTATCTGGGCGGCGGAAATTCCCGCTGCATAAATTTCAAGCTTCCGCGCAATGTGACCATAGTGTCCAACGATGCAGGCATGGAGGGTGGAGCTTTCGCCTGGAAACATCTTCCAAAAGAATAACAGCCTTCCGATATCCAAAGTGCCGGGCCGCCCAGGATCGCACCGGCACTTGTGGCTTTTAATTGGAATCTGCACGGCGAGGGCGCCCGAAGGGCGCACCCCGAGCCGTGCATAACCGGGGTGGGGCTTTTGCCTGGTCGCGGTCTCCCGGGACATAACGGCGCCGGTCAGCGCCCGTCACTGGGTCGGCGGCAACTGGCCCAGCGCGCCCGCCAGCAGCACGACAACAATCCCCAGCCCCAGTTCCCATGCGGCATTGCGCGCGATGGCTCTGTCCTGGGCGCGCGGCATCAGCTTGAAGCGGTTCATAGCGGCGAGCCCCAGCATGACCAGCACAAGCGCCAACTTGGCGCCCAACACGGCCAGATACGCGGTGGCGGGCGTATCCCCACCCAGAAGGATCGAAGCGGCGTTGACCAGTCCCGTCATGACCAGAAGCAGCACGGCTACCAGCGCCCAATCCGAAAAGTGCGATAGAGCCTGCAGAATATGGGGTTCCTTGCGCTTAAATAGCGCGGCCAGCACCGCCAGCCCGCCGATCCAGAAACCGCCTCCCAGCAGATGCACCGCGTCCAGGCTCGCGCCTATGACAGCGAAGCCGGCCGGGCTGGAAGCGGCGGCATGGCTTGTGACGGCGGGCAGAGCCAGCGCCATCGCGGCCAGCAGCGCCACTGCTTTTTCGTGCTTTAAGACAAAGACGAGACTCAGCAGTGCGGCAAGGCGAATCAGGAAGACCTGGCCGAACAGGGTGGCGGTGGCGGCTTGCAGGATCGCGCTTTGGCTCATTTCGCCCGCCATTTGCGCGGCTGCCAGGATGAACCAAGCGCAGCCGGCCATCGCCGCCAGCAGCAGCGTCCATCGGCGCGGCAGGTCCGGTGGCGGGATAGCGGGCAGGCGGCTTTTCAGCAAGGCGCCGAACACCGCGCTGCCGAACAGCAGCATCACAGCAATGAAATAGATGCCGCGCGCAACCGCGACCCCGGCCACAATCATGGAACGACCGTGAATCCGAAGCTGCCGCTCATCCGATGGGTGTCATGGCCGACGCCGTGCCAGCTCACTTTATAGGCACCGGGTTTCAGGGCCAGCGGCAGAAGGGTGATGGTGGCGCCGCCTACCGATCTGGGCACCGGCATCGGTTTGCCGGCTGCGTCCAGCAGCTCCGCGCCGCTGAAGGCGGGCTCCAGCGGTTCCGAGAAAATCAGCTTGATCATATTGGGCGACTTCACATGGCTGCCCGCCGCGGGATCGGAGGATTTGAGCTTGGCATGCGCCAGGGCGGGGCTTGCCGCCAGCAGCATCAGCAACAGGATTTTTTTCATGATGTCTCCAGTTTGAGGGCAGCCAGCGCCAGCACCAGCCAGCCCGCGACAAGGGCCAATCCGCCGACCGGGGTGATATAGCTGAATGCGCGCAACCCCGTCAGAGTCAGCATATACAGCGATCCGCTGAACAGCAGGATCCCGGCCAGGAACAGCATGGCCGCCATCCGGGCGCGCGGCCCGGCCGCGCCCTGTGCCGCCAGGGCCGCGATCGCCATGGCGGCGGCATGAACCAGGTGATAATGGGCCGCGGTGGAAAAGGCGGACGCAAAGGGATGGCCCGGTCCCATCGCATGCGCCGCGAATGCACCCATCAGCACCGCCACGGCGCCGTTCAGGCCAGCGATAAACATCCAGATTTTCATGCGTTCGTTTATAGACAGTGGCCGCGCACTTTGCGAGTTTGGCAGGGATGGCTATGCCCGAATATGCGATTGCGGAGGATGGGGTCGAACTGGCCTATGAGCGCCAAGGCGCCGAGAAGGACGCCGAGAAAGGAACAGAGCGCCCTGCCATTGTACTGGTGCATGGTTTTGGCTCCAGCCGGGTGCAGAACTGGAAATCCACCGGCTGGTATGGGGGGCTCACGGCAGCCGGATTTTCCATCGTGGCGATGGATTGCCGCGGCCATGGCGAAAGCGGCAAGCCGCACGATCCGCAATCTTACGGCCATGACCGCATGGCGGATGACGTCATCGCGGTGATGGGAGCCTGCGGTCTTTCGGGCGCGCTGATCTGTGGCTATTCGATGGGCGGCTTCATCGGGCTACGGCTGCTGGCGGCGCATCCCGAGCGGGTCATCAAGCTGGCCGTGGCAGGTGTGGGCGAAAGCTATCTGCGCGATGACATCACCGCGCCACAAGCGCGGGCCGCGTTGGCCGATGCCCTGACCACACAAGACAAGGACAGCATCACCGATCCACGGGCGAAGATGTTTCGCGCCTTTGCCGACCAGCCCGGAAAGGACCGGCTGGCGCTGGCGGCCTGCATGCGGGCCATGTCGCCGCGTCTTCCTGCCGAAGTTCTGGCGCGGCTGGTCCGTCCCATCCTGGTGGTGGATGGCAGCGAAGACGAAACCGCGGGCCGGGCCGAGCCCTTGGCGCACGCCTTTGCCGACGGCCATGCGGTGACGATTCCCGGCCGGGATCATATGTCGGCGGTGGGCGACAAAAACACCCGCCAGGCCGTGATCGACTTCTTCCGCCGCCAGAGCTGAAGCGCGGCGCGCAAATAGGACTCGCCTTTTGCCGCGGGCGCATGGTCTTTTTGCGCCATGCTGCCGCAAAGATTCCAGGATTGGTTCACGGTGCGCGGCTGGCAGCCGCGGGATCATCAGCTGGCGCTGGTGGAGCATGCCGCCCGGGGTCACAGCGTGCTGCTGGTGGCGCCCACCGGCGGCGGCAAGACTTTGGCCGGTTTCCTGCCCAGCCTGATCGATCTGTCTGAGAAGCGCCCTGCCAAATTGGCGGTCTCGCGGCCGGGGCGTGCGCACAAGCGCGGCCTGCACACGCTCTACATCTCGCCGCTCAAGGCGCTGGCGGTAGATGTGGCACGCAATCTCGACGCGCCGATCGCGGATATGGCTCTGCCGGTAACAGTGGAGACTCGCACCGGCGATACCTCCGCCGCCCGGCGCCAGCGCCAGCGTCACAGCCCGCCCGATATCCTGTTGACCACGCCGGAACAGTTGAGCCTGCTGCTGGCGCATCCACGCGCAACTCAGATGTTTGAGAATTTACGCAGCGTGGTGCTGGACGAACTGCACGCCCTGTACAACTCCAAGCGCGGCGATCTCTTGGCCCTGGCGCTGGCGCGGCTACAGACCTTGGCTCCCACACATCGCCGCGTCGGCCTGTCGGCCACGGTGAAAGATCCCGCGCCGCTGCAGCGCTTTTTAATGCCGCAGCCGATAAGCGGCGAAGTGCTGTCAGACCTAGTGATCGCCAAAGGCGGCGCCAGGCCGAGAATCGAGATCAGTACTTCGGATTCCTATGTTCCCTGGGCCGGCCACCTGGCGCGTCACGCCATGGGTGATGTGATGGCGGCGATCCAAAGCGCCAAGACCGCCCTGGTTTTCGTCAACACCCGCAGCCAGGCCGAACGCACGTTCCAGGAGCTGTGGGCGATCAATGACGAAAATCTGCCCATTGCTCTGCACCATGGCAGCCTCGCCCAAGAGCAGCGGCGCAAGGTGGAAGCGGCCATGGCCAAAGGCAGTTTGCGCGCGGTGGTCTGCACCTCCACCCTGGATCTTGGCATCGACTGGGGTGCGGTGGACAAGGTGATCTGCATCGGCGCGCCCAAGGGCGCGGCCCGGCTGGTCCAGCGCATCGGCCGCGCCAATCACCGGCTGGACGAACCCAGTCTGGCTCTCTTGGTTCCCGCCAACCGGTTTGAGGTTCTGGAATGCAACGCCGCCCGCGACGCCGTGCTGGCGGGCGAGCTGGATGGCGAGCGTTTGAAATCGGGCGCGCTGGACGTTTTGGCGCAGCATGTTTTGGGCATGGCCTGCGCCGCGCCATTCTCGGCAGACGCGTTGTTCGCCGAAGTGCGCGCGGCCTCGCCTTACGCCCAGCTCACGCGGCAGGATTTCAATGCGGTGGTCGATTTTGTCGCCACCGGCGGATATGCGCTGCGCGCCTATGACCGCTATGCCAGGCTGCGCAAGACCGAGGATGGGCGCTTGCGTCTTGCCCATCCCCGCTTGGCGCAGGAATACCGGCTGAATGCGGGCGTGATCGTGGAAGACCCGATGGTGGAGATCAGGCTGCAAGGCAAGGGCCGTCCCGCCGGTGCGGGCGGGCGTAAGTTGGGCGAGCTGGAGGAATATTTCATTGAGCAATTGTCGGTCGGTGACACCTTCATTTTTTCCGGCGAGGTGCTGCGTTTCGAGGGTCTGCGCGAGACCGGCGCCTATGTCACCCGCACCCGCGACCCGCAGGCGCAAATCCCCAGCTACAATGGCGGCAAGTTTCCACTCTCCACCTTCCTGGCCCAACGAGTACGCGAGATGGTGTCATCGCCGCAAAGCTGGCACGCATTGCCCGCCCCGGTGCAGGAATGGCTGAAGATTCAGGAATGGCGCAGCGTGATTCCCCAGGCGGGCCAGCTGCTGGTGGAAAATTTTCCGCGCGGCAATCGCCACTATCTGGTCTGCTATCCCTTCGAAGGCCGTCTGGCGCACCAGACATTGGGCATGCTGCTGACCAGGCGGCTGGAGCGTGGCCGCTACCAGCCCTTGGGATTTGTCGCCAACGAGTATGCCCTGGCGGTGTGGGCGGCCAAGGATATGTCCGGCGCCGACATGGACGCCCTGTTCGACGAGGATATGCTGGGCGATGATCTGGACAGCTGGCTGGCCGGGTCCAATCTCTACAAGCGCACCTTCCGCAACTGCGCCATCATCGCCGGGCTGATCCAGCGCCGCTTTCCGGGCAAGGAAAAGAGCGGGCGTCAGGTGACATTTTCGTCAGACCTGATTTACGACGTGCTCAGGGACCACGAGCCCGACCATGTGCTGTTGCGCGCGACCTACCAGGACGCGGGCACCGGGCTGCTCGACATTGCCCGCCTTGGCGACATGCTGGCCCGGGTGAAGAAGCGAATCGTCACAAGGCGGCTGGATCGGGTTTCCCCCCTGTCGGTGCCCGCCTTGCTGGAGATTTCTCGCGAAATGGTTGCGGGCGAGGCGGACGAGGCTATTCTGCGCGAGAGTGAAGATGCGTTGATACGGGACGCCATGCGTGTGGACTGAGACCCTGCAAATCGAGGTGAATGGCCAGACCCTGTTGCTGGATGCCTGCGGCGCGGCCTTCAGCCCCGCCCATTCCACCTTGATCTTTTCCGACCTGCATTTCGAAAAGGGCAGTTCCTATGCCCGCAGCCGCCAATTCCTGCCGCCCTATGACACCGCCGATACTCTGCTGCGGATGGACCAGGCAATCGCGCGCCACAAGCCGGCGCATGTGATCGCGCTGGGCGATTCCTTTCATGACGGCGAGGCTGCGAGCCGGTTGGGAGAGCAGGCGCGCGCGCAGCTGGACTATATTGTCCGCCAGGCGCGCTTTACCTGGATCACGGGCAATCACGATCCCCATCCGCCCGCCTGGCTGGGCGGCGAGGTGGTGGAAAGTCTGCGCCTTGGCGGGCTGATCTTCCGGCACGAACCGCTGGCGGCGTTTGAGCCCGGCGAAGTCGCGGGCCATTTGCATCCTTGCGCGCGCGTGGCCAAATGGGGCCGCAGCGTGCGCCGCCGCTGTTTTGTATCCGATGGGTTGAGGCTTGTTCTGCCCTCCTTTGGCGCTTTTACCGGCGGGTTGGATGTGGGCGATGCCGCCTTCGCGTCCCTGTTCGCGGGCCCGTTTCACGCCTATATGCTGGGGCAAAGCCGGGTCTATGCGATGGCGCGAGGCGTTGCTGTCTGATCTGTCCGCTTTGCGCCAAAAGTGGACATCATGTGCTGCGCGCTGGATATCGCCGGGTTTCAGATGGGAGGAGGGGCCGACCGGGTTGTTTTGCCGGATGGCGCTGGGGGGCTTTGGTCCCGCCTATTTTTTTCCGAAGGCGGCCACAAATTCGTCCTTAGAGAGAGACCCATCGTGGTTTTTGTCGGCAGCTGCGAAGTTGTCCGAAACCATTGTGTTCCTTTGCGCTTCCGCCTGGCTGATTTTGCCGTCCTTGTTTGTGTCGAGGGCCGTGAACACTAGTCCCGCATCCTGCGCTAGCGCGGGCGTGGCGAGCATGAGGACAATACCAATGGCCAGATAATAGTTTCTCATCACAAAGCTCCTTTTCAGTTTAGGCGCCGCTTGTCGCGGCAGGTCCTCGGTAACCTATCAGTTCACAACTGCCCAGGTTCCATCCGGTTGCTGGCAAGCGCGCCCATTGGCCACTTGTGGACGTCCATGGATGAAGATTTGCTGGTTGAAGTTGGCGCAGCGGAAGCCGCCAGGATCGTTGAAGTAGTTATCGACGCGAACCTCGCCATAGTTGCCACTATTGGGATTGCGCCATTGATATGGAACGTTGGTCCGGCCCGAATTGAAGCCGCTATAATAAGTGTTATAGGCGTAGCTCTGGTCCTCGCAGTTTAAATTTCGCGTGAGCGCCGCTCCTAGCGCGCCGCCCACGACAACGCCGGCAATGGTGGGAACCCCACGCCTGCCGCGTTGCCCCAAGGCATTGCCCAGCAGGCCCCCGATCAGGGCCCCCGCGATAACGCCGGCCGGATCAACCTGGTTGCGGCATTGGCGGTAATAATTGTCGTCTTGGTAGCTGTATTCGCGTTGGTAGCGCTGGCGCCAACTTTGACCCTGATCGTTAAAACCGCCGGGAGGACCTTGAATATTTTGGCCTCGGTCATCGTAGTGCGCTCGATTGCCACCCTGGTCGTAACCCTGGCGGTACCGGTCGCGGGAACCAGCATTGTAGTCACCACCAGGGGGCGTTCCATAGCCGGGCTGGCCATAGCCCGGTTGGGCGGCGGCGGTCTGGACGAGCATTCCCGCAAACATTGTCGTGGCCATCAATATGGCGCTTGATTTCTTGAGCATAGGCAATGCCTCCTAGATTTGCATATTAGTGTGCGCTTCACCTTCGGCCGATGGTTTGATTTGGATCATAATTTGTAGTGCTGTTTGAGAGATAATTTGTTTGGTTTCAGCCGTCGCTCTGATGGGAACCTTAGAATTCGCGTTGGCGCTGTGGCAGCCCGTGCCAGCAGACGTCTTGTAGTATTGCAACTGGTCAAAGACAGGATAGCCCCTGATGGCGTTCTCTGTACATGCGGGGTTCAAAATTAGGAGCATTTCCGACGGTAGCTTTACAGAGCACGCGTTGAGCGGAGTGACGGGACTGAATTCCAAGTTGGTGGCAAGACCACTAGGATCTGGGAAACATCACAGTATATGGACGCAAAATATCCCGTTGGTCAGGCCGTCTATGCAATCGACTGTGGCAAGATCAGAATATGAGATGATCGGAAGCTATAAAGATGCGTTTTCAATAGCGCCTTGATTTTTGTTGTTTGCTGCATGCTGCTTGGTAAGCCAATCAGCGGACTTCTGCTCGATCCATCGCGCCGCGTCTGATCTGCTTAGAAAATAACCTAACTTTAGGCGGCGGCCGTCCGGCCAAACAACCATGATGTGATAATTTCGCCGTAGAACTCCTTTGCGCGCCGCGAACGTAGGCGCCTCATCGCCATCAATAGGGCAATGGTTTACCCCTAAACCTTTGACCATCTCCTGCCCCCCGCAGACGCGCATATACGCGCAAGGTTATTCTCCAGGTTCTCCTTGAATTTACCCGGTGCCTTTTATTCCTTCAGGCTAGAGCCACTTGGCAACGCCCTTGTGATGGGAACACGCGCCGGAGTGGGTTTTGGACGTCGTGTAGGTGCCATCTTTGCACATGCCGGTTGCACCAGCGGGAGCCGCACCCATTGCTGCTTTGGCCGGTGTGGCTGCAGCGGGCTTGGTTGGGGCGGCCATGGCAGCCGGGGCGGGAACTGGCGCTGCAGCCGGTGCGGCAACGGGCGCACTGCTGCCTTTCATGCACGAGGTCGAAAACGCCTTATAGGTTGTCTTGGACTTGTCCGCCGGAGCCATACTCTTCCAGGACGCGGCACAGTTCTTCATCGTATCCGCGCTCGCGGACGTGATGAAAGCAGGGGCAGCCAAAAGCCCGGCAGCAACAATCGCAGCAGTCAAATAGCGCATGGGAACCTCGCTGGTTGAACAACCGATCTTGCTCCCCAAATCGTCGGCTTTCAATCGATCACTGGGTAAATCATCTAGCCGCAGGTGGTCATGTACAGCCCCTGCAATAAGGCATAGGCTTTTCAGGCAGCCCATCAAACGGAGTGCGAAATGAGTCTTTTTGACATGATGACGGGTAAGGCCGAAGAACTCGCTGGCAAAGTCGGAATACCACCGGAAACAGTGCTTTCTGTCGCAAGCATGATTGAGGCCAAGACCGGTGATGGCTCAAGCCAGCTGGCGGCTATCGAAGCCACGGCCGCCGAACATGGTCTGTCCGTTGAGAAGATTCAGGAGCTCATGGGCCATGCGGGTATCTCGTCTGGGGATATCATGGGCAAGATGAGCGGTATTGCTGGCGGGCTCTTCAAGAGCTGATTTCCCTTCGGGATAATCAGCATCTGGCGCTTGCGAAGTGCCAGGACGCCGGAGGTTACGTCCTCACCCTGAGTTGGCTCTGTGCGAAACGGGGCGGGGCGTTGCTGTCTGATCTGTCCGCAGCGCCAGCGGTCAAAGATAGGTGTAAAATGGGCAGGCCGCGCAGCGCGGTCGGACCAGACAGCGCCCTGCCGAAATGCTAACCTGATCCAGGGTGCGGAGACGACGCATTTGCCGAGGTTCAGTTCAGTCCGGGCGGTCGTAATTGTCGCAAGCGCGCTCTTCTATGCCGGGGCCGCCGCGGGCAATCCCGCTCATGTCCGCGTCGCTGGACCGCTTCAGTCGCAGCCGTCGCCGAAGGCGCCGGCCATAGGCGCCGTCAAGGCCGGAGCCACAGTCGATATTGTCGAGCGCAAGGGATTCTGGGCGCATGTGCATGGCGGTGCTCAGAACGGATGGCTGAAGCTCGACCGCCTGTCTATGGCCAGCGGCGACTCGGGGAGCGAGATCGTCGCCCTGGCCAGCGGCCGCACCGGTTCAAACAATGTGGTCAGCGCCTCGGGGGGCCGGGGCCTGGACGCGGCGGATTTTGCCCGCGCCACGCCGGACCCCGCTTCGGTGTCCGCACTCTCTCGCTCGGCGGCAAGTGAAGCGGCGGCCGAGCAATTCGCCAGATCCGGCCGGTTGCAGACGCGCCGCATAGACTATATCCGGCAGCCAAAGGCGGGCCGAGGTCAGCGATGAACACGAGCAAGCGTCTTACGTCCTTCCTGGCTTCAATCTTCGTTTCAATCTGGGCGGCGCATCTGTTTGCCATCGTGCCGGCGCATGCCCAGTCTCTGACCGATCTCCTCGGCAAATCCGGTGCAAGCAAAGACAGCCAGCCCGGTCTCGGCGACATCCTGGGCCAGGTCAAGAGTCTGGCCGGCGGCCAAAGCGCGGATGACGAAGCCCGCTCCGGCGATGCGATCGCCGCCACGGTGTTCGGCGCCGCGCCGCCCTGGCGCAATCCGGCCGTCCAGTCCTATGTCAATCTGGTCGGCCGCAATCTGGCGCGGCAGGTCGAGCGCAAGGACGTCCAGTGGCGCTTCGCCATCCTGGATACGCCTTCGATCAACGCCATGGCCTTTCCCGGCGGCATTGTCGTGGTGACACGCGGGCTCTACGCCCTCCTGACCAGCGAGGATGAGTTGGCGGCGGTGCTCGCCCATGAGATCGCCCATGTCAATCGCCGCCACCAATGGAAAGTGATTCAACAGCAAAAGCTGGTCGCCCTGGCCGGGAACGCGGTGGCAAGCAGCGATCCAGGGCGTTCGACGCAAGTGGTGGCGGACCTCGGCACTAAGCTGATCGCCCGGGGGCTCGACAAGTCCGCCGAATTTGAAGCGGACCGCGATGGCGTGGTGATCGCCGCCCGGGCCGGTTACGACTCCTCGGCGCTGATCGCGGTGATGGAGCGGCTGGAGGCACTGAAGACCGGAGCGGACACGGCGCTGCTCTTCTCTACCCATCCCTCACCCGAGGCCCGGATCGCGGCGCTGACCGCCGCGGCGACGCCGGAAATAGAGTCCGCTGCCACCCCGTCTGCCGCAGCCTCGCGTATCAGAGCGGCGCATTGACCGACCCACAACCCGCGCCAGACGCCTTGAGAAGCGCGGCCTTGCGGATCGGCGCCCAGGCGCGAGGCCGCTCGACCATGTTCTATCTGGGTCTGGCGGCGGTCTTCGTGATCGCCATTTTGGCCAATCTGGTTTGGAATTGGGCGACGCCGGGTGTGAAGAACACGTCCCTGGACCTGGCGGTGCGGATGCGCCTGTCCAGCCCGCCGCCCGATCCGTCGATCCTGATTGTCGATATCGATGAGCGGTCGCTGGCCTTGCTGGCGCCGGATCATGGCCGCTGGCCATGGCCGAGATCGGTTATCGCCGAGACCGTTGCGGGCCTTGCCGACGCCGGCGCAAGATCCATCCTGATCAACCTGACCTTCAGTGATCCTGACCGCGATCACCCGCAGGACGACGCCACATTCCAGGATGTGCTGGCACACACGCCGAACGCGGTCCTGCCGATCACCCGTCTCAATCCCGCCAATGACAGTCAGAGCCAGGTGGCCATCACCCGTTTTGCGGGGGCGCAGATCCACGATCCAGCCGCCGCCGCAAAGCCCATTGCCGTGCTGGTGCCGGCCTTTTCCGCTGCTTATGGCCGATTGGGATTCAACAATCTTCCGGTGGACAGTGACGGCGCCGTGCGCCGTTTCGATCCCTATCTGAACGAACCAGGCTTTTCGTTTCCCTCCCTGCCGCTTCGCGCCCTGGAGGCGGGGGGGATCCGCACCGGCATCAAACCCGGCGACTTTCCCGATGGCATGATCCTCAATTGGCGAAACAAGCGCGGCGGCTATGAGCGCCGCTCCTTCGCCGACGTCGCAGCGGATCTGGAGTCTGGCGACACAAGGCGGGTGGCGCGCTATCGCGGCCGCCTGGTCATCCTGGGCGCCACCGCCACCGGCTTGGGCGGCATCAGGGGCACCGCCGCCGCGGCGGTAACGGACGACAACACCATCCTGGCGACGGCGATGGACGACATGAAGTCGGGAACATGGCTGCGCGTCATCCCGGTCTGGGCAATGGCGCTGCTGTCGATCTTGTCGATCCTGGGCCTGGCGGCGACCTTCATGGTCCGGGTGGAACAGCGCTGGATCAACACCTTGTTCGGGGTGCTGCAAACCGGCTTCATCGCCGTCACCATCTATTGCGTGAGCTATACGCCCTATCTGGTGGATATCTCGGCCACCGTCCTTTTCGCGCTGAGTTATTTCACCGTCACCAAGGTCTATGCCGCGATTCACCTGAGCGCCGTGCGCGGCAGTCCCACTTTTTCGGACTTCCTTCAAGGCCATGCAGGTCGGCCGTACCTGCTGATCGGCGTCAGGGGCGGGGAGGCCCCCAAGCGCCGTGTCCGCTTGATGGTTCGCCGGATGGAGCGACGCTTCGGCATCCGCAATGTGCTGCATGTCGACAATCTGTTCGACAAGGGACATGTGCTGCAGCAGCCGGTGCAGGGCCTATCCTTTGTGGTGATAGCGGTGCCATCGGATGATTTTTCCGCCGTGCGGAAAGAGGCGGAGGACATCGCCCGGGCGTGCGGGCTTGCGCCTCGCCTGGTCGATGTGCCGGCGCTGGACAATCCGCAGGATGTGCGCCGCCTCTTCAAGGCGATACTGGGCCTCGCCGGCGACATGGTCTGATGGTTTCGCCAGGGCCTAATGGCGCCAAATGCCGCTGTCCGGTGAACGCGGATCAGTCCGGCCTTCTGAACAGCACCGAGGAGATCCAGCCCAGCAGCATCGACAGGAAGACGCAGGCCAGGCCGTAACGCAGCGGCGCGTTATGCGCCATGTCGAACAGGCGGCGCTCCAACCCCGTGGCGTCCACGAACATCGGTGTGGATTGGGCGCTGATCACCTCGCCGTCACGGAACAGATAGACTTCGACATTGTATTGGCCGCGTGTCACGCCCGCCGGCACCGGCACACGGGTGCGAAACAGCGTCTCGCTGAGGAAGTCGATGCTGCCGGGGCTTTCGGCATAAAGGCCTGCGCGCATATGGTAGCGGATCGCCGCTTGGCGGAAGGGTTCGGGATCGTGGTGGCTGCCGACAACGGATGGCCTGAGCGCCTGCAGGCCGATGCCATAGCGCGCCAGCGCTTCGCGGGGCGCGATGCGCGCGATCGGCTCGGTCGAGGCGAGGTAGTAATAGGCCGGCAGGCCTTCGAACTGGGCCGCGTCGCTGTTGACCCAAACGCCTGCGATCCGCTCGCGGCGGCGCACCGTCATGGGCTCGTCGGGGCCGCGCACCACCACCACGATATTGCGGCCCTGCGCGTTCTGCGCCCGTTCGATGGCGCCGAACACCACAATGTTGGTACCGGTATAACTCGATGTGATCTGGATGATGTCCTGGCTGATGCCCGATACCAGACCCTCGGCCCGGGCGGCGCGGCTCCAGCCGCAGGTCACGGCCAAAAGCAGCGATGGCAGCACAAGCGCGTATTTCACCCGCGTCATGGCACCCCCTCGGACAGGGAATAAATGTCGACAGGGCGCGCGACCAGTTGCCAGGCCAGGCCCGCGCCCACCGCCAGCACCAGCAGCGCGAGCAACAGGCGCAGCTGCTCGCCGCGCAGCTTGGCGCCGGCGCGCACGCCCAATTGCGCGCCCACCACGCCGCCACACACCAGCAACCCCGCCAATACGATGTCCACCGCATAGTTGCTGGTTGCCTGTAGGATGGTCGTGATGGCGGTGACGACGATGATTTGCACCAGGGAGGTGCCCATCACCACCTTGGTCGGCATGCGCAGAAGATAGATCATGGCCGGCACCAGGATGAAGCCGCCGCCGATGCCCATGATGGCGCTGAGGGTCCCGACCGCGAAACCGAGCACGATGGGTGGGATCACGCTTATATAAAGGCGCGACTGGCGGAACCGCATCTTGAAGGGCAGCCCTTGAATCCAGCCGCGATTGACCGGGCGGTGGCTGATCGTCACGCCGCTGCGATAGGCTTTGAGCGTCGCCAGACTCTCGCGCAGCATGATGACACCGATGCTGCCCAGCATGACGACGTAGCTCAGCCCGACAAGCAGATCCATCTGGCCCTGGCGGCGCATCAGGGCGAACAGCCAGACGCCGAACAAGGTGCCGGCCATGCCTCCGATCGCCATCACGCCGGCCATGCCGAAATCCACGGCGCGCTTGCGCCATTGGGTGATCGCCCCGGAGATGGAAGAGGCCGTGACATGGGACAGCGTGGTTGCCACCGCCACGGTCGGGGGAATGCCGGTAAATACCAGCAGCGGCGTCATCAGGAAGCCGCCGCCCACGCCGAACAGGCCGGACATGAAGCCGACGCCCGTGCCCAAGGCGACAATAACCAGCCAGTTGACTGACATTTCGGCGACGGGGAGATAGATTTCCATAAGGCAGCTCGGCGACGCAGCGCTGATGGCGAACATGCGCGCGCGAGCGCATGGGGTCAACGCAAAAAAACCTTACGGAATAAGCGGAATATCAGTTTCCCAGATCGGCGGGCTCGGGCGGCACGTTGGCGCTGCGGTTCAATGGCGCGGCATGGAAAGTGGCGGCCGATTTGCTGGCGGCAGCCTTATCGGCATCGCCCAGCTGGGTCTGCAGCACACCGATGCGCGCCTTGGATTCGGCATCGCTGGATGTCGCCGCGATGGAATACCATTTGTATGCGTCCACCAGGCTTTGCGGCACGCCGTCGCCGCGTTCATACAAGACCGCCAGATTGAACTGGGAATCCGACAGGCCCAATGAAGCGGCCTTGGCGAACCAGCGCGCCGCTTCCGCCATGTTCTTCTTGCCGCCACCGGCATAGGCGACGGCCAGATTGTGCATCGCCTTGCGGTTGCCTTGAGCGGCGGCCAACCCATACCAGTGCATCGCCTTGGTTGCGTCCGCGGCAACACCCTGGCCGCGTTCATAAAGGGTTCCCAGGCGATACTGGGCCACGGCCTGACCCTTTTCGGCGGCCTGGGTGAGGAACTTCACCGCGTCCGGCAAGTTGGCTGCGCCATTGGGTGCGTCCAGAGCCCGCAGACCCAAAATCGTGAGCGCTATGGGATTGCCGGAGTTGGCCAGCTGAACCACGCGGTCCATGGAAGCGGGCGCGGCAGTCTTGGCGGCAGCGCTGTTGGCTACGGGCTTGACGGGAACGCTGCTCACCTCGTGCTGTTGCACAGGCGCCGGCGCTTGGGGCGTGGTATCGGAAGCTGCGGGTTCGGAGCGCTGCGAGCTGAAATCTTGAGCATTGCCTATGGGGGCATCGCCTAAGGGGGCGTTGCCCGCTGGCGCATGGTCAATGTTGAAGCTGTTGGCCTGTGGCGCGATGACAAACTGGGTGTCACCGGGCGGCGCAGGCACGCGGAAGGTTGGCCCTTTGGCGGCAATGGCGGCGGATTTGACGGGTTTGGGGGCCGCCATCTTGGCGCGCTGGCTCAGGACCAGGGCCGCCGTTGCCGCCACCACCACCAGAAGCGTGATCAATAGGGGCAGCAGATAGCGCGGCTTAGCCTTTTCTTCTTGGTCCGCGCCATTCTGGCTCCAGCGAAAGGCCGACAGCCGGCCCCGGCGTTCGCTCTCTGCCTGATCGGATGCGGCGCGAGCCGACTGGCGTGCCCGGGCGAGGAAATTATCCTGTGCCTCCGGCGGCTCCTCGAATTCCTCCGGGGGCTCCTCGAAGACATCCGCGAAGTCGGGCGTGAAGGATTCTTCGTGCGGCTCCTGGGGCGTATCGAAAGTGAAACCGGGCGGCGGGGCGAAAGCGTCGACGGTCTCGTCTTGTGACAGAAAATCCTCGTCCGGCGGTTCGTAACCCGGCGGCTGCGCAAAGGGCGGTGGTTGCGCAAAGGGCGGCTGTTCAAAAGCGCCGGGTTCTGATGTCTGAGGCGTTTGCTGTACAGGGGGGGGCGCTTCGTGTACGGGCGGCGGCGGTTCCTGCGGGGCGGCGATGCGCAGCTCCGTCACCAGCTCGATATGGTCTTTTTCCAGTTGCTCCAGCCGGTGCGACAGGGCTTGCATCGACGCGTCGAACTTTTGGGCGGGGTCATAATGCTCCAGCCGGTCTGTGAGGCCGGAGATGGAACGCTCGACGCTGTCCAGCCGGTCGTCAAGTTCCGGGCCGGGCAAAAGCGATTCCAGCCGCGCGATGGAGTCCTGCAGCCGATGGATGCCGTCCTCATGCTGGGTGGCGCGGCGCTGATTTTCGCCCCGATCGGCGGCGCGCTGGTCCGTGCCCGCCGCGATCTTTTCCAGGGCGTGATCCACAGTGTTGGTGTTGAATTGAACGGTTTTTTCCACCGCGGAGAGGCGCGCGTCCAGTGTCCGTTCCGCGCCCTCGATGCGTTGGCCCAGCCCTCGCGCGCTGTCGTCAATGCGTTGGCTGAGCCCCTGCGCTGTGCTCTCGATGCGCTGTTCCAAGGCCTGATCGGCATTGTCGGCATCTTCCCACACCTGGCCGACCTGACCGGCGAGCTTTTCCAGATTGGTGGTGACCTGCGCCAGCTGACCGGTGGAGTTGTTGGCCGTGGCGGTGATCTGGTCCGCCAGCCGCGAGAGGCCCTGATGCAGCGCCTTGACCGCCTCCCTGATGCCGTCACTGGTGCTGCTGCGCTCCAGCCGTTCCAGCCGGTCGTTCAGCGCCACGACATTTTGCCCCAGCTGCTCGAAAGCCTGAGCCTGTTCACGCGTGTTGATGTTTATTTCCTGAGCGGTGCGCGACAGGACGCGATTATTCTCGCTATGGCTGCGTTCCGTGGAATCGAGCCGGCGGCCTAGCCCCCGCAATTGTTCCTCGATTCGGCGCCAGGCATCATTCGATTCGCTTTCACTGCGGCCAACCCGGGCCAGCATTTCCTCGCTGTCGCGCCGGCTCGCCGCGGAAGGCGGAAGGCCCCAGCTGTCCAGTGGGGCGCCCGACGGGGTGCGGTTCTCAAAAGCTGCCCCGGCGACCTCGTCCTCCATGCCCGAAAAGCTGCGCAAAATACGGCGTGTCAGCCATTCACCGACGGATAGGCCCTCCCGCCGGGCAGCAGCCCGGGCGGCTTCCCGTGCTTCCGGCGGAATACCTGCAACATTCCAGGGAATCTCTGCCCGCATCTCGAATCAATGACACCGCGCACCCACTACAGAAAGTACCGGTCGCCAGATATAGTGTAAAGGAATGTTGACTGCGCGATCTGCGGTTAGAGGGGCCATTTTCCCGGTCATGCACAGCTAGTTGGGCAATCGGCGGCGATGGCTGCTGGCGGCCCTTATTGCACGCCTTCGCCGCGTAAGCCTGGCCGGTCTTGTGGTGCTTTTGCCGGGGCGGCGCTGGCGGCGGCCGGGCTTTGCCAGGTGGTGACGGCACTGGCGGGGCCATCGTTGCCCCGCGGCTTCAGTCCCAGATCGGTGGAAAACAGCACCGCGACATAGACCGTGTCGCCGTTTACGGCCGCCCCCACGCCCGCATGGTCATAGTTGGGGAAGGCCATGTTGTCCCGGTGGGGTGGGCTTTTCAGCCATTCGTCCAGGAATCGCTGAGCAAAATCGTCAACCGCAACACCGGCCTGCTTGGTGTAGTGCTGGGCCGCGAGATTTTCCCCCAGCAGACCCTGCCACTTTTCATTCTGCTGCATCAGCAGCGAGGCCGAGGTGTCGCCATTGGGCGCGGCGTGGGCCAGATAATTTTTTGCCGCCATGTCGCTGGCACGCGCCCGGGCGATCCTGGAAAGTTCCGGATCGATCGCCAAGAAACGAGCACTGGGATCCAGCTTGTGGCGCTGTTCCTCGACCAAGGCAGCGATGCGGGTTTCCAGCGCTCCCATCTGCGTTCGAGGATCGGGCGGCGGCGGCGCGGCTTTTTCGCCGACCTGACCCAGCGTGGTGCAGGCGCCAAGCAGCACAGCGGCCAAAAGAAAGAATGCAGCGCGTGTCATTTCAGGCGGAAACTATCTCGAACAGACCGGCCGCGCCCATGCCGCCGCCGATGCACATGGTCACGACGCCCAGTTTGGCGCCGCGCCGCCGGCCTTCGAGCAGCAGATGTCCGGTGAGGCGGGCGCCCGTCATGCCATAGGGATGGCCTATCGAGATCGCACCGCCATTGACGTTGGTTTTCGCGGGGTCCAAGCCCAGGCGGTCCATGCAGTAAAGCGTCTGGCTGGCGAAAGCTTCGTTCAGTTCCCAAAGGTCGATGTCGTTTACGCCAAGGCCGTGACGCGCGAGCAGGCGCGGAACCGCCAGCACGGGGCCGATGCCCATTTCGTCCGGCTCCACGCCGGCAACGGCAAAGCCCTTGAAGATGCCCAGCGGCTTGATGTTTTTTTTGACGGCCGCATCTGCGCTCATCAACACACAGGCCGACGCGCCGTCGGCGAACTGCGAGGCATTGCCCGCGGTGATATATTTGCCTTGCGCGACCTGCTGGCCGCCGGCATGCACGGGCTTCAGCGCCGCCAGCCCCTCCAGCGTGGTGTCGGGGCGATTGCACTCGTCGCGATCGACTGTGACGTCCACGATGCTTTCGGCGCCGCTGGCCTTGTCCAGCTTCTTCATTTTTGTGGTCAGGGGCACGATTTCGTCTTGATACCGGCCAGCGGCTTGCGCGGTTACGGTGCGTTGCTGGCTTTGCAGCGCATACAGGTCCTGCCGCTCGCGGCTGATGCCGTAACGTTCGGCCACGATCTCCGCCGTTTCGATCATGGTCATCCACAGTGCAGGTTTTGTCTGCAGCAGATGCTCTTCGGTGAAATGCTTGAGATTGATGCCGCCCATCTGCACCAGGGAGATGGATTCCACGCCCGCGCCCACCGCGATATCGGTGCCGTCGGTCATGATCTGCTGCGCGGCAAAAGCGATGGCGTTCAATCCGCTCGAGCAATAGCGGTTGACGGTGACGCCCGCCGTCGAAACCGGACAACCGGCCCAGATGGCGGCTTCGCGCGCGATATTGTTGCCGGTGGCGCCTTCGGGAAAGCCGCATCCCATAAAGACATCCTCCACCTCTGCCGGGTCAAGGCCGGCGCGCGCGATCGCGTGCTTGACGGCATGTCCGCCCATCACCGCGCCATGGGTGTCGTTGAAGCCTCCGCGCACGGATTTCGCCAAACCGGTGCGGGCGGTGGAGACAATCACTGCCTGTTTCATGCGACAACCCTTGAGCTTGCCACGACCCTAGCTCTTCGCACGCCGTGCTGCCAGCACGCGCGGGTCCTAAGCGGCGGCTTTCTTTGCGGCGTGGGCCGGGTAGCGCAGGGTAAAGGCAACGGCGGCGGAAAGGGCGATCAAGCTGATCGCGATGCTGCCATACAGCGGTAGTCCCGTATCGAAGGAGACTGCGCCGTCGGCCGCGGCTATGGCGGCAAAGGCCGTGGCCCAGACGCCGGAGACCAAGTAATTCACGCGCAGGAACAGGGCCGGCGGCCAGCCGGCTTCACGCGGATCGAGCCGGGCATAATCCACCGAGAAGGGCCGTTTCAAAACAAGCGCCAAACTCAGCAGCACAAACAGCGACAGCGCGGCGATGAAGCGTACCGATGCTAAGGGCAGGCCAGGGTCGAGAAAGCCCCGTCCCAGTGCCAGCAGGGCGAACAGCGCGAGGCTGCCTGCATCCAGCAATCGCAGGCTGGGACTTTCGACAAAATCGCGGATGGTGACGACGAAAGCCGTCGCGAACGCGACCCAAAGCGCCAGATCGACCGACAGGCGCGACAGGATTGTGAACAGGATGAATGGTGCGAAACCCGCGACCAGATTCATGGCAGTACCAGCGGCAACGAAAAAGGGGCGTGGCCGGTCCACACCCCTTTTTGCGTCATGCTTCTACTTGGCCGCGGTCGCGGGGTTGGCTTTCGACTTGGCGAAATACCCCCACAAGCGCACCACGCGGGCCGAAGCCGGATTGGCCGAACTGATGCCGCCGAAGGAGCCGGCCGCGTCGGCATACTGGCCCGCGGCGGTCTGTGCCATGCCGATCACCATGTCGGCCTCGGTCGGGTCGGTTGCGCCGCCCTTGGTCTTGGCCAACTGCGCCGACGTGATGGCCTCCGGGAACATGCCATAGCCGTACAGGGCTTGCGCCAGCTTCACATTATACTGACCGTTCTGCTTGGCGCCGGCGGTGATCTGGGCGGGAATGGTTTTTTTGTCGGCATCCGCCTTGGGGCCGGCTGGCGGGAAGCCAGTGGCGCCCAGCTTTTCCGCCTGCACCGCGTCGCCAAAGAAGGCAAGGCGGCTGGCGGTGGAGCCGACCAGCGAAGCATCGGTGGCGGACATCTTGCCGGCCTGCAGGAACATCAGGCGGCCCATGTAAATATAGTCGATATCGCGCATGCCCTTGGTGGTCAGCGCCACGCCCATGATCTGGTTCCAGTCCTCGGGCATGTTGTAGTTGGCGACCAGCGACTCCAAGGTCTTCTCGGCGCCCGGTTCATCCTTCTGCTTGACCTGCGAAGCCAGAATAATATCCAGGTCGCTGCGCGCGGGCTTTTGGCCCGCTGCGGTCGCGGCATCGATATTCTTCTGCGCCAGGCCGGTGGCGCCGGCATAATCGCCGCCCAGGTAAAAAGCCTGTGTGGCCAGGGTCAGATCGGCGGCGGACGGCGGCGGCGTCGCCGTCATCATCGCCTTGGCGTACTTCACGGCCTTGTCGTAATGCTTGGCATTCATCGCCAGTTGCAGCGCCGGCTTGTAAACGGCGGCCTTGTCGGCGTCGGGAATTTCGCTGGGATCGATGTCGGCGGCAGCCTCGGCGTCGACGTCCGCGGCATTGAGATCGTTCATGCCGACATGGATGCCCATCGCAAAGCGGTTGATCATCAGCGTGTCATAGGTGGTGGGGCCGGAAACGGCCTTGGCCTTTTCCAAAGCGGCCAGCGCCGCGGGATAATCCTTCGCGGCATTCGCCTTCTGAATATCGGTGAGCGCCACCGCGATGGCATGGTTGAGCTTGGGGCCTTTGGGGGCATCGGCCGCCATTGCGCTCGGCGCTGCGCCAAGCAGGAAACCCGCCGAAGCAGCGGCGAGAAGGAATTTGCTGATCATGGAAAGTCGTCCCTTTGTAGTGCGGCCGGCCGGCCGGCGAAGAAGCCCCTGTTGGGTGTCCTATTGTGAGCGGGTTTGCAACTTTAATGTGGCCGCGATCTGTTTCCAATAAGGTGATCAGGGCGGAGCATGTTGCAATGCAACAGGACTTCCCCTCCGGTCCGGCCTTCGCACCAGCCTCGCCCCCCCATGCGATGGTGCTTAGGCGGGGGGGAGGTAGGCCGGCGTTTCGTGGGGTAAAGACTTGTTTACCCTGCGCTGGCAGGTTGAATGCTTGGTTTCGGGCGTTTCCCCATGGCGCAACATCTTTTCCGGCTGGACGGCAAGACTGCCTTTGTTTCGGGCAGCCGCGGCCATCTGGGCGCGGCCATAACCCGGGCGCTGTGCGAGGCGGGCGCACACGTTATCGTCAATGGGCGCGATGCAGCCGCGCTGGACGTCTTTGCCGGCGATCTCAAGTCCCAGGGCTATTCGGTCGAAGCCGCAGCCTTTGACGCCCATGATGTCGAAAAAATTCATGCCTTTTTTGCCGGCCTGAAACGGCTGGATGTGCTGGTCAACAATATCGGGCGGATGGCGGGCAAGTCCTTCGATGAACTGGCTCCTGAGGATTTCGCCGCCACCTACGCCGCCACCGTGACGACCGCCTTTGAATCGGTGCGCGCCGCCTTGCCGGCGTTGAAAGCCGCCGTGACGGCCTCGGGTGACGCCAGTGTCATCAATGTCTCATCGATGTACGCCCAGATCTCACCCGACGGGCGGCTGTATGACAGGCGTGAGCAGCAGAGCCCATTTCACTACGGGCCCGCCAAGGCCGGTTTGGAGCAGCTTACCCGCCATCTCGCCGCCGAGCTGGGGCCTTCGAGGATCCGCGTCAATGCCCTGGTGCCGGGCCTCTTTCCCCAGCCGGGCAAGATGCCGCCGGGACTGGAAGGCCGCCTGGCCGAACGCACCATGCTGGGCCGGACCGGCCAGGCGGACGAGATCGGCGGGCCGCTGCTGTATCTGGCCAGCCCGGCATCGTCTTTTGTGACAGGCACCAGCCTCAATGTGGATGGCGGCTGGACCGCCTGGTGAGGTAAAGGATGGGCATCATGACGTTCCTGTCCTCCTTTCGCGTCGGTCAGCAGACCGTCTATCCCGAAGAGCTGTGTGAGCGGCTCAAGAGTTTCGCGCTGCTGGAAAATGTGGGCGACGCCGCGCTGCGCAATCTGCTGGCCGAAGCGAACTGGTTCGCGTTGCCCGGCGGTACGTTGCTCGAGCGCGATGGCGAAAACAATGCCGCCCTCTTTTTGGTGGTGACCGGCAGCCTGGGCGTGTTTACCGCCACCCAACAGGGCCAGCGCCAGTTTGTGGCGCATATCCCGGCGGGCGAGACGGTGGGCGAGATGTCGCTGATCGCCGGCTCCAGCAATCATTCCGCGCAACTGGTGGCGCTGCGCGATACCGAATTGCTGCGCATAAGCCCCGAAGGCTTCGAGACACTGATCGCCCGCCATCCCCGGGTGATGATGAACCTGATGCAGATGCTGGTGAAGCGGCTGAAGGACGCCAATCGCGGCCGCTCGCCCAAGTCGCAGCCCAAGACCTTTGCCATCGTGCCGCTGCAGGATGGTCTGTCGGAGGTGCCTGTCGCGCAGCGTCTGACCAATGCGCTGGCCGCCATGGGCTGCCGCGCCGCGGTGGTGGATGTGAACGCTTCCGACCAGACCGCGGAATGGTTCAACAGCTTCGAACAGGCCCATGACATTGTGTTCTATCGCGGCGACGGCCCCGACACGCCCTGGACGCAGCTATGTTTGCGCCAGGCCGACCGCATTTTCCTGCTCGCCCGCGCCAACCAGCCCTTGCCATTGGTGCCGCTGGGCCTTCCGGCATTCAAGGAACGGGCAGCGGGCTTGCCGGAACTTCTGCTGCTGCATCCCGATGGCGCTAGCACGGTGCTGCCGGATCATTTCTCGGTTCGCAACGGGCTGTTCCGCGCCCACCATCATCTGCGGGCCGGGCATCAGGCCGATGTGGACCGCGTCGCCCGCTTCATCGCCGGCCGGGCCGTGGGCCTGGTGCTGGCAGGTGGCGGCGCGCGGGGCTTCGCCCATATCGGCATCATCAAGGCGCTGAAGGAAGCCGGTGTGCCGTTCGACCAGCTGGGCGGCACGTCGATGGGCGCCATCATTGCGGCGGGCCTGGCGCGGGAATGGAGCCTGGAGGAGATGCGCGAGCGCATGCGTGCGGTATTCGTGGACGACAATCCTCTTTCGGATTTCACCTATCCGATGGTTGCGCTGGTACGCGGCAAGAAGGTCAGTGCGCGGCTGCGCGAAAATTTCGATGAAGTGGCGATCGAGGAATTGCCATTGCCCTTCTTTGCGGTGTCTTCCGATCTGACCACCGGGCGCATCCATGTCCATCGCGATGGAAAGCTGTGGCGGGCGCTTCGGGCCAGTGTGGCGCTGCCGGGCATTCTGCCGCCGGTGACCCATCACGGCCATCTGCTGGTGGACGGCGGGGTGATGAATAACCTGCCGGTGGACGTGATGCGCGAGCAGGGCAATTCCGGGCCGATCATTGCCTGTGACGTCACCGGGGAAGTGGATCTGCGGGCGACCAGCGAGCATTACGGCGAGCGGCCCTGGTGGCTGGCCTGGCGCCGGGACCGCGGCAATCCCAGCATCATCTCCATTCTGATGCGATCGGGCACAGTGGGCTCGGAAGCCCAGCGCCGCATCGTGCGCCAGCAGTGCGATTACCTGATCGAGCCGCCCATGCCCCATATCGGCTTGCGCGATTGGAAGAAGTTCGACCTGGCGATCCAGGAAGGCTATGACACCGCACGCGCCTGTATCGACAAGAACGGCGTTCCCATGGCGCATGTAACCGGCGACGGTCTGGATATGTCTTTGCCGCACGTGGTGGTGGCGACCTAAATCGAAGTATCGGGCCGCACCCTGCCATCATCCGGCAATTGCTGATGCTTGAGCAAATCATAGCGCCGTCCGTCCGGGCCGGTGAGGATGGCGCTGTCCAGGCTCGGCGGACCGAGGCTGGATCGGTGTGAGCGGACGATCAGATGGCCCTCACCCTTGGGGCCCTCCAGCGTGACATGATAATCGCCGCTGATTCTGCCTGGGACCCAGGTAAAGGCATCGCCTTCCACGCCGGTTATCACCGCGCCATAGCCCAGGGCCTGCTGCGCCATGCCGTCGTTGCGCACCAATTCCCCCACCATCCGCACCACGGGATTGTGCCGGTAGCCGTCATAAAGGAACCAGGCGCCATAGCCCCCCAGCAGGATAGGCGGGGCGATCAGGATCAAAGACAGGATCAGGCAGCCCCACAGACAGCCATTGCCGCGCGCTATTGGCGGGGGTGGCGGCACGGCAGCGGGCGCTGGCATGGTCATGGCATCATACCATCACAGGCTTTAGATTGATGCCAGAGATTGATACCAGAGCGGCCACCCGCATGAGGCAAAGCGCATGCCCATTGATTATGACGACATGATGCAGTCCGGCGCGACCGGCCTTGCGGCGCGCTATGACGAAAAGGACGTCATGCTTTATGCCCTGGGGGTGGGGATGGGGCGCGATCCGCTGGACGAAAAGGAACTTGCCTTCGTCTACGAAAATAACGGGTTGAAAGTCGTGCCCACCTTCGCCAGCGTGATCAATCGCGGCGAGGCGCCGCCCGAACGCCAGCGCATGCCGCAGAAATCCTCGATCAATTTCGCGCTTGTGGTGGACGGCGAGCGGCGCATCACCTTTCACAAGCCGCTCCCTTCCAAATGCGAGGTGGTGTCGGACGAGCGCATGCTGGCCATCCTGGACAAGGGCGAAGGCAAGGGCGCGGTGCTGGTGCAGGAAAGGATCACGCGCGAGGCCGCAAGCGGCGATAAGCTGTTCACCATCGTGTCCTCCATTTTCGCGCGCGGCGATGGCGGTTTTGGCGGCCCCTCTTCCAAAAATATGCCGCAAGGCGGGCCCGAACTGCACGAAATTCCCACCCGCGCGCCCGATCTGGTGAAGGAATGCGATACGCGGCCCGACCAGGCGTTCCTCTATGCGCTTTCGGGCGACCGCAATCCGCTGCACCGCGATCCGGCCTTCGCCCAAATGGTGGGCTTTCCGCGTCCCATCCTGCATGGCCTGTGTTCCTATGGCACCGCCTGCCGGGCCGTGCTTTCGACACTGGCGCAGTATCAACCCGAACGCATCCGCCAGTTCGATGTGCGCTTTTCCAAGCCGGTGTTTCCCGGCGAGACGCTGGTGGTGGAGATGTGGCAGGACGGCGGCACAATTTCCTGGCGCGCATCGGTCAAGGAACGTCCTGGAACCATGGTGCTGAACAACGGCCTATGCCTTCTTTCATAAAGTGTCTTCTTTCATGATGATTCTTGAAGGCGATCCCATCGAAGCCGCCGAGGCGCTGATAGCCGAGGGCAAGGCGCGAGAGGCAGCGGACGCGTTGCGCGCGCGCCTTGCGGCGGGGCGCGGCGGACTGCTGGCGCGGCTGACCTTGATCAAGGCGCTGCTGGCGGCGGGCGACACCAGCGGCGCGCTGGCTGAGGCGCGCGAAGCGGTGGCGCTCAATCCCGATGCCGCGGTTGCGGTGCTCGCGCTGGGTGAAGTGTTGCTGGCGGTGGATGCCTTGCCCTCGGCCATTGCGGAATTTCAACGGGCATTGCGGCTGGACTCAAATCTGGTGGGCGCGCGCGAACGCATTGCAACCGCCTGGCTCAAGGCGGGCGAGGCCGATATGGCGCTGGAAAATCTGAAAGACCTGGAAAATCCGCCGGCGGATATGATCGCGGCCGCCCAGGCGATCAAGGCGGCTCAGCGCTGCGATCCCGGCTATGTGCGTCATCTGTTCGACCAGTTCTCGGCCGACTATGACAGAAGCATGATCGGGCAATTGGCCTATGCCGCGCCGCAGATTCTGTTCGATCTGGCCGCGATGGTGATGCCGGGGGGCCTTGGAGCGTCGGCGAAGCCCATAGCGTCAGCGTATGGGCGAGCGACCATTAAAAAAGGGTTGGCGATTTTGGATCTGGGGTGCGGCACCGGTTTGGCCGGGGCGGTGTTCAAACCTCTGGCGGCGCGGCTGGACGGGGTGGATCTGTCGCCCGCGATGATCGAAAAGGCGCGGGCACGCGGCATCTATGAAAATCTTCAAGTCGCGGATCTGGAAACCGCGCTGTCGGCGCCGGGCGCGCATTATGATTTGATTTTGGCGGCCGACACACTGGTCTATCTGGGCGATCTGAAGATGGTCTTTCAGGGCGCACATGCCCGTCTTGAGCCGGACGGCTATTTTATTTTCACGGTCGAGAAAGCGGAAGGTGAGGGGTTTGAGCTCGGCCCCAAGCGCCGCTGGCGCCACAGCGAGGCCTATTTGCGCGCGTTGGCGGGACAAGCCGGGTTCCATGTGGCCGGGCTTCTGGCCGCCGCGCCGCGCCATGAGGCCAAGCGGCCCGTCGAAGGATTTGCCGTCGCGCTTTTGCGCTAAGGCGGCGCGATAAGGCGGGCTGTCGCGGCGCGTGCTGATTCCTTTTGCCGCGCTCACGGCCTTTGAATTTGTCGCAGGCGCCACGCGGCAGGCCAGAGAATCGCCTATCATGCCGCCATGGCTGAGGTGGCGGTTAAGGTTCCCAAGGAACGGCGGCAGCGCGATGCCACCAGGGCGGCGTCCCGCAACGCCATCCTCGATGCCGCGCGCCGGGTGGCGGTGCGCGAGGGCGCGCGTGATCTCAGTCTGCGCGGCGTGGCGGCGGAGGCCGGATTCGCTCCGGCCGCGCTCTATGGCTATTTCTGCAACAAGGACGAGTTGCTGCTGGCGCTGGCCGCCGACGATCTCACCGCATTGGCGCGCGCGATGCGCGGCACAGGTGGACTTGTGGGTGCGGGCACCGCGGCGCTGGATATATTGCGCGGTGCAGAGACCATGGCGGCCGCGTCCGCCGCGCTGACGGGCGCGCCTCAAGAAAACAACAAGGTTGGCGATGCCGAACGGCTGTTCAATGGCCGCCTGATCGCGGCGTTGAAAGCACTGTCAGATGCCAGCGGCATGCCGTCCGACAGCCGCCAAAGTCAGTGCGATGTGGTGCTGGTGGCAGCCGCCTTGGCCGGGTTGGCGCTGCTGGCCCGTTCGGGGCGGCTGGAGGCGCTGGGTTTTTCGCGCGAGGAAATCATCGCCCGGCTCGATGCGCGGTTCCGCGGCGCTTGAGCGCCAAGTCTTGAACGTCGGCCAGGTTCAGCCGAGTAACGCGTGCTCCAACAGAATCTTGGCGCCGATCAGGATCAGGATCACGCCACCCACCGCTTCGGCATAGCGCCCGAACTTTTCTCCCAGATAGCGTCCCGTCATCACCCCGATGGTCACCATGATGAAGGTCGCTGCGCCGATCGCCAATGCGTTGACGATGATGCTGGCGTCGATCAGCGCCAGGGTCACGCCCACCGCCAGCGCATCGATACTCGTGCCGATGGCGGTCACGACCAGGACGGCCAGTGTGTGGCGCTGCGGTTTTTCCGCGTCCGGATGACGCCGCACGCTATCCCACAGCATCTTGCCGCCGATGACGGCCAGGAGTGCGAAAGCGATCCAGTGATCATAGGCTGCAATGTAGCGGCTGGCGCCGCGGCCCAGCGCCCAGCCAATCACCGGCGTGATCGCTTCAACGCAGCCGAAGATCAGGCCAGTGCGAAGCGCTTCGCCGAGGGTGGGGCGATCCAGCCGCGCCCCCTTTCCCAGCGCCGCCGCGAAGGCGTCGGCCGACATGCTCAGGGCCAGCAATAGGATGGGAAGAAATGTCATCGGCGGTCCAGGATGGGCCGTGCCGGGAATACGTGTCCTTGCTTGAATTGTCCATGCCCAGCGCCGTTATTGCGCATAGTGGATTTCCATCACGAACGTGCACTGCGGTGTCGCAGCCAGTTGGAGCATCGGGGGGCGCGCCCCGTGCGACCCTTAAATCGTAATACCGCCATCGATGATGAAGTTCTGACCGGTGGAGTATTGAGAATCGTCGCTCGCCAGCCACAGCACGATGCTGGCGATCTCCTGGGCCGTGCCGATCCGTCCCATGGGCTGGCGGGCGGTGAAGGCTTTTCGCGCGGCGTCATAGTCGCCGGTGTCGCGCAGCCGTTGCTGCAGCGAAGGCGAATCCACTGTGCCCGGACAGACCGAATTGCAGCGGATTCCCTTGGTGACGAAATCGGCGGCCACCGACTTGGTCAGGCCGATCACGGCCGCCTTGCTGGCGCCATAGATGCAGCGGTTGGGAATGCCCTTGATCGAGCCGGCTACCGAGGCGACGTTGATGATCGAACCGCCGCCGGCCTCGATCATGGCGGGCAGGAAGGCCTTGATCATTCGCGCCATGGCATAGACGTTGATCTCGAACGATTTCTGCCATTGGGCGTCGTCGTTATCCAAAATGGTGCCGTTCTCGACGAAACCGGCGCAATTGAACAGCACATCCAATTTGCCGACCCTCTTGGCGAGGGCGGTGATGGCGGCGCCGTCGGTCACATCCAGTTGATGTTTGTCCGCGGCCAGACCGTCCAAGCCTTTCAGGTCGCGGTCGGTGGCGATCACATGCGCGCCTTCGCTGAGAAACAATTCGGTAGTGGCGCGGCCGATACCCGCCGCGGCGCCGGTGATCAGCGCGGTTTTTCCCTCAAGCTTCTTGGACATGATCTTCCTGTTTTTGTTTTAGGAGCGGGGACCATAATGGGGCATGGGCCTGCCCAATTCCAGTGCGCCCAGGTCGGGCGCATTGCCGCTATAGCCATCGGTGACATTGGGGATCACCGCGCCGCGGTCCAGGGCCGCCGCGCCCGGCTTGAGGCGGAAATCCAGGTCCTTGGCGTCGTAAAGTTTCTGCACCGTCTTGACGTCCTGGGCGTCCAGCATCGGCACATGCTCGAAGATGTCATAGTCCAGCAGCACGGAATGGCTGTCCTGGTGCGTCTCGGCGCTGTATTGGGCCAAGTTCGCATAGCGCCGCGTCACCAGATACTTGTCGGGCGGGGTCTGCACCCCGTCCCGCGCCGCCAGCAGGTCGCGGAAATCCTGTGCCGCGCCCCATGGCGGCGAGCTCCATTCAAAGCTCACCGCCGCACCCGGATTGACGCGAAAACCGTTGTAATCCGACGAAGTGTAATTGGTGTAGGTGTTGACCGCGAAGATGGCGGGCGCGCTGTTCTGGCCCAGCATCAGATTGTTTTTCCAGTGGCTGTTGGAGGTGGTGCGGATATTGGTCTCCGACAGGATGGTGTTGTTCAGATAGATCATGCCGGGCGCGCCATTGCTGGTGCGCGTCGAGCCAAAGGGCGCGTTGTAGACGATATTGCGGATCCAATAGATCGGTCCGCCGATCGCCGGCTGGTTGCAGAAGGGATGCGAGGCCGAGTTCAGCATCAGGTTGCGCATCACCCGCACATTGTGCATCGAGCCGTCTATCTCCACGGCATTGTCGTGAAAGTTGGTCATATAGTTGTTGTAATAGTCGATGGCGACCGGGCGGCGGTTCCAGAATTTGCGCGGCGGATAGAGCGGGCCATGGATGGCGTCGGAGCCGTCCGGGTTGCCATAGGTTTCCACGTCGATGCCGTCATGGAAGTTGGCGACGTAATTGTAGGCCATGACATGACCGCCGCCATAGACGCGCACCGCAGTGTAGGAGTCGAGTGTGGGCGGGAATTTCTGCCCTTGCACGCCGGCAAACTGTTTCCAGAAGTCTCCCGACCAGCCCTGCAAATAGTTCGGGTCATCGCGGCCGATGAATGTGTTGTCCAGGATGGTGAAGTTGGACGATCCCGCCCAGTTGGTGAAAATGCCCAGATTGATGTTCTCGAAGCGGCAATGTTTGACCGTCAGCCCGCTCGATCCGGCAATGAACTGTGTACCCGCCCAGATGGCGATTTGCGTATTCTGGAAGGTCAGGCCTTCGAAATAATTGTAATTGGCCGCCTTCACATTGAAGAGGTTGAAATTGCCGCCGCCGTCGAACACCACCGGCCCATCGCCCGCCGCCTTGATGACAATGGGCTTGTCGGGCGTGCCATTGGCGGTGAGGTAATAGGTGCCTTCCACCGGCACGGTGGAATTGATGCTGCGGTCGCCGGTGTAGAATTCGGGGTGATAGCGATAGGTGCCGGCATGCACCAGAATGATGTCGCCCGCTTTCACGCGTGGGCGCGATGCCGTCACCGTGTCGCCGCCGCCGCAATAGGTGTTATAGGCGCACATCAAATCGTTGAACGATCCCGGCTCGCGCGCGCCTTTCCAGTCGCGCGGATAGACGTGATAGACATGGCCGCCGGACGCGGGCACGGGCTCGGCGCGGGTTTTGACCGTTACCGTCTTGACCGCATTGCCACCATCGGGATCGCTGAGCGCGAGCTTCACCTCATAGCTTGTGTTCTCCTCCAGATCGAGAATGGAACCGGCGAACATGTTGGGCATCTCGACATTGAAGACGCCTTCGCCCTGATAGACCCGTTCATGCTGAAGCCGCAAAAGCGGCATGGCGGATTTCCAGGTGGTATCACCTTTCCTGCGGTACGACACCTCGACCTTGGCGTTGCGATTGTCGTCGCCCTGGATCACCCATTCGAAACCCAGATTGATCAGGGTGGGCGGATCGATCACCAACTCGCCCGCCTTCACATTATTCATGATGTGACGAGGGGGCGCGGCATGGGCGCCCGCAACTGTCAGCAGACAGGCCCACACCGCCAGCGCAAAGATTTTCATCCCGAATGTCCCCCTGTGCCCTGTGGGCCTTCTTGCGGCGCACTATAGTCGGCTTTGACGAACGGCGTGAACTAGGGTTTGCTGCGGGAAAGCAGCGGAAAGCCATAATCCGCCTCCATAATCCGCCCATAATCGGTCAGGGAAAACGCCATGATGAAGTCCAGAGTCCGCTATATGTTGATCATGCTGATCTTCGTGGTCAGCGCCGTGGTCTATATCGACCGCAGCAATATCTCCATTGCCGGCACTTATCTGGCTGCCGATTATCACATCTCCAAGATTCAGCTGGGTTGGGTGTTTTCAGCCTTTCTGCTGGGCTATGCCGCCTTCCAGATTCCGGCGGGCTGGGTGGTGGGAAAGCTGGGTCCGCGCAAGACCCTGACCTATGGGCTGATCTGGTGGAGCGTACTGTCCGTCGCCACCGCCCTGGTGCCGCCCAACATGACCAATGCGCTGTGGGTGCTGATCGCGGTGCGCTTCATCCTGGGGCTGGGCGAGGCGGTGGCCTACCCGTCGTCCAACCAATTCATCGCTGCCTGGTTTCCCACCCACGAACGCGGCAAGGCCAATGGCTGGGTGTTTGGCGGCGTCGGTTTCGGCTCGGGCTCCGCGCCGCCGCTGGTTGCCTTCATCGTCTACACCTATGGCTGGCACGCGGTGTTTTATGTGTCGGCCGTGATCGGGCTGGCGATGGCGGCCGTCTGGTACAAGGTGGCGCGCGACACCCCAGCCCAACATCCCACCGTGACGGCGGCGGAAAAGGCCCACATCCTGGCAGGCATGCCGGTCAAGGTGGAAGGTCCGATGCCGCCGGTGCCGTGGCTGAGAATTTTCACCAGCATCGATGTCTGGGGCACCACTCTGGCCTATGTGGCCTTCGGCTATGTCGCCTTTATTTTTCACACCTGGTTCTTCATCTATCTGAAGGATGGACGCGGACTGGATCTCAAGAGCAGCGCGCTGCTCGGCATGCTGCCCTTCATCGCCATGACCACCTGCTGCCTGCTGGGCGGGGTGATCAGCGACTGGCTGGTCAAGCATAAGGGGCAATATGTCGGCCGCAGCCTGTTCGGGGCCTTTACGCTGTTTCTGTCCGCCATCTTCCTGATCATCGGCAGTCACGCCCAGGACACCACGGTGGCGGTGCTGGTGCTGGCGGGCGGCGCCGGTGCGCTCTATCTGGGTCAGGCGACCTATTGGGCGGTGGCGGCGGATTTCGGCGGGCCCTTCACCGGCGTGATCTCCGGCCTGGTCAATATGGGAGGCCAGATCGCGGGCGCGGCCACGGCCTCGCTGACGCCCTATTTCGCCTCGCTCTATGGCTGGGAAACGGCCTTCTACATCGCGGCGGGTGTCTGCTTTGTCTGCATCTTCCCCTGGTTTTTCGTGAACCCAGACAGGCGGCTGCACATTGAGGAGCAGGTGATCGCTTAAAGCGCGGGCAATCCCGCCGCCGCGATCCCGGCCAGCGCTGCGATCTCGTCATTGTCTGACGTGTCGCCGGTCACGCCCACCGCGCCGATTGCGCCGCCGTCCGGGCCCTTGACGATGACCCCGCCCGCCACCGGGATCAGGCCGCCTTCGGCCAAGTGGCCGAGCGAAGCGATGAAGCTGGGGCGTTCGGCCGCCATCTCGCCGATCCGGCGGGAATTGACCCCCAGCGCCAGGGCGCCGGCCGCCTTGCCGCGTGCGATGTCCAGCCGCAGGAATGACGTGCCGTCCTGCCGCTGAAAGGCGATGACATGGCCCCCCGCATCCACCACCACACAGGAAAGCGGTTTCATGCCCGCCTCCCGGCCCTTGGCGAAGGCCGCGGTAATGATGGTGTTGGCTTTGTCAAGGCTGATGCGGAACTCGCTCATGGGGGTGCTCTCTTTGAATATTGCCATGCCAGCCTGACCGAAAAAGCGCATCGGGGAAAGGCGCGGGCCATGCTATCTGTCGCCGCATGACCCAGGGGACTTCCAAGCCGCGCAAAACCCAAATTGTCGTGGTCGGCGGCGGCGCAGGCGGGCTGGAGCTGGCGACCCGGCTGGGCGCCAATTTCGGGCGCGAAGCGTTCGACATCCTTTTGGTGGAGAAAAACCGCACCCATATCTGGAAGCCGCTGCTGCACGAAGTGGCTGCCGGTTCGCTGGACGCCAATCTGGATGAGGTCGGCTATCGCAGCCACGGCCATGCCTGGGGCTATCGCTTTTTCTATGGCGCCATGGAGGGCGTGGACCTGGCCAGCCGCCATGTCCTGATCGCGCCGATCCTGGATGAGGACGGGCGCGAGATCATGGGGCGTCACCGCATCCGCTATGACTATCTGGTGCTGGCGGTGGGATCGGTGTCGAACGATTTCGGCACCAAGGGCGTGGCGCAGAACTGCATCTTCCTGGACAGCAGGCTGCAGGCCGACCGTTTCCGTTCCAAGCTGCTGGATCATTGCCTGCGGGTCTCGCGCACGCTCAGCCAGAATCCGGACTCCGATGCGGTGGTGCGGGTGGATATTGTCGGCGGCGGCGCCACCGGTGTGGAACTGGCCGCCGAGCTGTACAATTCAGCCGCCGAGCTGCGCCACTACGGCCTGGAAGTGTTCGACGAAAGCCGCCTGAAGGTAACGCTGATCGAGGCGGGGCCGCGCATTCTGCCCGCGCTGCCCGAAGACCTGGCCAAGGCCGCGCATGCGGAACTGGAGGCGCTGGGGGTGCGCATGGTCACCGGCGAACAGGTGGTGGAAGCAACCCCGGAAGGCATGATCACCAAATCGGGCGAGTTGATCAAAGCCGATCTGCGGGTATGGGCGGCGGGCGTGAAAGGCCCCGATATGCTGGCGGGCCTGGGGCTGGAAATCACCCGCAACAATCAGTTGGTGGTCAAGCCATCCTTGCAGACCACCAAGGACGAACGCGTCTTCGCCCTTGGCGATTGCGCCTATTTTGTTGCGGAAGGCGAAAAGCGCGCTGTTCCGCCGCGCGCGCAGGCAGCTCACCAGATGGCGGGGATCGTCTTTCACAACATCCGCGCCATGATCCGGAGCAAACCCTTGCGGGATTTTGTCTATCGCGATCACGGTTCGCTGGTGTCGCTCAGCCATTTCTCCACCGTGGGCTCGCTGATGGGCAATCTGATCGGCGGGCGCATGGCGATCGAAGGAAGGCTGGCGCGTTTTGTCTATGTTTCGCTTTACCGTATGCATTTGATTGCCATTCATGGCTGGCTCAAGGGGTTGGCGCTGATCGCGGTGGGCCATGTCAATCACATCATCCGGCCGCGGCTGAAGCTGCATTGAGAGGAGCGGTTCGCCGCAGGCGAATGGTCCATAGCGACAGCGTATGGACGTCCAGCGGACCTTTTCGAGCGACGAGCGGTCCGTAGCGACAGCGTGCGGACGGTTTGGGCGAGCGGCAATGGGATTATTTCGCGTTGGCGTAAATCTTGACCACCTCATAAAGGAAATCGCGGCCATCATAGACCGACCCGACGCGCAGGCGTTCGTTCAAGCCATGCACGCCATTGCCGTCGGGATCGCCGAACATGCCCGACAGGCCATAGGTGGGAATGCCGACCGGAATCAGGAACGCGGCGTCGGTGGCGCCCGCCGCCATCAGCGGCACGATCGGTGTGCCCGGCCAGATCTTGGCGGCGACATTTTGCACCGGCGTCAGAATCTGCGGCGTCAGCGGCGGCGGCACCTTGGTCACTTCGCTTCTCTTGTCGGTTGCCGTCACCTTGATCTGGGGATCGGCCACCACACGGATCAGCGTATCGCGCACCTGTTCCACCGTGGTGCCGGGAAAGATGCGGCAGTTGATGTTGGCGTCAGCGCGCTGGGGCAGGGCGTTGTTGGCATGGCCGGCGCTCAGCAACGTGGGAATGCAGGTGGTGTGCAGGATGCCATTATAGCCGGGATCGCTGGACAGTACGGAAATGGCGTGCCGGTCCGCTTGGTTCTTGGCGAAGGCGGCCATCGCCGCGCCCATCTCGCCGCCCACCTGCGGCGCCATCTTGGTGAAAAACTGGATGGTGGCGTCATTGGTCTGGATGGGAAATTCATAGGCACTGATCTTGGTCAGCCCGGCGGCCAGGTGATAGATGGCATTGTTGGGCACGGGCCGCGAGGAATGACCGCCGGGATTGGTCACTTCCAGCTGATAATTCTGGGGGAATTTCTCGCCCGCCTGGATGGTGAGGGCCAGTGGCTTGCCCTTGGCGTCCAGCCGCCCGGCGCCGCCTTCGTTCAGCGCGAATTCGGCGTCGATCAGCGCGCGTTCATGGCCGGCCAGCCAGCTCGCGCCATTGAAGGCGGTGGAGGTTTCCTCGCCGCAGGTCAGCGCCATCTTGATGGCGCGGCGGTTTTTGAAGCCTTCCTCTTTCAGGCGGATCAAGGTGTCGACCCACGCCGCCACTTGCGCCTTCATATCGGAGGTGCCGCGGCCATAGAAATAGCCGCCTTCTTCGATCAGGGTGAAGGGATCGCGCGTCCAGTCCGCGCGCCTGGCTTCCACCACATCGACATGGCCCAAGAGCAGGATCGCCTTGGCATGCGGGTCGCTGCCGGGCAGCACCGCCACCAGCCCGCCCTCCTTGGGATGGCCGGGCGCGGTGTAGATGTGCAGGGCGCTGTCGGGATAACCGGCGGCCTTCAGATGCGCCGCCATCTTTTGCGCCGCCAGGGTGCAGTCGCCCGACGACAGCGTGGTGTTGGTTTCCACCAGTTCCTTGTAGAGGGCGCGGAAGCGCACTTGATCTGGGCGCAAGGTTTGCGCCGTCGCCGGCAAGGCCAAAGATGCGGCCAGCGCCGCGCCAATCAGTGTCCGCATGGCATGTCCCCCAATTTCCCGCAGGACAGCCTATCGCTCAGGTCCATTTGTGAAAGGAGAAAAGTGAGCCGCGGCATGCGAAGCATGTGAGCAGGACCAGCGGACCTGCGAAAGCCACTGGAGCAACCCGGCGGCGCTTATAAAGCCCTTTGTTTTCAATAGTATAGCCAGACCGTAACGCCGGAAAACGATCTTAATATTTGCCCATTAGGTTCACCTGCCATCGCTCCGCCGCAGGCGCCGTTGCGCTCGGGCGGGCGCTCTTAGGGCGGATATCCTTATGCCGATCGGCATTTTTGCCAGCGCGATCTTTCTAAGCGCCTTCCTGCTTTTCTGGGTGCAGCCGCTATTTTCGAAAATGGTCTTGCCGCTTCTCGGCGGATCGCCGTCCGTTTGGAATACGGCGATGATGTTCTTCCAGGTCATGTTGTTGGCCGGGTACGGCTACGCTCATCTGCTGACCAGTCGTATAGGCAATCTGCGTTCGCAGCTGTTGATCCATGGCGCGGTTGTCGCGGGCGGGCTGTTGTTTCTGCCCTTCGCGGTTTCGCACACAATGCCGCCGCCCACCGGTGTTTCTCCTATCCCCTGGCTTGTCTGGCTTCTCGCGGTGTCGGTGGGCTGGCCTTTTTTTGCCCTGTCGGCGTCCGCGCCTCTTTTGCAGACCTGGTTCGGGCGAAGCCGGCATCGGCTCAGCGGCGATCCTTATTTTCTGTATGCCGCCAGCAATTGCGGCAGCCTGCTGGCGCTGCTGATGTTTCCCGTCTGGCTGGAACCGAAAATGACCTTGGCCCATCAGGCGGGCGCCTGGACTTTTGGCTATGGCGGTCTGTTCGTGCTGTTGATCGTCACCGCAATATTTCTGTCGCGGACGGGCGGGCGCGCGGCACCGGTGCGTGAAAGCGTGGCCGGAAGAGCAGGGGTCAGCTGGCGTCAACGCCTGATCTGGATCGCACTGGCCTTCATCCCATCGAGCCTGCTGCTGGGCGTCACCACCTATATTACGACTGACATTGCCTCCGCGCCGCTCTTCTGGGTGGTGCCGCTCGCTTTGTATTTGCTGTCATTCATCATCGCCTTTTCCCGCCATTCGCTGTTTGCTCCGAAGTGGACGCTGAAAGCGCAGGCCGCCGGCATTCTTGTCGTGTCGATCATGGTGTTGCTGGTGCTGATCTTCAGCCGGGGCGGCTCGGTCCTCATGGTGGCCAGCGCCCACCTGTTGACATTCTTTGTCACTTCTGTGGTTTGCCACACCGAATTGGCCAAGCGCCGCCCGGACGTTGGAGGGCTCACCACCTTCTACTTCTGCATGTCGATCGGCGGGGCTGCCGGCGGCATTTTCAACGCGCTTATCGCGCCGGTGATCTTCTCGTCCGATACCGAATATTACCTGGCGCTGGTTGGCGCCTGCGCATTGCGCGGTCTTGTTGACGGCGAGCCAAAGTCGCTCAACCGGCGCGATGTTTTGTATCCGATTGGGCTTGGCCTGCTCGTGGCAGCGGCGGCCTACCGCTCCGTGGATGCCGGTGCGCTCAGCTTGATCGGGCGCATCGCCATTCTCCTGCCCTGCGCGGTGGCTCTCTACAGCTTTTCCAGCCGCCCGTTCCGCTTTGCTTTCGGCGTCGCGGCGGTGATCGGCGCGGTGGTTCTGGTGCAAGGTTCGGTCGACGTGCTGCATACAGAACGAAACTTCTTTGGCATCAACAAGGTCAAGCTGATCGACAATGGCCGCAAGGTCACCTTGATTCACGGCACGACGATGCATGGCAATGAGTTCACCGATGCCGGGCGGCGAAAAGAGCCGCTGGCTTATTACGCGCGGTCGGGGCCGGTCGGCCAGATGCGGGCTCTGGCCGGCATCCGGCAAGACGTGGCAGTCATAGGTCTTGGTACGGGCGCGCTCGCCTGTTACCGCAAACCCGGCGAGGCCTGGACATTCTTCGAGATCGACGGCGCGGTGGAGCGCATCGCGCGCGACACGCGCTACTTCCACTATCTTGAAGATTGCGGCAGCGGCACGCGCATCGTGCTGGGCGACGGCAGGCTGTCCCTCAAGGCCGAGCCGGACCGGCGCTACGATCTTATCATCATCGATGCGTTCAGTTCAGACTCGATCCCCATGCATCTTCTGACGAAGGAAGCGGTGGCCCTGTACCTGCGGAAATTGAAGCCGCACGGCATCATCCTGTTTCACGTCAGCAATGAATATCTCGATCTTGCCCCCGTCCTGACCGCGGTCGTCAAGAGTGTGGGCGCGGCGGGTCAGCATCAATTATTCTATCCCTCGCCGGCGCAAAGCGCCCAGGGTGCATCGGGATCGGAATGGATGCTGATCGCGGCCAATGGCGCGGATCTTGGTTTCCTGGCGCCCGAAAAGCGCTGGCAGGCGCTGGGGTCAGCCGCTGGCGGCGAGCCTTGGACTGACGATTTCTCAAATATTTTCCGCGCCGTCAGGTGGTGAAACCACGCGCTTGGGTGAGCCGCGTCTTACGAAACGGTCCAGTGGACCGTTTCGCGCGGCGAACGCCCTGAGCGCAGCGAAGGGCCGGGACTCCCGCCGCGCAAACCATGCTACGGTTCGGCGCCGGCAAGGCCCCCCAATGGAGCTGCGATTCCATGACAGACCGAGTTTCCGCTGACAGTTTGACCCAGCCCACGCTGCCATTTTCCCGATGGCGGCGCGGTTTTAGCCGGTCTCAGCGGGTTGCCGACCTGTTTCAACGCGCCGACATTGCGATTGGCGGTTCCAGGCCCTGGGATATCAAGGTTCACCGCGACCGGTTTTATCGCCGCTTGCTGGCCGGGGGATCGCTCGCCTTGGGCGAGTCCTATATGGACGGGGATTGGGACTGCGAAGCGCTCGACCAGTTTTTCGATCGCGTGATCGCCAACAGTCTGGGCGCAACCTTGGGCCTCACCCTGCCGCTGGCCCTTCTGATCCTGGTGTCGCGCCTGCAGAACCGCCAGACCGTCAGCCGCGCCACCCAAGCGGCCGACGTTCACTATGACCTGCCCGTCGACATATTCGAGGCGACGTTCGACCGGCGCTTGACGGGAAGCTGCGGCTATTGGGCGAACGCCACCACCCTGGACGATGCCCAGGACGCCAAGCTCGATCTTGTCTGCCGCAAGATCGGCCTGAAAGAACGGGACATTGTTCTGGACATCGGCTGCGGCTGGGGATCGTTCATCGGCTATGCCGCGGAACGCTATGCTGCGGAATGCTACGGCGTCACGGTTTCGCCGGTGCAGGTCGATTACACCAAGAAGCGCTATGCGGGCCTGGCGGCACATCCGGTGTTGCAGGACTATCGCAAATATGCCGGGCCAAAGGCCAACCATCTCGTTTCCATGGGCATGTTCGAGCATGTGGGTTCGAAAAATTATCGGACCTATTTCGAATGCGCGCGCCGCTATATGAAAGACGACGGCCTGTTTCTTCTGCACACGATCTGGGAAAATGAACGCTATCCCACGATCGACGCCTGGCAGGACAAATATATTTTCCCCAATGGCGATCTGCCGTCCGTGGGCCAGATCACCACCGCCGTCGAGGGTCTGTTCGTGGTGGAAGACGTGCACAATTTCGGCGTTTTCTACGACAAGACCCTGATGGCCTGGCATGAGAAGTTCCAAACCAACAGGGAAGAGATGGCCCGCAAGCATGGTGAGCGGTTCTGCCGGATGTGGCACTATTATCTGCTCCAAAGCGCCGGAGCATTCCGCTGCCGCCACATCAGTGTCGGACAGTTTGTCTTGTCGCCGCGCGGCGTACGGGGTGGCTACCAGTCGGTGCGCTGAGGGTGAGCCGGGCCTTACAAAACGGTCCTGTGGACCGTTTTGCCCGGCGAACGCCGCGAGCTTGGGCGAGCGGCCGGGGCGAGCCCTCAGGTCATTTCGGCGCCAGATCGCCGTCAACCGGCATCTAATGAGCCGTGCGTTCGACCCGCTGAGCCGGATCGATCATCAGCCATGCCACCCCGGCCATGGCATAGATCCCCGCCAGCACCATCAGCGGGATATTCCAGTTGTTGGTGGCATCGACCAGATAGGCCAGCACCAGCGGACTGACGATGCCGCCGAACTGGCCCACCGTGTTCATCACCCCGGCCGTCACGCCGGCATGGCGGCCGCCGACATCTACCGCGGTGGCCCAGGCAGGCGCCAAGGTCAGCATCGATAGCGCGCCGCCGATGGCGATCAAAAAGCCCGCCGCAAAGCCGCTGCCCACTTGCGTGGCCAGGAAAATCGCCAGCGCGGCCAGGGCGTAGCCGCCGACGCCGAAGGCCCGCCGCGCGGCGCGCAGCGAGATCCGGCGGGAAAGCCTGTCCGAGCCCTCGCCACCGGTCAGGTCCGCGACAAAACTCAGCATCAGCGGCAGGCCGGAAAAGATCGCCAGCTGCGCCCCCGTCATGCCGCGCGCCTGCGCCAGATAGGTCGGCAGCCAGGTGATGAAGAAATAAAAGCCATAGCTGTTGGCGAAGGCCTGGACGCAGAGCGGGGCCACCGTCGCCGTCTTAAACACCGAAGTCCAGCTGCCCGGGATATGGTCCTGGGCGGCAGGCAGCCCGCGCGTCGCCTCGATATGGTCGCGCTCGTCCGCCGGCACGGCCGGATGCTCGCGCGGCTCGTCGCGGAACCAGGCATACCATCCCACCGTCCAAAGCATGCCGATCAACCCGAAAAACACGAAGATCGCGCGCCATTCCAGCCTTCCAGCGATGGCGGCGACCGCGAGCGGCGTCAGCCCGCCCGACAGATGGGCGCCGGCGAAGAAGATTCCCTGGATCCGTCCGCGCTCGGCCAGCGGAATCCAGCGCGAATAGACCCGCGCCACCGACGGCCAGGCGCCCGCCTCACCGACGCCGAACAGGAAGCGGATGACCAGCAGGGATGCAAAATTCCACGCGGCGGCGGTGGCCATCGTAAAGGCCGACCACCACAGCACCACCCAGGTCAGCACGCGGCGCGCGCCGTCACGATCGGTCCACCAGGCGGCGGGCACCCCGAACAGGGCATAGGCGACCGCGAAGGCGCTGAAGACATAACCCATCTCGATGCGCGACAATCCCAGCTCGGCGCTGATCTTGGGCGCCAGGACGGCGATGCAGACCCGGTCGAGATAGGTGACCGCGGCAAGTGCGACGGTGACCGCGACGACGCGATGGCGAACGGCGATTGTCACGCGAGCCCCCTCATGACCACGTGAGCGGTTTGCCACGCACGGACCAGCTTAAAGCCTATCGCGCGTCACTCAAGCGATAAGGACCGGCCGTGGGAGCCGGGACATTGCGTTGTTTTGGCTTGTTTATTTCAATGCCGTGCGGAGCGGTTCGCCGCAGGCGAACGGTCCATAGGTTCTGAGCGGCAGCGAAGAGCGCGTATCCGCCAGCCCTGAGTCATTGAGCATCCGCGTTTCTGATTGCTATCCTGGCGGTATTGGAGGGGAGACTATCCAGCACGATGTCCGGCCACGCCCTTGTGCTGCGGATTTGTCTTTCACCCTTGTTCGCCCTGCTGCCGGCGGCCTCTGGCCACGCGGCCGGCATCGACGGAACGTGGGACGGGACCTTGGACCTGGGAATTCTGGGTGAGGCGCGGATTTCGGTGGTGACGAAAGATGGTACTGCCTCGATCACGAGCCCTGATCAGCATTGGAGTGGTGTGAAAGCCGCCGTCGCGGAAACTGGCGGACGCACAACTTTGAACGCGGCTTCGATAAGCGCGACGTTCCGGGGCAAACCCTCCCGGGACGGCAAGGCGTTGGCGGGAAGCTGGACTCAAAGGGGGCGGGTCCGGCCTCTTGTGTTCCAGCGGCGGCCTGCGGGTGCAGCGCCGGTATGGCCTGCTCTCTCGCCTGTCCGCATTCGCGTTCCCGCGCCCAGCGACGCCGAGATCAAAGCGATGCTGCGCAGGCGCGTCTTGCTCGAACATCAAGGGGTTGGGATGGTGGTCGGCGTCATCGATAGCCGGGGCCGGCGGGTCATCGCCTTTGGCCGCTCCGACGCTTCCGATCATCGGCCACTCGACGGCAAGACCGTGTTTGAGATCGGTTCGATCTCAAAGGTCTTCACCTCCCTGCTGCTGGAGGAAGGCGTCGTTCGCGGCGAACTCAAACTGGACGATCCTGCCAGCCGCTTCGCACCCAAGGGCGTTGTAATTCCTCAAAGCGGCGGCCGGCAGATCACGCTGGTCGATCTATCGACTCATACGTCCGGCCTGCCAGAGGACGACGATGATTTTTGGGGCAAAAACCCGGACCACCCATCCGCCCACTATGATGTCGCTCGCCTCTTTCGTTTCGCCGGTCAGGCGAAGCTGAGCCATAGTCCGGGAACGGCCTTCGACTATTCCAACTTTGGTACGTCTGTGCTGGGCCAGCTCTTGGCACGAAAAGCCGGAGAACCTTACGGGCAATTGGTACGCGACCGGATTACTATTCCGCTTGGGATGAAAGCCACCACCGTGGCTCCCCCGGCCGGGGCCCCGCTAGCCGTTGGTCACAATGCTGCACTGAAACCCGTTCCGCCTTTCGATGCGCAGGCCTACGACCCCGCGGGCGGGCTAAGATCCACGGCCGACGACATGCTGACCTTCCTGGGAGCGGAGCTTGGTTATGGTAAGACCCCACTCGCCCGAGCTATGCGGGCGCAGTGGAGCACCGTGCGCCGCCCAGCAATCAACCCGCGCGTCGAAACCGCGCTCGGTTGGAGCGTCACCTTGAGGCCTGAGGGCGAGATCATCTGGCACAACGGCAGCACCCTAGGCTTTCGCACCTTTGCCGGTTTCAATCCCAAGACAGGAGTCGGCGTAGTGGTGCTGACAAACACAGCCACTGGGGGCCGTTTGGGACCCGACGATATCGGACTACACCTGCTCGACCCTGCCGCGCCTCTCGACGTTCCGGCGCCGGCAACCGATTGAGTTATGTAAAGCATCGCAAGTGCTTGAAAAATTGGTCGGAGAGAGAGGATTCGAACCTCCGGCCCCTACGTCCCGAACGTAGTGCTCTACCAGGCTGAGCTACTCTCCGAACCAGTGCGCGGGGATACCCCTCGCCTCGGGAGGCGCCCTTATAACGATGCCCCCCGCCCCCCGCAACCGGCCCCAAAGGCCTTGGCCAAAGCGGTTTTTTTGGACATTTGCCATATCCCCGCCTTGCGTTATACGGGGCCGCGCCGGAGCCTCCCACCGGCCTGTTGGGGCGTCGCCAAGTGGTAAGGCACTGGATTTTGATTCCAGCATTCGAAGGTTCGATCCCTTCCGCCCCAGCCAA
>JANYAR010000104.1 GCA_025361185.1 Alphaproteobacteria bacterium | reverse complement strand
GAAAAGATGATTGTCGCTTGATTGGCTGTCACCGTGAAATTTCCGATGTCAAGCTGACCATTCTCGATCACCAAGAGCGTGCCGGCATTCAGATTCAAATTCCCCTTGAGCTGCGCGTCACCGCAGACATAGACCGTTCCCGACAACGTGCCACTGATAAGGTTAGCCGAACCATTTGGAAATCCCTTTTTAGGCTCCTGGGGATAGCTGGCAGCCAAGTTGGGCGACGGGCAGTTATTAGGAGGCGCACTCAGACCAGCATAGGGATTCGCGACAGGTGAATTGATCGTCTTGTCTTGTCCAGCGGGCGCGCAATCGTTCGTTGGGCCTATCGCATAGCTGTCACCGATGTTGCCAATCGGCTGGCCATGGCAGTCGGCAACGCCATTCGACACCGTGCTGCAGCCGTTCAGGTCCGTCTTGGGGCCACCATGGATGAGAAGGGGCTGCGTAATACCCGCCCCACCGAGCGTCACGATACAGAAAGGGGCCGTAGTCCCAGCCGCCGTTGCAATCGATGTGGCGGATATGAACTGTGCGTTCCCGCCGCCCATGGTCGTATTACCAGTAAATCCCAGAACTCCGGTAAGCAGCACAGGCACCGACTCTCTGATCGTCACCTGGTAGCAAGTGCCGGTGCCGCTCGGGCAAACCACAGTAATAGGAGTGACCAAGACTTGATTAACGCCACCAGTGGTCCAGCCATATTGGGAAGCCATCGCAATTGCTTCCCGTTTGTATCGGGGCAAGCCGCCGCCGTCATTGGTCGTATCAGCGTTCTTGGCGGCTGCTACCGCAGCGGCGTCAGTGGCGTTCTGCAATGACCTGTTGACGGTGTACCAAGTCGATACCTCGCCGGCGAGGCCGAGAACGCCGACCAGCGGCACAACCATCAGGGCGACTATGACGCTGACATTGCCACGACGGTCGCGGACATAGCGACCCAGCAGCCGCCAGACAGCCGCGCTATAATTGTGACTTTTTCGCTTGAATACCATTGCCGCGCCCCATCTCGCCGCCGTGGTGACATCATATATAATCAGGGATTAATCTCAATGCCCCGCGCAGGATCACCTCAATTTTCGAATGAATGGTAAATGTCGCCGTCCGAATACGTCTAAGGTGCTGGCGTGGCTGAAAAATACGGTCGCCTAAAAATTGGCCAGAGCACGATTACAAGCGCAACGACCCCGACAAGCAGGTCCCACCAGATCAGTCCCGACGTCGACTGGATCACGATTCCAGGGCTGCCCTTGAACACGTCGCTACCCGACACCACGATTACCGCACCAAAATAATTGTTCGCGATGTGGAGTCCCCAGGTCAGCGCAATACCGCCCGTGCGGATCGCGATCAATGCGCAAACGATTCCAAAAATGGTGGCGTTCAGTGCCTGGGGCATTCCATTGGCAAGATGCACCGAACCGAACAGCAGTCCGCTGGCTGTTGCGGCAGGCAAAGGCCTTTTCAGCGCGAGCAACAGCCCCTGGGTGAGATAGCCACGAAAGATGATCTCTTCACCGAATGTCTGGACTAGGATTGCAATCAGCGCGACACCCGCAAGAGATGCCGACCCGCGGTTTGCAGATAGCACAAACCCCTTGGGTGCAATCACAAGGTCTATAAGAAACAGGAAAAACTGCACCATGGTCCAGACGCCCAGGCCCCAGGCAAATAAGTCCCAACGCCAATGTCCCGTCAGGTCGCGCGGCCGCTTGCGGTGAATGAGCATCACGGCCAGGACGAAACTCACCGTCAATGCAGCGAAATTGGCGGCCACGCCAAGGAAAAACGGCATTACGAATTTCGGCTGCTGAAGCTGCATCAAAATACCAGCCGGCAGCAGGTGCATCAGCATCAACGCCACCCCAAGAACGATCAATATCACGCTGGCCAGCAGACATGCGACAACGGGGCTGAGCAGATATCGCCACCAGTCATTCCTGCCTCGCGTGGCATAATCGAAATAGGTGCCCATCACGCCCTTGCCTGCTTGAGGATCGCCAGAAAACACGCAATCAGTATCCAGCTCGCCAGCGGAACGCCCGTTGCGGTGGCGACGCTTCGCGCAAAGAGCGGCATAAGCGAGAGGATAAACAGCAATGTCGCGCCCAATGGAATGGTTCGGTTCTCCATTTCATGAGCGGCCAGCAACATGATCGCGGGGGCGAGCAGCATGAAGTCATAGTCCAGCGCAAATGGCGTGACGAGCAGCGTGCCGGCGCACAAACACGCGATTTTCACATTTCGGGGAAAGTTAACAATGATTCCGGTCGAGACGCGAATCCCGCCTCATTCGTCTGGATGCAGTGCACTGCCGTTTGCCGGAGGGCTAAGGCACACCAGCCTTTCGTCCCGGCACGGCGGCCGCGATATGGTTGTCGTCCAGTCCACTGATTCTGTCAGCGTATTCGTAAGCCTCGCCATGAATGATCTACTAAGCGAATCTTGGCTTGGCGGA
>JANYAR010000089.1 GCA_025361185.1 Alphaproteobacteria bacterium | reverse complement strand
CGTTTTCTTAAGGCGATTAGGGACGGGCCCCGCGACAATCCTACCGTCGCGTTCCAGCATACCGAAAACTACAGTCTTGTTTTCCACGCCGTATTTGTGCCCACGACCCGCAGAGCGGCCGCCAACGAAAGTCTCATCAATTTCGACGTGGCCCTTGAGCGGGCCTGAGCCGCCATCAGCACTGGTCATAAGCTTTCGCAGTTCGTGGGCCATCCGCCACGCCGTTTTAGGTGCAGCCAATTTGGCGCTCCAATTCCTTCGCGGCCACCCCATGCCGGGTTGAGGTCATCAGGTACATGGCAAAGAACCAGTTGGTCAGGGGCGTCCGGCTCTTGTGGAAGATGGTCCCGGCGCACGGGTAGATGTGATGCCCGCACTCCTGACAGGCATAGGCCCTGCGCTTGGTCATGGCGTGGAACTCGGCCTGAACCCCGCAGGCAGGGCAGTAAAGCCTTGTCCCGCCAAACTGGCTGACCATGACGGACTTCAGGCAGGCCGCGTCATCCGGGAAGTCTCTTTGGAACTCTTTGAAAGTGTATTCGGCCATGGCCTGCCCCTTTGCAACTTCTACTTGCTATAAGGGATAGCATGGCCGGTACTTGCTGTAAAGGGATAAACGCGGATTCCAGCGCGCCCAGCCAGGGTTGCCAGCCCAGCCCGGTCTGCTCCCATCCGGCAGAGGCGGACCTGCGATGCCGATCCGCGGGGTTGTCGGAACGTCACGGAAAGCAGATAAACGGGTCATTCCAGCCTCGATTTGTATTTTTATTTCAATCCCAAGGGCGTTAGGCGAGAGCCGGGTCGCCCATAAACAAAGGCGTTAGGCGAGAGCCGGACCGCCCATCAAAATGAGGAGTCGCTTCCGTGTTCCCGGCATTGCTTCCCACCTATAACCGGACGGATGTCGCCTTTGTCCGCGGCGAGGGTTCCTACCTTTTCGCCGAGGATGGCAAGCGATACCTCGATTTCGGGGCGGGCATCGCGGTCAATGCCTTCGGCCATGCCAATCCAAGGCTGGTGGCCGCGCTGACGGATCAGGCGAGCAAGCTGTGGCACACCTCAAACCTCTATCGGGTGCCAGGACAGGAAAGCCTGTCCAAAAAGCTGGTGGCCAATACGTTTGCCGACACCGTCTTTTTCACCAACTCGGGCACCGAGGCGATCGAACTCGCCATCAAGATGGCGCGGCGCTATCAGTTTGTCAGCGGTCATCCCGAACGTTTCCATATCGTCAGCTTCGAGGGCGCCTTCCACGGCCGCACCTATGCCGCGATCAATGCCGGGGGCAACGAGAAATATCTCGAAGGTTTCGGTCCGCGCATGCCAGGCTTCGATCAGGTTGCGGGCGGCGATCTGGATGCGGTGAACAAGGCGGTGGGACCCCAGACCGCCGCCATCATCATCGAGCCGCTGCAGGGCGAAGGCGGCGTGCGCGCCTTCGCGCCGCAGTTCCTGCGGGCGCTTCGCAAATTGTGCGACGACAAGGGCCTGGTCTTGATCTTCGACGAGATTCAAACCGGCCTGGGCCGCACCGGAAAATTCTTCGCCACGGACTGGCTGGGTTTTGCGCCCGACATCATGACGGTGGCCAAGGCGCTGGGCGGCGGCTTTCCCGTCGGCGCGGTGCTGGCCACGGCCGAGGCCGCCAAGGGCATGACGGTGGGCACGCACGGCACCACCTATGGCGGCAATCCGCTGGCCATGGCGGTGGGCAATGCCGCCATCGACATGATTCTGGAGCCCGGTTTCCTGGATCACGTCAACAAAATAGCCAACTATATGCATCAGCAGCTTGGCGCGCTGACGGCGGCGCATCCCGATATCTTCGAAAGCGTGCGCGGCCAGGGCCTGATGATTGGCTTGAAGATGAAACCGTCCAGCACGGACTTCATCACGGCGGCGCGGGCCAATGGCCTGATCGTGCTGCCGGCGGGCGACAATGTCGTGCGCCTGCTGCCGCCGCTGACCTTAAGCGAGGCCGAGGCCCGCACCGGCATAGAACTGCTGAACAAAACCGCGTCCCAAATGGAAGCGCAGAAGGCGGCCGCTCAATGAATGCTCCCCTTAGAAATGCACCCAAACACTTCCTGGACCTGTCGGATCATGACGGCGCCACGCTCAAGGCGATGATCGCGGACGCGCGCAAGCGCAAGCAGGCGCGCGCCGGAATGTCCAAGGGCATGCCCGACAAGGACCAGCCGCTCGACGGCAAGGTGCTGGCGATGATTTTCGACAAGCAGAGCACGCGCACGCGGATATCCTTCGACATGGCGGCGCGGCAGCTGGGCGGCGGCACCTTGATGCTGACCGGCAATGAAATGCAGCTGGCGCGTGAGGAAACCATCGCCGATACCGCGCGGGTGCTGTCGCGTTATGTGGACGCGGTGATGATCCGCCTGCTCGATCACGAAATGGTCGAGGAGCTGGCGGCCAACGCCACCATTCCCGTGATCAGCGGCCTGACCAAATGGTCCCATCCCTGCCAGGTGATGGCGGATGTGATGACCTATGAGGAGCATAAGGGCTCCATCGCGGGCGCCACCGTGGCCTGGACCGGCGATGGCAACAATGTGCTGACCAGCTGGGTGCATGCGGCGGTGAAATTCGGCTTCAAGCTGAACGTGGCTTCGCCCAAGGAACTGACGGTGGATGCGGAAACCCGCGACTGGGCGGCGCCCAGCGGGTTGGTGACGTTCACCACCGAGGCCGACGCCGCGGTGGAAGGCGCCGATTGCGTGGTGACCGATACCTGGGTCTCGATGGGCGACGACAATGCCACCAAGCGCCAGAATCTGCTGCGGCCTTTCCAGGTCAATGGCGGATTGATGAAGCGGGCCAAGAAGGACGCGCTCTTCATGCATTGCCTGCCCGCCCATCGCGGCGAGGAAGTCACCGACGAGGTGATCGACGGGCCGCAATCGGTGGTGTTCGACGAGGCGGAAAATCGCCTGCACGCCCAGAAGGCGATCCTGGTCTGGGCGCTCACTTAATTGATGCCCTACCGCTTCGCTATTTGAGGGCGAACTTGAAAGAGCCCGGCTGATCGCCATATTGCTGAGTTATGCCTGACAAAATGGATCCCCAGCCGCCTTCCTATGGCGACTTCGTCCTGCCGTTCGATATCGCCAAGGCCGGCGTGCGTGGACGTCTCGTCCGCCTGGATGCCGCTTCGGCCCGGGCGCTGGGCGCCCATGCTCTGCCGGAAGCCGCCGCCCGGGTGACGGGCGAGATGCTGGCGCTGGGCGCGCTTCTGGGAACCGCGCTCAAACTGGATGGACGGCTGACCATCCAAACCAAGGGCGACGGCCCGCTCGATCTGGTAACCGCCGACTATTACGGCGCTGATGAAAACCGTCCTCGCGGGGTGCGCGGCTATGCCCGGCTGGATGTCGAGCGCTTTGCCGCGCTGGAGGCCAAGGAATTCGACAAGCTGGCGGGCAAGGGCGCTCTGGCCATCACCATCGAGCCCAAAGTCGGCGGTCAGACCTATCAGGGCATTGTCGAGCTTTCGCCCAGCGGCATTGGCGCCTCGGCGGAAACCTATTTCGCGCAAAGCGAGCAGCTTCCCACCGTCATCAAGCTGGCCGCGGCGCCGCTGTATGTGGCGGGCGACAAGCAGCCG
>JANYAR010000069.1 GCA_025361185.1 Alphaproteobacteria bacterium | reverse complement strand
GCGGACATTCCGGCTAGTCTTCAGGGCCAGACGGTCGCGCGCCGAAATGGCGTCGATGAGGAACTGAAATTCTCGGAATAATCTAAAAGCGGCGTTTCTACGAAACGGCCCCCCGATAGCCCCCCGAGGGGGAAATGGTGGGCGGTACAGGGATCGAACCTGTGGCCCCTTCCATGTCAAGGAAGTGCTCTCCCGCTGAGCTAACCGCCCGTTCCATATTGGTTTTTCGCCTATTTTGCGAATTTAAGTCTACCATTTTTCATCTAGTCCGTCGCCTCCTTACAAGTTCGGAGCCGAACTATGTCAAGGAAGTGCTCTCCCGCTGAGCTAACCGCCCCACCTGCCGGAAGTCGGCTTCTATAGCGTCGGGGTTGGCGGGGGGCAAGCGGGGCCTGGACCCTGCCGGAACCGGCCTGCGCCGGTTCCGGAAAAGGTCTGTTTCAGCGTTCATTCACCAGGCTGAAAGTCACCGATGCCAGCGTATGGCTGACCACCGCTATGCCGTCTTTCAAGGCAGGCTTGTAGGTCCAATGCGCGAATATCCATTGCTGGGCCGTCTGGTCCAGATCATCGCGCCCGCTGGAGGTCACGACTTCCGCCTGACCGACGCGCCCTTCCGCCGTCACGGTCAGCCGGAAAGTCACCTTTCCTTCCGCGCCGATGCGCCGCGCGATCGGCGGATAGGGCGGAACTGTGTGGGTGGACGTGATGCTGACAGGCGCACGATCCACGCCGGCGCCGCCTGGGGGATTTTCCGTTGCAGGCGGTGTCCAAGAAGTGGGATTTGGCGCCGGTCCCGGATCTTCATGAATGGTTGGTTGCGGAACATGCGGCCCATCAATTCTGTTCGGAATATGAGGGTTTGTTGGCGGAAGGGGCGGCGGGTGGGATTCCTTGATTGGAATAAGTCTGAAGGGGTCGGGCACGGTTGGAATGAAATGGCCCATCAATCCGTGCGTGAACAGCCAGAACACCGAGGCCTGAAAACAAAGCGCCAGGCTCAACAGCGGCAGACGGCGCGAAACAGTGTGCGTGCTTGTGTCGAAAATGATGTGTGAAGGACGCTCCATACTTCCTCCTTTTTAAGGCCGGCACAGATGCCGACCTGTGAAATGTTACACCTTTTAATGCCTGATGTTTATGGCTATAATGGGAGTCTGGTAACCACCCGGCGCGGATACGCGCCTTCTGGAACGGCGGGGTTTGACGCGTCGGTTTGGGCGCGCAATACGCGCGCAGCTTCAATTGGCGCGGCGTGTATCAGCTGTTTTTATTGGCACGCTATGCGCGTGAGAATTCCAATTGGCGCGCTATGCAGCGGCGAGCATGCGGTCCACTTCCACCACGATCTCGCGCAGATGGAAGGGCTTTGACAACACCTTGGCCTGCTTGGGGGCCCCGGAAGAAGGATGCAGCGCGACCGCCGCGAAACCGGTGATGAACATGATCTTCAGCGCCGCGTTCACCTCGGCGGCGCGCTTGGCCAGTTCGATCCCGTCCATCCCCGGCATCACGATATCGGTCAGCAGCAGATCGAAGGGAAAGCCCTGGATGCATTCCCAGGCTTCACTGCCGTCGCCGAAATCGGTCACCGCGTGGCCAGCCTTGACCAAAGCCGCCACAAGGAACTTGCGCAGAGATTCGTCGTCTTCCGCCAGAAGGATATGCGCCATGTCTGCCCGCCTGCCCGCCCTATATGACCTTATACGGGGCAAAGCTGTAAACGGTGGTTAACGCCACAGCTTGCCAGTCCCCCGCGGCAATGCGACCCTGCAAATCGGGTAACGAGCGCTTTTCCATGGCCCAAGACCTGCAATCCGGCCCGTTTCGCCTGGACCGCCCGGTTCGCCAGACCGTGCCCTTCCTGTTCGCATCCCCCCATTCGGGACGCAGCTATCCCGCCAGCCTGCTGGAACGCACCCGGCTGGATGCCACCACCCTGCGCCGCTCCGAAGACGCATTCGTGGACGAGTTGTTCGCGGGCGTGGTCGGGCTGGGCGCCCCCTTGCTGGCGGCCCACTTTCCCCGTGCCTTCTTGGACGTCAATCGCAACATGACCGAGCTGGATGCCGCCATGTTCGACGGGGCCCTGAATGTACCGGTGGATGCGCCCAGCCCGCGCGTCGCGGCCGGCCTGGGCGTGATCCCCCGTATCGTACGCGATGGCGCCGAAATCTATCACGGCAAGCTCGACAGCGCCGAAGCCCAGGCGCGGCTGAGCCAGTTGTACCAACCCTATCACCGCGCCTTGTCGGCCTTGATCGAGGAAACCCGCGCCAAATTCGGCGTCGCGGTCCTGATCGACTGCCACTCCATGCCGTCGGCGCTGGCGGTGCCCGACATTGTGCTGGGTGATCGTTATGGCGCGTCCGCGGCGCCGCAATTGACCGCGCGGGCGCAAGCCGCCTTTGTCCGCGAAGGCTTTTCGGTGGCCCGCAACACACCCTATGCCGGCGGACATACCACAACCCTTTATGGACGGGTCGCATCGGGGTGCCACGCGCTGCAGATCGAGATCAACCGCGCGCTCTATCTGAATGAAGACAAGATCGCCCGGAAGGCATCGTTTGAATCGGTACGCATGCGCCTGATGCGGGCGATGCAAGGGCTGACCACCATCCCGCTCTCCCAGTTCGCCCGCCCCGGCTCCCTCCCCGAAGCCGCCGAATAAACCTCTATTTTGCGCCAGAGATTTTGGGGCGTGGCCAGGCGCCGCGAGCGATTTTACGCATTTTTTGGCGAGGGATTTTGTGGCCTGAGCAGGAGCGCGCGAGCGACGTGGACTAAACGTCCACGAGCGACCGCGCGACGCCCTCAGGACGCAAAAGACCCGCCAAAAAAATGGCCGCTCCGAAGAGCGGCCAAGTTCAGGGAGGAAACGCCCAGGAAGGGCGGCGGCATTGCAATCAGGGAGCGCAATACCGCGCTGCAACAATATGGAGAAATTCCAATCTGGGTGCAAGGCACAAAAAGCACCCGATTCAGACAAAACGCCGCAGAAACCCTGGAAAAACCTGTCACAATTGCCGCTATTTTAGCCTGACTGCCGGTCCCTTCGGCATATATGCGCTGCAACAAGCCGCCACACCGGTTAACGTGGCGATTTCATCACACTGTCGCAACCGCGCAACAAAAGAGTCGTGTGAACCGGTTATCTCCCGCGCAGAACAGGCTGGAGACACCCGATGGCCAATGTTGCGTGGTTTGAAAATGCGCTTGGCAGTTTCACTCCGACCCGCTCCACCCCTTCCCCCCTTGTTATCGACACCGCCCGTTTCCTTAGACACCGCACCATTTTCATTTCCGATACCCATCTGGGCACACGCGGCTGCAAGGCCGAAGCGCTGGCGGATTTCCTGGCGCACAACGACTGCGCCACGCTGTTTCTGGTGGGCGACATCGTCGATGGCTGGCAGCTGAAGCGCCGCTGGTACTGGACCGAAGCCCAAAGCCAGGTGGTGGCGCAGATCATTCGCAAAGTGGATGCCGGCACCAGGGTGATCTTTGTTCCCGGCAATCACGACGAGTTCGCCCGCGACTATGCCGGGCGCCAATTCTTCGGAAGCAAGTTTGCCGGAATCGAGATCGTCAAGGAAACCATCCACGAAACCGCTGACGGCCGAAGGCTGTGGGTGCTGCATGGCGACCGTTTCGACGGCGTGATCACCTGCGCCAAATGGCTGGCGCATCTGGGCGACCGGGCCTATGGCCTGGCGCTGCGCTGGAATGATCTTTTGTTCGCCGTGCGCAGACGTTTCGGGCTGCCATATTGGTCGCTGTCGGCCTGGCTGAAGTACAAGGTCAAGAACGCCGTGGAATATATTTCCTGCTTCGAAGAAATCCTGGCGCGCGAAGCCCATCTGCGCGGCGTGGATGGCGTGGTTTGCGGCCATATCCACCACGCCGAAATCCGCAGGATCGGCGATGTGCTTTACCTCAATGACGGAGACTGGGTTGAAAGCTGCAGCGCCCTTGTCGAAGATGCCCAGGGAAATATGGAGATTCTTCACTGGGCAGATCCTTCACAAAGCCGCGCCCCAAGAAGCCAGAAGGGCCTTCCGGCTGGCCTTGCCGGCGTTGCCAAAGCCGCGCCTGTACCCGCGTAGAGCCAAGCGATTGGAGCCGGGGCCGATACCCGGCACGGCGGCCCATTTGAAGATCATGATCGTTACCGATGCCTGGTCACCCCAGGTCAACGGCGTGGTGCGCACGCTGGAAACGCTGGCCAAGGACTTGGGCAGCCTGGGCCACACGGTGCGCACCATCACGCCCTTGGGGCGGCGCACCTTCCCGCTGCCGACCTATCCGGAAATCCGCCTGGCCCTGTTTCAGCGCCGCGCCTTGATGCGCGAAATACGCGACTTCGCGCCCGATGCGGTGCATATCGCCACCGAAGGTTCGCTTGGGCTGACGGCGCGGCGCATTTGCCTCAAGCATGGGATCGCCTTCACCACCGCTTTCCACACCCGTTTTGCCGAATATGTCCATGCCCGCTTTCCCATGGTTCCCCAAAAGCTGATCTGGCGCTGGCTGCGCTGGTTTCATCGCCCCGCAACCGCAGTGATGGTGGCCACGACCACGTTAAAGCGCGATCTGGCCGCCCATGGCTTCAAGCATTTGCGCATCTGGTCACGCGGCGTCGATATCGAGAAATTCCACCCCATCGCGGATGCCCGCCTGCCCTATGACGGACCCATCTGGCTCACCGTCGGCCGGGTGGCGGTGGAAAAAAACTTCGAGAGTTTCCTGGCCCTGGACCTACCCGGCACCAAGGTGGTGGTGGGCGATGGCCCAGCCAGGGAGGCGCTCTCGCGCAAATACCGGCAGGCGAAATTCCTGGGGGCCCTGAGTGGGGAAGCCTTAATCCGCGCCTATGCCGGCAGCGATGTCTTTGTCTTTCCCAGCCGTACCGACACCTTCGGCCTGGTGACCCTGGAGGCGCTGGCCTGTGGCCTTACCGTCGCGGCCTATCCGGTGGAGGGCCCCCGCGACGTGGTGGGGCCCGACATGCCTGGAGGCCCCGATGTGGCGGTGTTGGACGAGGACTTGCGCACCGCCTGCCTGGGGGCCCTGGAGCTGGCCCGGCACCCGCGCGCGCTCACCCCCAGGGCCTTTGCCGAAAGCCATTCCTGGCGTGCCTGCACCCTTCAGTTCCTGCACAATATCGCGGTCGAGCCGGACGGCGAGGGACATCTCCCAGAAAACCGCTAACCCCCTTTCAGGACAGGGCTTATCGAAAGCGCTTCCCTGGGCTAGAACGGCCCGGCATGCCTTTGGTCACCGCCCTGTGATGCCCGTGCCCACCCGCCTGACGGCCCGTGAATATGCCTTTCTTGGCTTGGGCATCCTGTTCTGGGCGGGTTTTGTCGTCCTGCTGGGCAAGGACACGAGCTGGGACTTCCGCAATTATCATTGGTACGCGCCCTATGCCCTGCTGAATCACCGCTTGGGGCTGGACGTGGCGGTGGCGCACCAGGCCAGCTACTACAACCCCTATCTGGATATTCCCTTTTACTGGCTGGCGACCCATACCCGTGCCTGGGTCGCGCTGGCTATGCTGGGCGCGGCCCAGGGCGCCAATATCGTGCCGCTCTATGTGACGGCGCGCGCGTCGCTACGGGTGGATGCGGATCAGGCCGACATCAAGATCATGGCGGGCGCGCTGGCGCTGCTGGGGCTGGTGGGCGCGCTCACCCTGACCGAGTTCGGCACCACCTATTACGACAATGTGATGAGCGTGTTCGTGCTCACCGGGCTCGCCATCCTGGTCTTGAAGCGCGACACGCTGGCCCGCGGCCCGCTGGGCAAGGCGGCCACGATTTCGGCCATAGCAGGACTTGTCACCGGCACGGCCATGGGCCTGAAGCTGCCGGAAATGCCCTTCTGCGTGGGCTTCGCCGCCGCACTTGTGGCGCTGGGCGGAAGCTGGAAACACCAGCTTACGCGCCTGGTGGCGGGCGGTATCGCAGGAATGATCGGCTTTGCGATCTTCAGCGCACCCTGGATGCTGCACATGTATCAGCTGACGGGCAATCCGCTGTTTCCCTATTTCAACGACTATTGGAAATCGCCACTGGCGCTGGCCGCGCCCTATCGCGATCTGCGCTTTGTGCCCGCGCATTTCTGGCGGCAATTGTTCTTCCCCATCCTGTTTACCCTGGACTGGCATGTCGCCGACGATCTGGGTTTCCAGGATATCCGCGTTTTGATGGCCTACCTGCTGGTGATCGCGGCAGGGATCGTGTGGCTGTTCAAGCGCGAAAGCCGCGATCCGCTGCTGGAAAAGCGCACCGCCGCTATCCTGTTCGCCTTTTTTGCCGCCAGCTATTTCGCCTGGCTCAAATTTTTCGCCATCTATCGCTACATCATCTTGTACGAAATGCTGGCGCCGCTTTTGATCATCGGAGCGGTTGGATTGCTGCCGCTGCCGCGGCGCAGCCGCTATTTGCTGCTGGGCGCCCTGTGCGCCGCCTGCCTGCTCACCGCCCGCACCGACTTCCTGGAACGCGCCCCTATCGAAGACCCCTATATCGAGGCCGCCCTGCCCCCCATACCCCATCCGGGTAAGACAATGGTGGTGATGACGGGTGACGCCCCCATGGGCTTCATCGCCGCCACCTTGCCGCCGCAAATCCCGGTTCTGCGGATTGACGGCTGGATGGTGCAGCCACGCGACGGAACCCGCATGACCCAGGAGATGAAGAAACGGGTGGCGGCACATCTGGCACAGGGCGGCGATGTGTATCTGATCGCCGAGGCCGGCGACATGACCCGCGCCCATGACGCCCTGGCCGATTACCGCCTGGCCATCCGCTGGCCGGAATGCCAGCAATTCGATACAAACCTCATCGGCACCTATCAATGGTGCCCCCTCTCACAGAAATCCTAAGGGCGAGGACGTCTTGAATATCGCAGTGCTGGTGCCCTGCTATAACGAGGAGGCGGCCATCGCCAAGGTGGTCGCGGATTTCCGGGCCGCCCTGCCCGGCGCAATTGTCTACGTCTACGACAACAATTCCAGGGACCAGACAAAAGCGCGGGCGCGCGAAGCGGGCGCGGTGGTGCGCAGCGAGCAGCGCCAGGGCAAGGGCAATGTGGTGCGGCGCATGTTTGCCGATATCGAAGCCGATATCTATGTGCTGGTGGACGGCGACGATACCTATGACGCCGGCGCCGGCCCCCGCATGATCGCCCATATGATGGAAGATGGCGCGGACCTGTTGACCGCGCGGCGCATCCATACGGATGCGGCCGCCTACCGTCCGGGCCACTTGCTGGGCAATCGTCTGCTCACCGGCCTGACGGCGCTGTTGTTCAACGTGCACCTGTCCGACATGCTGAGCGGCTACCGCGTGTTTTCGCGGCGCTTCGTGAAGTCGTTTCCCTTTACCGCCGAAGGCTTCGCCATCGAGACGGAACTGACCATCCATGCGGTCCGCCTGATGATGCCGATGACCGAGATGGATACGCGCTACAAGGAACGCCCCATCGGATCGGTCAGCAAGCTGAATACCTGGCGCGATGGTTTGCGCATCCTGGGCACCATTGGTTACCTGATGCGCGAAGAGCGCCCCCTGTTGTTCTTCGCGACCGTCGCGGCCCTGTTCGCCACCGTGTCGCTCCTGATCGGCGCGCCGGTGGTATCGGAATATTTCCGCACCGGTCTGGTGCCGCGCCTGCCGACCGCGGTGCTGTCCACCGGTCTGATGGTGATCTCCTTTCTGTCGCTGACCTGCGGGCTGATCCTGGACACGGTTACACGTGGACGCTGGGAGGCCAAGCGCATGGCCTATCTTGCCATTCCCGGGCCCCAGCATCTGGATGGTGGTCTTTGCGTGCCGGCACCGGATATCGCCGATGATTTGCCGGCGCGCGGCGAGCGCCGGGCTTCCCCGTGAGCAAGATTCTCGGCGCCCTTTCGCGCCTTTCCATTCTGCGATTCGCGGTGATCGGCGCGCTGGGCATGCCGGTGGACTGGTGCGTGCTGCAGCTGATGGTGCATTGGGGCACCGGCCCCTATGTCGGACGCATGATCTCCTGGTTCTGCGCCGCCAGCTTCACTTGGGCAGGAAACCGCTATTTCACCTTCGCTGCCAGCCGCGCGCGCGGACCCATTGGCGCGGCCAAGGAGTGGCTGCGCTTCCTGGCCGCCAACGCGGTGGGCGGGCTGGTCAATGTCGGGCTCTATTCCGTGCTGGTGCGTTTCGCACCGCCGCCCTTCAATGATTTGACCGTGGCGTTGGTGCTGGGCGTCCTGCTGGGCCTGGTATTCAATTTTACCCTGTCCAAGAAGGTTGTCTTCAAGGGGCCGATATAAAAGGCCGGTTCTGAAAATTATCGGCGCATCGCAAAAAGGGCACGGGGAGATATCCCCGTGCCCTTAGTCCGTTTGCGGCTGTCTAGCGGACCGCCAGCGACCAGAGATGGGCCACCATGGCGTCTTTTTCAGGCGCTTTCACCTTGGCGAAAGCGGCCTTGGCTTCGGCCTTCTGGCCGGCGGCCAACAGAGCCTGACCCAGACGGATCTGGCCGTTGTTGGGGTCCTTGATCGGCTTTTTGAGGGCGTTCTGGATCACGCCCACCGCATCCTTGGCCTTGCCTTCGCCGATCATATCTTCGCCCGCCAACAGCAGCAGGTCGCCCTGAGGCGACGCATTGGCGGCGGCCAGTTCCTTGGGCCGATTGGCCGCTTTCTCGGCGGCCATGGCCTTGGCGTTCCCCAACAGTTTCAGCGAACGGTCGTCAGTCAAGAGCTTGGCGTCGACGCCCTTCTGGAGCGCGGCCTGCGCTTCGGCGCCAAAGGTGAATTGCATGGCGAACTGGCCCAGCGAGATATAATCGTCCTTGGTCTTCATGGCGCCGGTGAGCAAGCGCAGGCGGTTGAGGTCCAAAGTATTATGGTCGGACAAGCCACGGGCACGCTCACCCAGTTTGAGCAGCCCGGTCCAATATTTCGGATCGCCGGTACGGCCGACCAGAGCTTCCAGTGCCTGGCGCTGGGTGATTTCGTCGCCGATCTCATAGGCGCAGCGCGCCTGCAGCTCCAGCGCGGTATCGGAACCTGGGAGCGTCTTGGCGTAACGCACGCAGCCCGCAAAATCGTTCAACTTGAAATAGGCCTGGCCGATGATCAGCTGGTTTTGGGGAGTCATGGCGTCGAACTTCTTGAGCATGTCGCCATCGGCAATCGCGTCCCGATATTTGCCGGCGTTGTAATCGTTCGAGAATTTGGCGAGGGCCGCGGCTTTCCCACCGATTGACGGATCGCCCGACTTCACGCCGACATAGTTCTTCATCCCGTTGATGACCGCAGTGTCGGACGCGATCTTGCCAGGGGCGCTTTCGGCCTCGTTGATCTTGGCCATCGCGCCGCGATAGTTGCCGGCATTGGCCAGGGCCTGAGCTTCCTGAAGAAGCGTGCCGACCTGGTGGCTTACGGTCTGGGCCTGAGCCGTGGTGGCTAGAACAAAGGCGCCCGCACCGGCTATGGCGGTACCCAGAAGAATCGCCGTTAGCGCGGCACGCAGTTTACGCACAGTCATACCAAGACCTCTTTCACATCCATCACAAAAAGGGAAAGCGTGCGGGGTTGCCGCACGCTTTGAACCCGCGGCCATTACCCTCACGGCCTAATTATACTGGTCAATCCCGCTGAAACCAATATGGGTGGCGCCCAGGCGCTGGGCGTCCGCCAGCACCTTCGCAACCGCATCATATTTGGCCAGCCGGTTGGGACTGACGTGGATTTCATCCTGCAAATCGTTCGGTTTTTTGCCAATGTCCGCAAAATAAGAGTCCATCGTGGCGCGGTCCACCGCGGTTCCGTTCCAGGTGATGGTGCCGTCAAAGTCCACACCCAGTTCCACCGTTTGGGGAATGACCTTGGGCGGCGGCGTATTGGCAGCCGGCATGTCCAGCTTCACCGCATGGGTCTGGATCGGCAGCGTAATGATGAGAAGCGTAAGAAGAACGAGCATCACGTCGATCAGCGGCGTGGTGTTCATCTCCACCATGACTTCGCCTTCAGCCGTGCTTGTACTCATTGCCATGGCGGATTACCTCAATAGCTGGTGGCTTCCAGGGCATGAGGTTCGGTGATGAACCCCACTTTCTGGATGCCGGCCCGTTGACAGGCCAGGATGACACGACCGATCGCCTCAAAGCGCACATTCTTGTCACCGCGAATATGCACTTCGGGCAACGGCTTATTGGCCGCCTGGGCCCGCTGTAACGCCGCGACGAAGTTCTTGAGCATCGTCGTCGGCTCAACCGGGACATTGTTGTAATAGGTGGTCTCGTCCGTGGTGACCGCGATCACGATGTTTTCCGGCTTCGTCTGGGTGACGATGTTGCGGTAGGTCGGCAACTGCAGATTCACCGTCTTCAAAATCACCGGAATGGTGACCAGGAAGATGATGAGCATCACCAACATCACGTCCACCAAAGGGGTGGTGTTGATCGTGACGTTCAGTTCCGCTTCATCATCTTCGACGGCATGTTGGACGTCGACTGCCATGGATTTATCTCCGTAAGCGACCCTTAAAGGGGGCCTACTTGCCCTTGCTGATGAGATAGGCCTGCAGGTCGCCGGCAAAGGCGCGCAGCTTCTCGGTGATCACCTTGTTGCGGCGGACCAGATAATTGTACAGCAGCACAGCGGGAACCGCGACGAACAGACCCATGGCGGTCATGATCAGCGCTTCACCCACCGGGCCGGCAACCTTGTCGATCGAAGCCTGGCCGGCGACACCGATGCCGATCAGCGCGTTCAGAATGCCCATAACGGTACCGAGCAGACCGACGAAGGGCGAAACCGAACCGACCGAACCCAGGAAGGCGACGCCGCCCTGCAGGCGGGCATTGGCGTCTTCCAGCTGGCGGGTCAGGGTCATGCCGATCCAGTCGTTCAGGCCGACCAGGGTGGTGCCGCCCGTAGAGGCCTTGAGGCCGGCTTCGGCGATACCGCGGAACACGGAGGTCTTGGGCAGCTTGTCGACGCCCTCATTCAGCGTGGCGGACGTCCAGAACTTCTTCTCGACCTGGGTCGCCTGGCCCAGAATACGCTGCTGCTCGATCCACTTGGTGAAGAAGATGTACCAGGTGCCGGCCGACATGATCGCGAGCACGATCAGAATGGACCTGGAGATCCAGGAGCCGTCCGACCAGATATGGCCAAGGCTGTATTGGGCCGGCGCGTCTTGCACCGCGGCAGCGGGCTTGTCAGCGGCAGCGGCGTCAGAAGCCGGAGCAGCAGCCGGTGCGGCAGCGTCAGCGGCCGGTGCGGCAGCCGGTGCGGCAGGGTCAGCAGCAGGCGCAGCCGGAGCGGCAGCCTGGGCATAAACCGGAGCAAGGGCGCTCAGGCTGGTCATGGCGACGATGGCGGCAGCGATCGTCAGTGTCTTGAAGTTCATTTTTCTACTCCGTGGTAAACCGATAAATTGATGAGACGGGTTTGATTACTTGGCGTCTTTGAGGTCCCATTTGACCGACACGCGGGTCGAAACGGCAACAGGTGCACCCTGGTTGGTGGGCGGCTGCCAACGCCAGCGGCTTTTGACATATTCACACGCGGCCTGGTCGAGACGCTCCGAGCTGGATGTCTGCAGCACCTTGCATTCATCGACATTGCCTTCGGTGGTGATGTGCACCTCCATCAGCGTGGTGCCCTGTTCGTTCAAACGTACCGAAATCGGCGGATAGGGCGGCAGCGTATGTGTACGCATGACGGGGCGCAGCGGATCGCTGGCGGGTGCCGCGACCTTCGGCGGCGGCGCCGGCGGCGGCTTGGCCACGGTGGTGACCGGCGGCGGCGGCGCGGAGGCGACCTGGAACACGGGTACGATGGCGACCGGCGGCGGCGGCTTCACCAGATCCGGCGGCGGCGGCGGCGGCGCCTTGGGCGGTTCCTTCTTGGTATCGACAGTCGCCTTGATCTCCTGCAACTGCTTCATCAAGGCGCCCTGGTTCAATGCGGCAACCAGACCGAAGATCACCGCGACATGAATACCGATAACGATGGCGAGGCTGCTCGCTTTGCTCTTGGCGCTTTTGTCGCCGACATTCAAATGATTTGGACGTTCCATGCGCTCCACTCAAAGACAAAAAAACCGGCACTCGAGCCCGGCCTAACAAATTGTTTGAGACCAAGTTCACCCGACCTGGTGCCTTATCACTGGCACCTTGCGGTTGCTTTTAAAGCAATCGCTTACCCTCTTTGCAAGGGGTATCCAACGTATCGCCGACCAAGGCACGGACCTTTATTCTCACCCAGTGATGGCCTGCATTGGCCTTGCGGCGGTACAACGGCCTGCTGCGGCCGCTCACTTCGCATATGCAGCATCGAACAATTTATCAGGTAAGCCTCGGTGCAGCCGATGGAAATCGGATTCACCACAAGTCCATTGTGCCCTTCGCCCAAGGAATGAGCCTGCCGCAACAACAATCCGACCTTGTAAAAAGTTCCCTTGCGACATCTTTGCTTTTACGCAGTCTTTGCCCCACACGAAAAGTTCGCGATGCTGGGCTGGCGATATTCGGGAAAAGCTTGAGGAACAACACAATGCGATATCTCCACACCATGGTACGCGTGTCCGACCTGGATGCATCACTAGGCTTTTACTGCGGCACGCTTGGGCTGGTGGAAGTGCGGCGGATAGAAAACGAGAAAGGCCGTTTTACGCTGCTTTTCCTGGCCACGCCCGAGGATGCCAAGCGTATCGCGGAGGGCGGGATCGAGAGCCCGGTGATCGAGCTGACCTATAATTGGGACGAAAAGGGCTATGGCGGTGGCCGAAATTTCGGGCATCTCGCCTTCCGCGTGAGCGATATTTATGCGGTGTGCGAGAAGCTGATGGCAGCCGGGGTCACCATCAACCGGCCGCCGCGCGACGGCCACATGGCCTTTGTGCGCTCGCCCGACGGCATCTCCGTCGAGCTTCTCCAGGACAGACATCTGGACCCGCAAGAGCCCTGGGCTTCAATGCCCAACACAGGAAGTTGGTAGAGAAGGTTTTTCCGCACGGCCCTTCGGGCGTTCGTCGCTCGCAATGGTCCACTGGACCATTTCGTTCGCCTTCGGCGAACCGCTCCTCACCCACTGGACCTGCTCACGCGCTTACGCGCGCCGCAGCTCTCAAATACGGCCGAGTACCGTGATGATACCAACCTGTATAGTCGAGCCGTTGTTGCCGCGGATCCAGTCGTAATTCACGCCCAACTGCCAGGTATCGGTCGAGGCGCCCAGGCCCAGGCCCACAATGGCATTGCCGGTATCGGGATCGGGGCCAATAAAGGTCATGGTGTTGCCGGCCGTGCCGCGGCCACCGGTGGATTCGAACGCCGCCTTGATCTTCACGGGCTGCTTCAACATGTCCACGCGATAGCCCAGACGCGCTTCAGGCGTGAGATCGAAATCCCAGATGGTGATTCTGGTCTTGAAGTCGGCGCCAATCGCGGTGCGCACCGAGCTGGCGAAATAGGGCGCCACATCGAGATTGAAGCCAGGGCCGCCATTGGTTTCCAGATAGCCTTCCTCGCGCAAGGTCATCGCGTCCAGGCTGATATGGGGATCCACCTCGATACCGGAATAATGCAGCATCGCGCCGGTATTGGCCCCCAGCGCCAACATCGCACCGGGCCGCTTGCTGGTGGCGGCACGGAAGACCCCGCCCACATTGAGGTCGCGGGTTTCCTCGAAATGGCCATAGGACGCGCTCATCTGCGTATCCAGGAAGACATGTTTGCCGCGCCAGTCCGTGTAACCGGTCAGCATGTACCACTGGGTATTGGTGCGGGTGGCGCGTGGCAGCTGCTGACTGACATCGCCGCTATAAAAGGTAAAGGCGCCGCCATACCAGCCACTACGGGGGCTGCCGCCGTCCAGACCCAGGGTAAAGCCGAAGCCATGGTCCTTGTAGGAGGTCAAGGTGCCGTCACTGGAAACACGGCCCTTGTTGTTGATCTGACCGGTGAATTCCTCGCCCCACAAGGTCATATCGCCGGGCTGATTGGCGAAGCTGCGCAACAGCCGCTGGCGTGCCGCGACCGGGCCGCTGGCCTGGTCGGTGAGCAGAATGGCGATCTCGCGGGTGCCGCCGGAAACATCGGGCGCGAATTGCGAAAAGACCTGCTGGGCCTGTTGTTGGGAGGCGGCCACATTGATGCCGCTGCCGGGCAAGCCGGCTGTGTTGTAGACGGTCAGGCTGCTGGCGATGGTGGCGCCCAGTTCTTCGTCGTTGGAGAGCGCCCTGGTCGCGAAGGGGAACTCGGCTCTTGCTTCGCCCGACAGGTTGAGGCCAGGCGAGAGGTCGGCGTTCTTGGCGCCGGTGGAACGCGGCAGCAGGTGGAGCAGCAGGGTTTGCTGGCCGCCGACATTGCTGACGCCGAGCGGCGTCAGGCCGCTTTCGGCGGGGGTTTCAAACAGGAAAGGCGTGTTCTGGCCCAGCACCGCATTTTGCGCGGCGATGGTGGTGTCGGTGATGCCGTTCTTCGCGCCGATCAGGGCAATGGTCTGAGGGGTGGGGCTGGCGGTGCTGGCGGCGGTTAAACCAGAGGAAACATAGGTGCCGAACTGCAGTGCCAAGGTGGCGCCCGACAGATTGGCGCTGTCGGCCTGCACCACCGGGGTGGAGGCGTTGAGATTGCTCTGTGAAATCGCCAGGCCCAGGGTGGCGTTGGCGCCGACATTGAATGTGGAGGCCTGCAGTGCGGTGGTGGTGTTGTTGATGAAAAGCTGGCCATTGGGATCGACCTGCACCGCCAGCGCGCTGACGCCGGAACTGATCACGGCATTGACATAGCCGAAGCCGCCAACATGCAGCATGTGACCGGTGCCGTCGCCGAAACTGATCCCCGAGGCCTGCGTGATGGGCGCCTGTCCCACCGTGTTGGCAACAATGGACTGGGCCACGATCGCATAATTGGCGCTGGTGTTGGTGACACCGGAGGCGTTGGCGGTGGTGCCGCCGCCGCCGGTATTGCCAACGTTGAGGGTGTTCCCATTGCCGGAAGCGCTCAAGAAAACATTGCCGAGGATATGGCCGCTATTGTTGATGGTGATGCCCCCCGCAAAAGTGCCGGTAGGGACGACCGTCATGTCGATGGCATCGGTGATGGAACTGGTCACTGCGCCGGTTGCAGGGATCAGAATCGTATTGCTGGCCTGGATGCGGCCGGCATTGTTGATGGTCTTCAAAGTGCCGCTCTGATCCACAAGGGCTTCAGAGACAAGGCTGAAGGGCGCGGTGGCGCTGGCGATGTTCTTGGTCGGAGCGATGGTGTTGGTCGACACCGTGGCGCTGATGCTGGCGCCTTGGCTGACATTGACCAGCGGCACGGTGGCGCCCTGGCCGAAGATAACGCCAAAAGCGCTGCCCGCGCCGATGCCCTGTACCGAGGCACTGATGGTTGCGGCGGTTGAGCTGCTGGCGCTGATGGCCTCCGACTTCAAATCCAGACGCGGCACCATGACGTTGGCACCGATATACAGGCCTGTCGCGGAGGTGATGCCGCTGGCCGTGGCGGTCAGGGTGTTGGTAAAGGCCTGGGCGGAAATGGTGCCGGTATTCAGAATGCCGCCGCCATTGTCGACCTTCACGTTGGTGGTCGTGGTGACGCCGTTGACGGTGCTGGTGACGCTCTCCGGCACGTTTTTGTGTAGGGTCATGTCGCAAGTGGTCGCCGAGACCGTGGTGCCCAGGCAGGTGAAATAGGCCGGGGAGGCGCCCTGCATGACGATGGCGGCCGTGCTCAAGTCGGCATCGGTGGGCTGGGCGGCGATGGTGCCGCGGTTGATAAAGGAATAGCCGGGATCGATGGAATCGACGTCGGCCGTTACGGGCCCCAAAATCACCGGCCCTCGCGGCGAAGACAGGTTGGAGGTGATGGACTTGGAGGGATCGATCAGCAAGACCGGCTGCGAGACGCCCGAGATAACCAGACCGGATGAGGAGAGCAGAGCCTGGCCTTGACTGCTGGAGGTGCCGGGGCCGGTATTGACGAAGCCGCCATCAATGCTGCCGCCGATGATGATGGCGCTGCCCGCTTCCGGATTGTTGCCCCGCGAATTGAAGATATTGGTGCCGATCAGGGAAATCTGGCCGGCATTTACAAAGGCCCCGCTGGAAGAGGTCGGGCAGGTAAAGCCTGCCGGAATGGCAGTATCGCTGGCACAGGAATGGATGCCGCCCAGGGTCTGTACGCCGACCAGGCCGGGGCCGATGCCGGACAGGCCGGACTGGAGGACGAAATTGCCGTTCACGGTGCCGTCCAGGTCGACGATGATGCTGTTGGACGCCGTGGAATTTGTGCTGGCGCTCTGAATGATTCCACCGCCGCCCAACAAGATGTTGCTGGTGACCGTGGTGCCCTGCAGGAGCAGGAAGGCGGCGGAGCCGTCGCCTTGCAAGATCACGGACGAGGACTGGGTTACCGCGGTGGCGCCGGTCAAGGAAACCGCGGCCAAGCTGGTCAGCGTGATGGGGCCGTAAAAAGTATGGCCGCCCTGGATGACGATGCCGCGCTTGGTGATGCCGTTGCCGCCCAGATCGATGGTGCCGGTCGAGGCGAAACCCGAAGACAACAGGTTGCCGGAGGAGGTGTCGATCAACACACCAAAGCCGGCGTCGATGTTGGCGTTGGAAAGGCCGCCGTTATTGATCACGCTATTGTTGGTGTTGAGCGTGACCACCGGAATGGTCGACTTGGAAATATTCACGGCGCCGGTGGCGTCGATCACGATATTGCCGCCGGTCGCGGTGGTGAGCTCGGTGCTCGTCGCGTTGGAAATCTCAGTGTCGGCGCGTGCGGCCGCAACGGCCACTGCCGCCGTCAGCAGGGCAGCCGCAGCGGCGGAAAGCATCAAACGGTGCTTGATCAACTCAGCCTCTTAATAATGTCGCCGGACGGCGGCGCCGCCGGTCTCGGCATTGCCAGTCTCGGCATTGTCTGTCGCAAGGCCCGCTCCCGGACCCCTGGGCCGCGCGTCTAGCACAGCCCTGCACCGTTTACCCTTTGTCAAAAACAGTCTTAACCCGGACGGGACCGGCTCAAGGCGCTCCTGCAGCGCCTTTGTACCCGGCTATCGTCCCGGTTCAACAGCAATTTTCGCTCCCGGGACCCCATTCTGGACCGAATCTGCCTGTCTTAATCGGGCGTTAGCGGCCTGGGGCGCAAAATTGTCCGTGAAAAAGCCTTAACGAATGAAACTTGCGCCCATGATCAAGGCCCGGCACACCAGCTTCGCCAGGCTCACCCAGAAGGATGTGAACGCCGGCGCCGCACGCCATGAGATGCTCTATGCCGGGCGCATGGGCGGGGCACGGGCGGTATTTGCCTTCTGCGATCTCTCCGGCCTGGACTTGTCGGGGCGCGACCTGGCCGATGCCGACTTTACCGGCGCCATCCTGGAGGAGGCAAACTTCGAAGGCGCCAGGCTGGATACGGCCAGCTTCTTCGGTGCCGACCTGCGCCGCGTCAACCTGTCGGCTGCTTCCATGCGCCGCGTCGATCTCAGAGGCGCTTCGATGCGCGGGGCCAACATGATCGGCGCCGACCTCTATGAAGCGGATATGCGCGAAGGCACGATCGCGGAAAAAGACAAATATGGAAATCTCAAGATTCTGCTGCACGATCTGGGCCCATCCGAGCTGCCCGCCGCGATGATGAACTCCGCCAATCTGGAACGCGCCAAGATGACCGGTGTGATTGCCGTTCAGGCCGACTTTACCGATGCGATCATGAAAGGCTGCCGCCTGATGCGCGCGAATTTGCGCCAGGCGCGTCTGACCGGCGCCAATCTGGAAAATGCCGACCTGTCCGGATGCAACCTGACGGGTGCCAACCTTGACGGCTGCATTCTGGTCGGCGCGAAATTGGACTTCGCCACCACGCACGGCGCGGACCTGACCAAGGCGCTGATGCAATCCGCCGAACCGAACCTGGAGGAAGTCGCCATCATCGAAAACCTTCTGGCGGCCCATTCGCGCTGGGCGCAAACCGACGGAAGGGAGGGCCGGCCTGCCGATCTGAGCAATCGGGACCTGCGCCACCTCACCGATTTGTCGCGATTCACCCTGACGGCGTTGATCGCGCCCGGGGCGCTGTTCTATGGCGCCAATCTGGAAGGCACATCCTTGCAGGGCTCCAATCTGGCAGGCTGCGATCTGCGTTCGGCGCGGCTTGGCGGGGCGGACTTGCGCGGTGTCAATCTTTCCGGAGCGCAATTGAATCACGCCGACCTGCGCGACGCCAAGCTGGGACCGTTGATGATTTCCGGCGAGCGGCTCCTGCCCGCGCGCCTGGACAATGCCCAGGCGCGCTATGCCGATCTGCGCGGCGCCGATCTGCGCCGTGTCCGCCTGTCGGGTTGCGATCTGTCATTTTCCAATCTCATCGATGCCGATATGCGCGACAGTGAAATGCAAGGCGCCGATTTCTCCGGCGCCAAGCTGCCGGGACACTTTGCCGAGGCCTTGGCGGCCTCGGTTTAGCCTCGGCAACTTCGCCTCTTTTCTTACCCCATCTGTCGGCCTAAGCCGCCATCACCGCGCTTTTGGCGCGGATAAACTGCGCCAGGCGCGACAGCGAAACTTTGGCTTCGTTGCGGCCGGATTCGACTTGGAAAAGATGACCCATGCCGTCATAGATCTCCACACTCACCGGCACATTCGCGGCCGCCGCGCGGTCTCCCAACTTGGAAGCATCGTCACGCAGGATTTCGCCCGAACCCGCATGCACCATCACCGGCGGGAAGCCGGTAAACGAAGCATAGGCGGGCGAAGCATAGGCATCGCAGGGATTGGACTTGCGCAGATAGTGCCGCGCCGACAGAAACAGGGTTTCCCAATCCAGCACCGTGTCGGATTTTCGGTTGCTCAACATCGACAGGCCCGACAAGGAGAGATCCGCCCACGGCGAAAGGGCCACCACCCCGCCCGGCATATCCAGTCCCGCATTGCGGATGGCCAACACCACCGCGAAGGCCAAACCGCCGCCCGCCTCATCGCCCGCCAGGATGACGGACGACGCGCTCACGCCTTTGCCCAACAAGGCGCGATAGGCATCGATGCCGTCGCGCACTGCGGCGGGGAAGAAACATTCGGGCGCCAACCGGTAGCCGACACTGAAAGCGCCGACGCCGCTGGCGTCCACCAGCCTGCCGATAAGGGGACGATGGCTTTCCGGCGAGCCGGCGACATAACCGCCGCCATGGAAATACAAGATGATGCGGCTGTTGCCGCTGGGGCCCACCCACTCGCCCGGAATGGCGCCGAGCTTGCCTTGTGTGACATCCAGGCCGGCGGGAACGGCGCCGAAACGGGCGAACAGCGCGGCATAATGGCCGCGCAGCTCCTCGATCGTCTGATGCTTGGCTTGGGGGTTTTGCTGCCAGAATGCCATGACATCCCGATGCGGGGTTGCGACGGCAACATTAGCAAGGGGGGCTCCAAAGAGAAGCCCTGACTTTGCTGAATCTCCCAGCAAGCACAGGCCCGCCTCCCCCCCTTGCGCGGTGCGCAACAAGGGGGAGGGTGAGGTGCGGCAGCGTACGAACGTAGCACCGATAAGGTGCGAAAGCGTTCGCCGGGCAAACCCTCCGCCGGAGGTTTTGCCGATCCGGCTCACGGGTTGGACTTTAAGCGGCGGCTTTGCTGCCTGCGATGGTGGTAAGCCCGCCATTCGACGTGTTGGCTGCATTGATCGCAATGCGGCGCGGCCTCTTTTCCTCCGGCACGATGCGCTCAAGCTCCACATGGAGCAGACCGTTTTCCAGCCGTGCCGCCTTGACCTCGACATGCTCGGCCAGCTGGAAGCTGCGCTCGAAGCTGCGCCCGGCGATACCCTGGTGCAGGAAGGACGCGGCGGACTTTTGGTTCGGCTGCGCCTCATCGTCACGCTTGCCGGCAATGGTCAGCACGCGGTCCTTGACGTCCACCGACAAGTCCTTTTCGGCAAAGCCGGCGACCGCGAGGGTGACGCGGTAGTTATTCTCATCGCTGCGCTCGATATTGTAGGGCGGATAGCCCTGCTCGGACGCAGACTCCAAAAGGCCGATCAGGCGATCAAAGCCGACGGTGGAGCGGAAAAAGGGGGCATAGTCGATGCGCATGGGACAACCTCCAAAAAAGCGTTGTTGCGGTCCCCGCCGGTCCCTCTTCCAATAAGAGGCAATCCGCTCGGAGCTTCGAAACCGGCCCCAATCGGCAGCCGGCAGGCTCTATTTGGGAGCCTTGGGGCGGGGTTCAAGGCCCTTTCAGGGGCTTGAAATTCGCGATTAAGTGCCTAGGCAAATGCCCGATTCCAAAAAATGATCCCCGCCGCCACGCTGTTCGACCCCCTGCCCATCAAGGCCGTCGGCGCGCAACTGCGCGCGGCGCGCTTTGCAGCCGCGCCCGATGTGCCGGGCCGCGGCGTTTGCGTCCTGCTCAACGGACAAACCGAATTCATTGAAAAATATTTCGAGGTCATAGACGAGCTGCGCGGGCGCGGATTTGCGGTGGCGACCATGGATTGGCGCGGCCAGGGCGGCAGCAGCCGGATGACCGATGACAGCCGCAAGAGTTTTGTCGGCGACTTCAGCGAATATGACGACGACCTGGCTACGCTGATGAACTGGGTCGTCACGCCCATGCTGGCTGCCGGCGAGAAGCCGGTCGCGCTGGCCCATTCCATGGGGGCGCACAATCTGCTGCGCCTTCTGGCGCGGCGGCCTGCAAGCTTCGCGGCCTGTGTGCTCAGCGCACCGATGATCGGCATTTCCTTTCGCGGCCAGCGCGAATTTATGGTGCGGGCGGTGACCTTCTATCAGATGTGGCGCGGCAGACGCGCCGGCTGGGTGTGGGGCATGGAAGCGCGCGATCCCCACAAGGTCACGTTCGCCACCCAGCTTGCGACATCGGACCCGCAACGTTTTGAGCGTACCCAGATATTGCTGCGCGAACATCCCGATTTGCGTCTGGCCGGCGCGACCTGGAGCTGGCTGGCGGCAGCGCTTCGCTCCATGGATTGGCTGCGCGGCCAGGCTGCGGCCGTGACCACGCCACTGCTGGCGGTGGGCGCGGGCAAGGATCGCATTTGCGTAACCAGGCAAACCCGGGACTTCGCGCGGCGTACGCCCCATGGCGAATATGCCGAGATCACGGACGCCGAGCATGAGATCCTCATGGAGCGCAATGTGATCCGCGCGCAGTTCTGGGTGGCCTTTGACGCGTTCATGCGCGCTCACGCTGAGACTTAAAAAAAAGCCGCGCTCCGGCGTGAACCGGAGCGCGGCATCTTTCATAACAACTGCACTACTGATTGACCGGGCCGGCCGCGTCAGGCTGGGCCGGAGCCGGAGGTGCATTCTGCTGATCGGGAGCTGGAGCAGAATTGCTTGTGGCCGGTATGTCCGAAGCTGGAGCCGCGGGCACCGCCGCGTCCGGCTGGGTGGTGGCGGCGACAGAGGGCGAGGTCACAGGCGAGACCGGCTGCGGACGCACAGCCTGTTGCTGCGGCTGCAGACTGGTCGGGCTGGGATCGGTTGCCATGCGGGCGGATGCCCCGCTCAGAGGCGCTGGTACCGCACTGCGCAACGGCTTGGCTGACGCTGTCTTCATCTTTACCGGCGCAGGCGCGTTGTCGGCCGCAGCGGACACAGGCGTCTTGACCAGCGCAGCGCGCAAGCTGTTGGGGTCAGTCGTCGCCGCCTTCGCAGCCTTCGTAGCCTGCACGGACGGATCCAGCGCCGGCGCAGCAGCCGGAGCCGGTAGCGACGGCTGGTTGTTGGCCATCACGATGGGCTTGGGGTGCGAAGACGGACCCGAGGTGGCATAGATGCCGACGCCCGCGGCGCCGATCATCAGCGCCACCACCAATGCACCCAGAATCTTCGGCGTGTTGCTGGGCGCCGAATCTTCAGGCTGCACGGTATGGAAATAACCGAGACCGGATTCATTTCCAACCGGCTGGGTATGCAGAGAGAAGGGACGATCATCGATCGCACTGAAATCGCGCAAAGACATGAATTCCTCCTACGGAAATTGTTTTGGCTTCGGTAAGAGAACGTCGTGAACGCCCATGAGTTGCTTCCTGCGGCAAACAAAGGCAATTGCGGCGGGATTGGGCCCGCGCGCCCCAATCCTGCGACAGGCAGAGCCGCTAAAATCAGCTTTTCAGCAGCTTCAGTGCCGCATCATGGATGCGCCGGTCGCCGCAGGCCAGAATGGTTTTTCCATCGCGACAATCCCCGCCATCCCAAGATGTGATGATGCCGCCCGCCCCTTCCACCAGTGGAATCAGCGCCGCGATGTCCCAGCGATTGAAGCCGGCCTCGATGACGATATCGATGAAGCCCATCGCCAGCACCGCGAACAGATAACAATCGCCGCAATAACGGGTCATGCGCACCGCCGCCTGTACCCGTTGGAATGCGGCCTGCTGGCCTTGCGTGAAATAGGCGGACGGATCGGTAGCGCAAAGGATCGCCTCGCCGATCCCAGCGCATGCGCGCACTTTCAGCGGCGTGCGCTTGTCGCCTTCGATCAGCACCGCGCGGCCATTCACGCCCAGGAAACGTTCGCCCAGCACCGGCTGGTCGAGCATGCCCAGCACCGGCACTTCATTTTCTTCCAGCGCGATCAGCGAACCCCATTCGTGCCGCCCGGTGATAAAGGCGCGGGTTCCGTCCACCGGATCCAGCACCCAGCGCAGGCCGTTGCGGCCGGGCCTTTCACCATATTCTTCACCCAGAATCCCATCGTCGGGACGCTCGCGCTCGATGATGGCGCGGATGGCCCGCTCGCCGCCCTTGTCGGCTTCGGTGACCGGATCGAAGGGCGCGCGGCCGGGCTTGTGCGCGACCTCGATGCGCTGGCGGAAATAGGGGCGGATGACCGCGCCGCTGGCATCGGCCAGGCGGTGGGCGAAGGCAATCAGTTTTTCGTCAACAGTCATGCGGTCTTCCAGAAGGACACAACCAATCCACCCGTCACGATCAGGACACCGCCCACCATCACGGGAAGGGTTGGCAGGGTGCGGAAGGCAAAGAAGGTGATCAGCTGCCACATCACGAACAGGGTGGCGATATAAAGCCCCACCACCTTGCCGAATTCCAGCGGCGCCAGATTGAGGAACGTGCCATAGCCCGTCACCAGGACGGCGCCCAGCAAAAACAGCGCCACACGCGCCAGGCCCGCATGTTCAAACAAGGACTTGCGGATAATGGCATCGCCCGCCACCTCAAGGGCGGTGGCAATGGTCAGGAAAGCCAGGACGGGCATATCGGCGAGCAGTTTCATTTGGAGCTTCCTTCGACCGGGCTTAGAATAGCCTGAAAATCCCTTGGAGGGCGACATGAAGCACGGCATTGCGGTTCTGGTTTGCCTGTTGCTGGCGGCGGGCCCCGCGGCGGCGCAGGAGCGCCAGGAATTTGCCTGCGGCAAATCCCTGGTCAAGGACGGCGCCCCGCCCCAGCTGGTCGTCGACGAAAAGCTGCATGTGATGGACCAGACCGCCGCCAAGTTCGATCCCGGCGCGCCGTCTCCCGGCTATGTGATCAAGTACATCTTCTGCGCCCGGTCCGACGTCATTCCGGCTCCCTCCGACTATAAGGTGGTGGCGGCAGGCTATCCCCTGATGATTTTCGCACGTGACAAGGAGGACCGCTCGGGGCGCACCCGCATCGCCGTGCTGGAAATGAACAATGGGCAGCTTCGGATGCGCTCGGTCGGCCAGGCCAGCTTCACCCCCGAAATGGCTCGGCGCATCCAGACCGTCCTGGACGCCTCGCTGCCACAAATCGGAAAAACCGCGCCGAAATAGCGCCTAAGCGTCCATTGCTTGCTTGGCGCGCTTGCGCAGGTGAGGAAGAAGCGCACGCTTGCGCAGGCGGATGTTCAAGGGCGTCACTTCCACCAGCTCATCGTCCTCGATATAGGCCATCGCCTGTTCCAGGGTCATGGGCACGATCGGGGTCAGCTTCACCGCCTCGTCCTTGGAGGTGGTGCGGATGTTGGTCAGCTGCTTGGATTTGAGCGGGTTGACGTCCAGGTCATTATCCTTGGCGTTCTGCCCGATGATCATGCCTTCATAGACCTTGGCGCCGGTGGTGATGAACAATTTGCCGCGCTCCTCGATGTACCAGAGGCCGTAGGTCACCGCTTCGCCCTGCTCGGTCGAAATCAGCACGCCGTTGGTGCGCCCCCCCACGCTGCCCTTGTGCGGGGCATAATCCAGGAACATGCGGTTCATCACCCCGGTGCCGCGGGTGTCGGTGAGGAATTCGCCGTGATAGCCGATCAACCCGCGGGCCGGAGCATGGAACACGATACGGGTCTTGCCGGCGCCGGTGGGGCGCATGTCGGTCATTTCGCCTTTGCGCATCGAGATCTTTTCGATGACGATGCCGGCATAGGCATCGTCCACGTCGACCGTGACTTCCTCGATCGGCTCCAGCTTTTCGCCATTCTCGGTCTTGAACAACACGCGCGGACGCGAGATCGAAAGCTCGAAGCCTTCGCGGCGCATGGATTCGATCAACACACCCAGTTGCAATTCGCCGCGGCCCGCCACTTCGAAGTCGCCATCGCCGGTTTCCTGCACCTTGAGCGCGACATTGCCTTCGGCCTCGCGCATCAGACGCTCGCGGATGACGCGGCTCTGCACTTTGTCGCCTTCGCGGCCCGCATAGGGGCTGTCATTGACCGAGATGGTCATCGCCAGGGTCGGCGGATCGATGGGGTGGCTAGGAATCGGATCATTGACGATCAGGTCGCACAGCGTGTCGGCGACGGTGGCCTCCTCCAGCCCCGCAATGGCGACGATGTCGCCGGCTTCGGCGCGCTCCACCGGCACCCGCGCCAGGCCGCGGAAAGCCAGCAGCTTGGTGACGCGCGTCTTCTCGATGATTTCGCCGTCGCGGTTCAGCGCCTTGATATTGCGATTGATGGTGATGGCGCCCGATTCAATGCGCCCCGTTAGGATGCGGCCCAGGAAATTGTCGGCCTCAAGCGTGGTGACCAGCATCTTGAAGGGATAATCATCGCCGGCCAGCTGCTGCGGCTTGGGACGCGGCACGTCGTCGACAATCAACTGGAACAAAGGATCGAGATTCTTGCGCTCGTCCTCCAGCTCCTTCACCGCCCAGCCATTGCGGCCTGAGGCATAGAGGTAATGAAAATTGAGCTGGTCGTCATTGGCTTCCAGCGCCAGGAACAGGTCGAAGATGGACTCCAGCGTTTCCTTGGGCTGAGCGTCGGAGCGATCGATCTTGTTGATCACGACAATGGGCTTAAGCCCCAGCTTCAATGCCTTGGACAGCACGAACTTGGTCTGAGGCATTACGCTTTCGGCCGCGTCCACCAAAAGCACCACGCCATCCACCATGGAGAGGATGCGTTCCACCTCGCCGCCGAAATCGGCATGGCCCGGGGTATCGACCGTGTTGATGCGCACATTGTTCCATTCCACCGAGGTGCATTTCGCCAGGATGGTGATGCCGCGCTCGCGCTCCTGGTCGTTGGAATCCATGGCGCGTTCGGCCATCTGCTGGTTCTCGCGCACCGACCCCGACTGTTTCAACAGCTGATCAACAAGCGTGGTCTTGCCGTGGTCGACGTGCGCGATGATGGCGATATTGCGGATTTCCATGAAAACCAGAATCAACAGGGGTTGTGCGGGACGCGCGGGCTTATAGACACAGGGCCTGCTGCGGAGCAACAACGGGAGGGGGCCATCCTGTCTCGCAATTGTCGGCATTAACCGCTTTTATCAGGTTTTTCCGGCACTTATGCGGTTTTCCCGGGCACATTTCCGGGACATTTGTGAGAGAATTTTGGCCTAAGCTTCACAAAAAACGGGAATCCCACACCCGGGCTCGGCCGAACTGGTGGGGAATAATCACAGCATCGCGGAGCCGGCCACCCCGTCCGTCGCAGTGCTGCGGAAGAGAAACTGTATACTGTGAGCCAGCCGGCCGGCTGGCCATGTCAGGATTGTGTCGTATGAATGTACAGATCGCCCCGCTCGAAACTCCGCCGTCGCGGGAAGACGACCGGGATGACGCGCCTTCCGGGCGTGGCCGCACGGTTGTGATCGGAGGCGCGGCGCTGGTGCTCGCTCTGGGGGGATTTTGGTATTTCACCCATGGTAGCGCGCCCACCCCCCGGCGCGTCGGCACGGCACCGGTCAAGGTCGCTGCGGTCGGACAGGGCAACATGTCGGTGATCGAGCGCACCATCGGTACCGTGATGGCCAACTCGACCGTGCAGATCAACGCCCGCATCCAGGGCCAGATGATCAAGGCCTATTTCAAGGAAGGCCAGATGGTGAAGACGGGGGACATCCTGTTCCAGATCGATCCGCGCCCCTATCAGGCGATGGTTGACAATGCGCTGGCCTCCTTGGCCACGGCCAAGGCCAAGGCCGACCGCTATGCGCGGCTGGAGGCGCAGAACGCCATCGCCGGCCAGCAATTTGACGACGCCCAGGCCGCCTATCTGGAAGCCAAGGCCACGGTGGAATCGGCGCGGCTGAACCTGGAATTCACCACCATCCGCGCGCCGGTTAACGGCAAGACCGGCGCCATCCTGATCCAGCCGGGCAACATGGTCGCCGCCTCGACCGCCAGCACCAGCGCCACGCCGCTGGTCACGATCAATGAAATCCAGCCGGTGAAGATCTCCCTGGCACTGCCCCAGTCCGACCTGCCGAGCATCCAGAAGATGCAGCAGACCAAAGGCCTGACCATCACGCTGGGCCTGCATAATGCCGGCGCATCCCAGGACATTAAGGTGCCAGTGGATTTCATCGGCAATGCCGTGACCAACAATACCGGCACCATCGAGCTTCGTGCCACCTACCCCAATGCCGACATGTCGCTGGTGCCCGGCCAGCTGGTGGATGTGACGGTTGCGCTGGCGGAAATCCCCAATGCGACATTGGTGCCGCGCGATGCGGTGAATACCGGGCCTGATGGCCAGTTCGTCTACACCGTCAAGGACGACACCGCCCAGCAGGTGCCCGTGAAAATCCTGTTCGACGATAGTGTCAACGACGCGGTCTCGGGCAATCTGAAAAAAGGCGATCAGGTGATCGTCGATGGCCAGCTGCGCGTCATTCCCGGCGCGAAAGTCAGCATTACCGGCGCCAAACGCCAGGCCGGCACCGACAGCAAGGGTCAGATGACCAGCGGCCGACGTCGCATCAAGCGCGCCCAGGACACTGAAGGCTGATCGCCTGAAGGTATAGACCATGAACCTGTCTCAGCGCTTTATCGAAAAGCCCGTCATGACCACCCTGGTGATGGCGGCATTGGTGATCTTTGGCGGCTATGGCTATGCCAGCCTGCCGGTTTCCGATCTTCCCAATATCGACTTCCCCACTATCTCGGTGAACGCCAGCCTGCCCGGCGCCGATCCCGACACCATGGCGTCATCGGTTGCCGCACCACTGGAGAACCAGTTCTCGGCGATCCAAGGCATCGACCAGATGACGTCGACCAGCACCCAGGGCCAGACCCAGATTCAGCTGCAGTTCAGCCTGGACCGCAGCGTGGACGCCGCCGCCCAGGACGTTCAGTCGGCGATTTCCGCCGCCACCCGCAACCTGCCCAAGGCGCTGCCCCAGCCGCCCACCTTCCGCAAGCAGAACCCCGCCGACATCCCCGTCATGTTCCTGGCGATGAGTTCGTCGACCATGAAGCCGTCGGAAGTGGACGAGTATGCCGAAACCTTGCTGGCGCGGCAGATTTCCACCATCGAGGGCGTGGCGCAGGTCGGTGTGTTCGGCACGGCAAAATATGCCGTGCGCATTCAGGCCGATCCCGCCGCGCTGGCCACCCGCCAGATCGGCATCGACAAGCTGGTCGCGGCGGTCGCCAACGCCAATGTCAATCTCGCCACCGGCGCCTTGAACGGGCCGACCCGCTCCACTGTCATTCATACCGGCGGCCAGCTCAACAATGCCGCGGAATTCAACAACCAGATCGTCACTTACCAGAATGGCAGCCCGGTCCGGCTCAAGGACGTGGCGCAGGTTATCGACGGTATGGAAAATCCCTACGGCAGGAGCTGGTACAAGAACCGGGAGGCCATCACGCTGGCGATCTTCCGCCAGCCCGGCTCCAATGTCGTGGCGGTCACCAACACCATCAAAAAGGTTCTGCCGCAATTCAAGGCGAGCCTGCCGCCCTCGGTGCAGATGGATGTGGTGTTCGACCGCAGCCAGGGGATCCGCGCCTCGATCGACGAGGTGCAGCATACGCTGCTGATCGCCGGTGCCCTGGTGGTGGGTGTGATCTTCGTCTTCCTGCGGCGCGTCTCCGCCACCATCATCCCCTCGCTGGCGTTGCCCATCGCCATCATCGGCACTTTCGCCGGCATGTCGGCCTTTGGCTTCAACCTGGACAATCTGTCCTTGATGGCGCTGACCCTGTCGGTCGGCTTTGTGGTCGATGACGCCATCGTGATGCTGGAGAATATCGTCCGCCATATCGAGATGGGGGAAAAGCCCTACGACGCGGCGATGAAGGGATCGAGCGAGATCGGCTTCACCATCCTGTCCATGACCATCTCCCTGGCGGCGGTGTTCATTCCCATTGTCTTCATGGGCGGCATTGTGGGCCGGCTGCTCCACGAATTCGCCGTCACCATCATCCTGGCGATCCTGTTCTCCGGCGTGATCTCCCTGACCCTGACGCCCATGCTGTGCGCCCGTATTCTCAAGGACGAGCATGGCCAGAAGCACAACGTCTTCTACCGGTTCAGCGAAAACACCTTCAATAAGGTGCAGGCTTTTTATGATCGCACCCTGCGCTGGAGCATCACCCACCCCCGGGCGATCATTGGCGTTTTCTTTGGCAGCCTGGCGGCCTCGGTACTGATGACCGCGGTCATGCAGCAGGACTTCCTGCCCAACGACGACACCGGCCGCCTGCAAGGCGCCGTACAGGCCGCCAACGGCACCAGCTATGTCCAGATGGCGGCCTACACGATGCAGGTCATGAAGATCGTGGGCGACGATCCGGATATCGAAGGCGTGATGGGGCAAATGGAAGGCGCCAATGGCAGCGCCGGCACCAACAATGCCCGGCTGATGATGATCAAGCTCAAACCGCGGGATATTCGCAAATCGACTCCGGAGCAGATCATTCGCCGCCTGCGCCCCAAAGTGTCGCGCATTGCCGGCGTCAATGTGTTCCTGACCAATCCGCCCTCCATCCGGCTGGGCGCGCGCATGGCCCGCTCCACCTACCAGTATACGTTGCAGGGACTGGATCTGAGCCAATTACAGAACTATTCCGACCAACTGATGGACGCGCTTCGCAAGCAGTCCGGCTTCGTCGATATAACCTCCGACAATGAAGCGGCAATGCCGTCGGTGCAGGTCAAGATCAACCGCGACCGCGCCGCCGCCTTTGGCGTATCGCCGCTGCAGATCGAAACCGCACTGGGTTCGGCATTTGGCGGCCAGCGCATCTCCCAGATCAATACGTCATCGAACCAGTATGACGTCATCATGGAGCTCCTGCCGCGCTATCAGAGCGACGCCAGCGCGCTGGACAGGCTTTACATCACCGGCACGGGTAACACGCTGGTGCCGCTGACCGCCGTTACCGACATGACCGCCAGCACGGTGCCGCTGTCGGTCAATCATGCCGGCCAGATTCCGGCTGTGACCATTTCCTTCGACCTGGCGCCCGGCAAGGCCTTGTCGGATGCGGTCAGCGGCATCCGCCAGGCCAGCGAGGCAATCGGCATACCGGAATCCATCCAGGGCAATTTCCAGGGCACCGCGGCGGCCTTCGAGGAATCCACCAAGAACATGGGCCTGCTGCTCCTGATGGCCATGGTGGTGGTCTACATCATCCTGGGCATCCTCTATGAAAGCTTCATTCATCCCCTGACCATCCTGTCGGGCCTGCCGTCGGCGGCGGTCGGAGGACTCGTCACCCTCTGGATCGCGCACATGCTGTTCCTGGCCGGCATCACACCGGTGGACATGTCGCTGACGCTTTATGCCTTTGTCGGCCTGATCATGCTGATCGGCATCGTCAAGAAGAACGCCATCATGATGATCGACTTTGCGATCAACCGGCAGCGCTCGGACGTCGCGATACCGCCGGAACAGGCGATCTATGAAGCCGCCATCACCCGCTTCCGCCCCATCATGATGACCACCATGGCGGCGTTGATGGGCACCCTGCCCATCGCTTTCGGCAGCGGCGCCGGCGCCGAATCCCGGCGTCCGCTGGGCCTGTGCGTGGCCGGCGGCTTGCTGCTGTCCCAGCTTCTGACGCTCTACATCACGCCGGTGATCTACAGCTATCTCGACCGCTTCAGCAGCAGGATGCAGGGCCGCAAGGCGCACCGCCGCCATACGGGTCCGAGTGTCGCGCCGGCGGAGTAGAGCCGCGACCAGCCCGAAGGGCTGGTCAAATCGGTGTCGCACTACACTGTCGCTAGCGACGGACCGATTTGAGCGGCGAGCGCGCCGAGCTAAAGCGAGGCGCAATCGACCAGCCAACGCGCCGCATGCTCGCTGACGCTCGCATAGGGCAAGCTTTTCTAATTCGCTTCGCTCATAAGAAAAGCTAAGCCGAGCTTGGACGAGGCGCCTCTATTTGTCTTCTAGACTCTGGTTCATCTGATAGGCGATTTCGTCCTGCTGGGTGCGCGCCGTCCTGCCGGGACCCATTTTGTAAAGGCCACGCAGATAGCCGAGATCGTTGTCGGCTAGTGCATCCGCTTTGCGCTCGCAGCCCGCCGCCAGCATATTCACGATACTGGGCAATTGCTGGCAGGTATCCAGAGAGTTCAACTGGGTCAGCGCCAGCATCGCGATGTAATCGGAGAGCGCGCCGATTTCATAGTCCACCAGCTTGGCCGGGTCGGCGACGATGATGACGTTATAGAACGCACTTCGAAGGCCGTCTCCCAAGTGCGAGCCCGTGACGCGGACTGCGGTCGCGTTCGGCAGATACATTTCCCCTCCGGGACATTCGGCACAGGGAATTGCTAACCCGATCCCGTTTCTTGTGGCGTTGTCTGGCTCAATTGCGCCGTCCAAATCCTTCGTCTCGGTGGCGTACCAAGCCTGGATAGGATGGGTAACGGTCGCCAGCTTTTTGAGTTGATCGCTGTTATCATAATAGCCAAGAAATGATGCGTGCTTTTTGCGGGCGGTATCCAACAGTGCCTGGGGTGTGGTGGTGAAGACAATTGCGATATTGGGCATGCAGGAGCCTTTGTCGCTCACCGGCGCGCCAGCCTTGGTGGCGATCTCGCGCACCCGCTGGGTGACAAAGCGGGTGGCCGCAGGCCGAAGCCCCACTGTGATGGGGCATATGCCATCCTCCCAGCGCGCGAGCTTTCCCGTCATCCGCGTGGGCGCGGCAAAGGATGCAACAAACTTGTCGAGGACTTCCCGCGACCGCGTTCCTGTTACGGTGACGTTTTCCACCGGGGTGCGCGCGGGCTGCGCCATTGCGCCGGCTGAGCAGACGATCGCCAGGACAAGCAGGCTCGCCTGTAACCGCCGGGCGGACCGCACTCGTCGCATATCCTTCCCACTGGTTCATTCGCCCCAGACGTTGGGACTCTCAGAAGCAGAAATTCGCCGGCCGCTTGCCTGTGTTGGAGGTCGCCCAATCCAAGGTGCGGATGTTGTTGCAGACCACCGCATCCCGCTTGGCGCCGTCCAGCTGGACGACGGTGCTGCCGTCCGGACCAATATCCTGGTGCCGTGCGTGCAATTCCGCCCATTGACGGTTCGTTTTGCAGACCTGCGGTCCCGGCAGCCGCGAACTGGGCAGCGGCTGCGGCGCCCGGCACGTGACGGTATCGGGATCGCCCGTCCCCACGGGATTGAGTGCCGTGGCGGCTTCTTTGGCGGCAGGCGGCGCGGCGGCCACATCGGGCTGAGCGTCGGCGGCGGGCGGCTGCGGCGCCTCTGACGTCGCGGCAGCGCCTTGCGGCGCCGGCACGGTCTGAAAGGCGAATGGCTCGGGTGAAGCCGCGACATCGATCGCTTTCAGCCGCGGCAGCTTCGGCACCGTCAGGGGAGTGGCGGGCACAGCGTCGATTTTTGGAAGTGCGATTTCCTGCACCATGGTTGCCACGGCGTGCTGGGCGCGCGCCTGCACGGCGATGACGTTGCGCTTGACCTGCACGATCAAGGGCGTGTTCACGAACCCGGCCATCACCGGCAGCATTAAAGCCAATGTGGCAGTACCCGCCAGCAGCAGGCGCTGGGCATGGCCGAGGCCCAGCACAGCCTCGCCGCTCATGATCTGCCGCACACGGTTTCCCAGATCGGAACCCGAGACGCCCGCAGCGCAAGCCAGGGGCGAGCGGATGCAGAATTTGCAGACTTTGAGAATGCCGCCGGCATAGACCTCCGGATCGTGGCCAGAGGCCAGCACGCTTTCGTCGCAGGCGCGCTCGCGTTCGGCGATCAGCCGCGCCCCGATCAGCCAGACCGGCGGGTAGAACCAGAACAGAGCCTCGACCACCATATGAATGGCCGCAGTGACATTGTCGCGGCGCCTGAGATGACTGAATTCATGCGCCAATATGGAATCGCGCTCAGGGCCGGACAGAAACGTCATCAAGCCGTCGGGCAGCATCACCACGGGCCTGAATATCCCCACCAGTCCCGGTTCCATCAGCGAGGATGACGCCTTTATACGAACCGGCGCCGGCACAGATAAATCCTGAGGCAGATCCTGCGCCGTGTCGGTCAACCTGCGCAGGCGCATCCAGCGCAGCAGGTGCAGGCAAAGTATTGCGGCAAAGCCGGCCAGCCAGCCGCCGATCAGCAGCGGCGCCAGACCGATGCCTTGGGCCAGATCAACGCTGTGGGTATGGGAGGCCACCAGCATCTGGGCCGGCGCCGACAGTTTTTCCGCCGCCGGCTGGATTGCCAGGATGGAGGGCGGCACGGCTGCGGGAATCCGGTGGGAAAGATATTCCCCCAGCACCGCCAGGGCCGCGAACGGCACCAGGAATTTCACCGAGGCTGCGAACCATAGCCAAAAACGCAAGGCGGCGTGATTGCGGCGAAAGAACAGGACCAGCAGGGCAATGCCGCCCGCAAACAGGCTGGACTGCCAAATATGATCCAGCAGGCTCGCGATCACGCGTCCCTCTTCTTCTTGGCGGCCAGCTCGCGCAGCAGTTTCTCGGCGTCGGTCACATCCTTGGGCGAAAGGTTGCCGGCTTCGATCAAATGCGCCATCACCGGCTGCATCCGCCCGCCGAACATGGACAGGAATTCATCCACCAGCCGGGCCTTGGCGGCATCGCGGGAAATCACCGCCTCGAAGATATGGGCGTTGCCGACCTTGCGGGCGCGGCGCAGCGCCTTCTTGACCTCCAGCCGGTAGACCATGGTCTGAACCGTGGTGTAGGCGGGACGGTTCTTGAGGCCGAAGCTTTCCTGAATGTCGCGGATGGCCGAAGGCCCGGCGCTCCACAGCACCTCCATGATCTGCATTTCCAACTTACTCAACTTTGGAAGCCGCATCGGTCCACCCTACTACAGTCGTAAGTAATCTACGCCCAAGCGCAGCACGCCTCAAGCTAATTATCCAGCGGCGCGCCGACAATACGCGGGCGCAAACTGTCGAACGGCCCGCACAGCAGCAAACCGGCGGCGTAGCCGCCCAGATGGGCCTGCCAGGCAACCAGCCCGCTTTCCCCACCCATACCCAGGCCGGTAATGCCGGTCAGCAGGTTGATGGCCGCCCAAAGCACCGTGAACACCAGGATCTGCCGGGAAAACAGGGGGGCCAAGGGGGCCTCGCCCGGGTGTGCCCAAGGCACTTGGCCCGGCAGCATGCGTAAGCCCGCCGCCATCAGGCCGGAGATAGCGCCCGATGCCCCGATCACCGGGTATGGGCTGGCCCAGTTGCAGGCCAGATAGACGAGCGCGGCCGTCACCCCGCAAACCGTGAAGAAGACAAGAAACAGAGCGCTGCCGAAACGGCGCGCGACGATGGGACCGAAGGCCAGAAGCCAAAGGCAGTTAATCACCAGATGGGTCCAGCTGCCGTGCAGGCCCATATAAGAAAGAAAGGGAAGGACGCGCCCCCAGATCGGACCCGCCATCTCCAGGAAGGCCCGGCTGTAGTGCAGGGGATAAAGCGCGAAAGCATCGACGATGCCGTCCGACTGGGCGTCCGGCCTGGTCACCCGCACCAGATGCAGCACAGCCAGGGCACCGATCAGCCACATCACCACGGATGGCGCGCGAAAGAAGGGCTGACGCGGAGGTACCGACTGCAGAAAAGCCATGCGCTTATCTAGGGTGGTTCGGGGATTGCGCCAAGACGTGATGTGCCAAGACGAAACACATTCCCGGCTTTGCGAACACTGTAATGGCGCAGAAATGACGGATCATTGGGGGATCACGATGCGCCCCCCGCCGCCGCCGGCGATGCCGTGCCACCGCGCGGCAAAAAAAGCCCAGCCGTTTCGCGCCATTTCCGCGCCCAGCGTGCCAGAACGGCACACCCCAATCCTAATGGACGTTAAGCACTGGCATGTTCGTTGCTCTGATCTGGGCAACAGAATGGAAAATGCCCTGCAATGTCCAAGTTCATGTCCCGTTCGAAGACGGCCCTGACGTTTCTGTCCCTGGCCAGCCTGCTTTCGGCCAGCAACGCGCTGGCGGGGGATTGGACCAATGCGTCCTTGTACAACGGCTACGGCACAACCTTCCAAAATCAGCCATCCGCCTATTCCATGCGGGACGCCAACGGCAACCTGACATTGGTGAACGGCCAGGTGGCGCCATCGATCTTCCAGCAGGGCAGCGGCGCCCAATATGCCAGCGGCGGCGTTGGAACAAACGGCGCGGGGTCAACCTACGGACAGGCCAACGCGATCGGCAATCAGCTCTCGGTGGTCGTACTGGGAAGCCACAACACAACGATTATCGACTCGACACAGACCAACAACGGCAATCAGACGGCCACGGCCGATCTGAACACGCACTGAGATTTCGTAAGGAAGAAGGGACGCCCCTCCCATGACCCGCCGTGCTCGCAAGCATCTCCTCAAACCGCTGGTCTTTGTGCTGGCCGCGGTGATGCTGGAAGGCTGCATCAGCCCGTGGCCGGACTCGGTGGGCCGTTACACCGCCCCGATCGGCGGCGCGCCGGTTATTTCCAATGAAACCCCCTATTCCGCCGCGCTGCGTTGCATGGGCGGCTTTGTGCGCCAGCATCCGGTACGCATCGCGGTCGGCCAGATCGCCGACTATACCGGCAAGGCCGAAGCCGACGGTTCGGGCCGCAAGGTCACCGCCGGCGCAGCCCTGATGGCGATGAGCGCCCTGAACAAGGCGGGCGTGCATATGGTGGAGCGCTTCGACACTTCGGTCGCCGAAATGGAATTGAAGTATGCCAACAACAAGCTGATCGGCGACGATCAGCATCCCTATCCGCAGGCCGGCGACTTCCGTAAGATCCTGGCCGGATCGATTCCGGGTTCGGATTATTACATCGTCGGCGGCATCACCGAACTGAACTTCAACATCCGCAGCGAAAATGCCAACGGCACGGGCGGCGGCACCCGCACCAATGCCACCACCGGCACCGCGGGCGGCAGCCTTTATGTGATGAATGTCGGCCTGGACATGCGCCTGGTCAACACCAACACGCTGGAAGTTGCCGACGTGATCTCCTATCAGAAGCAGATTATCGGCCGCCAGGTTTCCGCCGGCGTGTTCGACTTTTTGGGCACCAACTTCTTCGATGTCAGCGTCGGCGAGAGCGCGCTTGAGCCGATCCAGCTTGCAGTGCGTTCGGTGATCGAACGCGCGACCCTGGAGATGATCACCCGCATCTATCGTGCGCCGGGCGCATCCTGCGCCATTCCGCTGGGCACCAACGACGATCCGCTGCGCGGTGCCGGCGAGTATTATCCGCAAGCCGCTTCCGCCGGTCCGCAGCCCTATGCGCCTGGGCCCTATGCGCCGCCGCCTTACTACGCCCTTCCTCCCAATCAGCTCAGCTATGGCGATGCCGGCCGCGGCAGCCCTTATCGCGGCTATTACGACAACGATCCGGGATTGATCAATCTGCGCGGCGGTCTCTGACGCCCGAACCCAAATTACAGGAGCCCCACCATGAAGTATTTTGAATATATTCTTGCCGCTTTCCTGCTGTTCTTGTTGGCGACCCCGTCGCTGGCCGCCGGCGCTGGCGATCCGCAGTATGGCACTTGGAATAACGGTCCCTCGCAAGGCGGTATCGGCAGCCAGATCAACAACAGCCAGCTCAACCAGCAGAACAGCTGGTCCAACCTGAATGTCAGCGTCGACACGGTGGGCGGCGACGCGGTCGCGCAAGGGGCCGCCGCCGGCAACCTGATCGACATCACCACCATGAACAACACCAGGGTCAACAACAACCAGGTCGTAAACATGGACGCCACTATCGGCTCCAATATCTCGCTGGACGCCAACAAGGTCTGGGGCAGCGTCGGCATCCAGAATCAGGTGATCTGCAACGGTGCCAGCATATCAACCGATCCGGTATTGACGTCCGTGCAGTCCAACCAGGAATGCCATGCCATTGATCCCTATTCGCAGATCAACACCAACATCTCCAACGTGGCGGGCAATGCAGTGATCCAGGGTTCGGCGGTGGGCAACAGCTTCGAGGCCGACTCCAACGCCCCGAACATGCCCATCATGACGCGCCAGATCAACACGTCCGGTTCGGTCTCCAACATCAACGCCAACGTCTCCAATGTCGGCGGCAGCGTGGGCTTCTCTTCCAGCGCGGTCGGCAATACCGCGCAGATCATCCACTACAGCACACACTGAAGCAGACAAGATTGCTCTGGAATTCTTAGGGGCAAAATAAGAGTTCCAGAGCAAGGGACGGGAGCAGCCAGCACGCTCCCGTCCCTTTTCTTTTATGGCCGGTGGTAGTATTGGCGATGCCATGAGCGTCTTGCCCATCGACCTCGCCGCCTTCGACGCCGCGCCCTTGGCGCGCGAACCTTTCGCCTACGCCATGGTGCCCAATTTCATCAAGCCCGAGACGATGACGGCGATCAATGCCGACTATCCTTTGGTCGATCTTCCCGGCAGTTTTCCGCTTCCCACTCTGAAATACGGCCCCGCCTTCGCGGGCCTGATCGACGCCCTTCAGGGGCCGGAGTTTCGCTGCGCCGTGGAAAAAAAACTGGGCGTGGATTTGACCGGGCGGCCCACCATGGTGACGGCGCGCGGCGTCTCCGCGGCACGCGACGGCCAGATTCACACCGACTCGCGCACCAAGCTGATCACCGTTCTGATCTATATGAACAACGCATGGGAGGCCAAGACGGGCCGCCTGCGGCTTTTGCGCGGTCCCGGCAATCTGGAAGACGTCATCGCGGAAGTGCCGCCCGATGAAGCCACCATGCTGATCTTCAAGAATGAGCCCAATGCCTGGCACGGCTTTCATGCTTTTGAGGGGCCACGCCGTGTCATTCAATTGAACTGGGTTACGGACATGGGCGTGGTGCGGCGCGAACAGTTCCGCCACAAGGTCAGCGCTTTTTTCAAAAGATTGCGCGGCAAACCGGTTCAACCGGCGATGTAGTGAGGAACAGTTTGCCGAAGGCAAACGAAATGGCCGTCGTTAGCGGCAGCGTCACGCGACGGCCATTTCGAGTGACGAACGCCCGAGCGTAAGCGAAGGGCCGTGGCCACATTCACAATGTTGGATAGTCATGCCACTGGCCGTGCATATCGCGGACCCGGTAGCCGTTTTGCGTCTTCTCGATATGATCGGACTCCAGCGGCACCTTGCCGAAGCCACCCGGGATATCGAGCATGTAAGCCGGCATCGCCAGGCCCGACAGTTTCGCGCGCAGCGCGTGCATCAGTGCCAGTCCTTCTTCTATCCCCAAGCGGAAATGCGACGTCCCCGGTGCCAGATCGGGATGATGCAGATAGTAAGGCTTGATCCGGTTGTCGAGGAAGGCGTGCATCAGATCGCTCAAGGCTTCGACATTGTCGTTCACGCCCTTGAGCAGCACCGACTGGCTCACCAGCGGGATACCGCCATCCACCAGCCGTGCAATCGCCGCCTTGGCAGCGTGCGAAAATTCCCGCGCATGATTGGCATGGACGGCAACAAAGGTCGTGGCACCGGGGGCGTGCAACGCCGCCACCAGATCGTCGTTCACCCGCCCGGGATCGGTCACCGGCACCCTTGTATGCCAGCGGATCAGCTTCACATGGGCGATTTGCGCCAGGCGGCCGGTGACGTCAGCCACACGCCGCGCGCTAAGAATAAAGGGATCGCCGCCGGTCAGGATGACTTCGCGGATTTCACAATGCGCGGCGATATAGGCCAAGGCCGCCTCAAAATCGTCACCCGACAAGGCACTATCCTTACCGGGCCCGATCATCTCGCGGCGAAAGCAGAAGCGGCAATAGACCGGGCAGACCGCGACCACCTTGAACAACACCCGGTCGGGATGGCGATGCACGATACCCTTGAGCGGCGAATGCGCGGCGTCGCCGATGGGATCGGGCAATTCTTCCGGCAATATGGTCAGCTCTTGCGGGGATGGCAGAAATTGGCGCGCGATGGGATCGTTGGGATCGGCAGGGTCCACCAATTCCAGCAATGTGGGCGACACCGCCACTGCAAAACGCCGCGCCACGTCTTCTAGGCTCATCTTTTATGTACCTTGAAGCTGGGCAGGAACATCGCAAGCAATCCGATGGCCGGCAGGAAGGCGCAAACCTGGTAGACATAGGCGATGGAGGTGGCATCCGCCAACGCGCCCAGCACGGCGGCGCCGATACCGCCAAGGCCAAAGGACAGGCCGAAGAACATGCCCGAAATCATGCCCACCCGGCCGGGCAGCAATTCCTGGGCATAGACCACGATGGCGGGAAAGGCCGATGCCATCACCAGGCCGATGATCACCGTCAGGATGCCGGTCCAGAACAGATCGGCGTAGGGCAAAATCAGGGTGAAAGGCAACATTCCCAGAATGGAAAACCAGATCACATATTTGCGGCCGATCTTGTCACCCAGCGGCCCGCCCAGCAGCGTGCCGACCGCCACCGCGCCCAGGAAATAGGACAGATGCACCTGGGCGCTCTGCACTGAAACGCCGAATGTGTGGATCAGATAGAAAGTGTAGTAGCTGCCGATGCTGGCCAGATAGATGAATTTGGAAAACATCAGAGACAGCAGGACCGCCAGCGCCAGCATGATCTTGTTTTTCGGCAAGCCGCTGTCGCGCGAGGCCTGGTGGTGCTTGATGCGCGCAAGGCCGTGATGCTTGTACCAGGTGCCGATATTGAACAGCAGGACGATGGCCAACAGCGCCAATCCGGCATACCAGATGATGGAACGCTGGCCGTAGGTCGCCACCAGCACCGCCGCGGTCAACGGGCTGAGCGCCTGGCCCACATTGCCGCCGACCTGGAACACCGATTGCGCAAGGCCGTAGCGCCCGCCTGAGGCCATGCGCGCCACCCGGCTGGATTCGGGATGAAACACCGCCGACCCCAGGCCGACCATCATGGCCGCGACCAGGATAACCGGATAGCTGGGCGCCACCGCCAGCACCAAAAGCCCCAGCAGGGTCGAGACCATACCCATGGCCAGCGAATAGGGCATGGGCTTCAGGTCCGCGAAATACCCCACCACCGGCTGGAACAACGACGCGGTGCATTGAAACGCCAATGTCACCAGCCCGATCTGGGCAAAACTCAAATGGAACTGCATCTTGAGATTGGGATAGATGGCCGGCAGCAAGGACTGCATCATGTCATTGAGCAGATGGCAGAAGCCGATCGCCCCCAACACGGTGAAGCTGGTGTCATGCGCGATCTTGCGGGCGGTGATGTCGGTCATGGCGGCCAAAACCTACCCGCCGCCACGTATTTCACCACCCTTATTCGTGCACAACGGCCATGAGGCCTCAGGATAGTGGCGTCCAGAGCACGCTATCCACGTTGGGCGCACCGGTCGCCAGCATCACCAGCCGGTCAAATCCCAGCGCCACGCCGCTGGCGGGCGGCATATGTGCAAGCGCCGCAAGAAATTCCTCATCCAGCGGGTAGCGCTGGCCATAGAGTTTTTCTTTTTTGGTCATCGCGGCCTCGAATCGGGATCTTTGCTGCACCGCATCAGTCAGCTCGCCGAAGCCGTTGGCCAACTCCACACCGCAGACATAGAGTTCAAAGCGCTCCGCCACGCGCCCATCCTGCGGGCTCACCCGCGCCAGGGCCGCTTCGCAGGCGGGATATTCATAAAGAATGCAGGGCCGCTCCAAGCCCAGCCGCGGTTCCACCCGCAGAGTCAGGATTTTGCTGAACATGTCAGACCAGTCGTCATCGTCGGCGACATCGATGCCGCCGCGGCGCGCCCGCGAGCGCAGCGCAGGAGCATCGCCTTCGCCCTCAGGCGACAGGGTGGCCAGAAGATCGATACCGGCGAAATGGGTGAAAGCCTCGGCCACCGTCAGCCGGTCGGCGGGGCCGCGCGGATCGCACGCGGCACCGCGATGGCGCAACAGGTCCGTCTCCATCACATCCGCCGCCAGTTTTAGCAGCGCTAGGCTGTCGGCGATGACCACGTCATAGTCCTCAACCGCGCGGTACCATTCCAGCATGGTAAATTCCGGCGCATGCAGGCGGCCGCGCCCCCGGTTGCGGAAGACCCGGGCGAAATCGAAAATCCGTGTCTCGCCCGCCGCCAGCAATTTCTTGGCGGCAAATTCCGGCGAGGTGTGCAGATAAAGCCGCCGGTCCCCGTCAGGTCCGGTCAGCAAGGTTTCAAAGGCATGCAGATGGGTCTCGTTGCCGGGCGAGGTTACCAGCGCCCCGCATTCCACCTCGGTGAAGCCCTGAGCCTCGAAATGAGCCCGGATAGCGCTTTTCAAGCGCCCGCGCTTGAGCAGCAGGGGCCTGCGGTCGGCATGATTTTGGGCATCCCACCAAGGCATTTGCGGTCTTCAGGCCTCCCTGCTAAGACCCCCGCAAATCCGTCCGATTTGTGAGGTTTCCCGTGGTTTCGGTTATCGCCAGCTCTGTGCGCAAAGGCAATGTCATCGAGAAAGATGGCAAGCTCTATCTTGTGATCACCGCCGAAAATATCCATCCCGGCAAGGGCACACCCGTCACCCATCTGGAAATGCGCCGCATCAGCGACGGGGTGAAGACTGTGGAGCGGCTGTGCACCACCGACAGCATCGAAAAGGCCTTCATCGAACAGAGCAATTACCAGTACCTGTATCATGACGGCGACAATTACGTCTTCATGCAGCCCGAGACCTTCGACCAGGTGCCGGTGCCGGCGGATGTGGTGGGCGACTATGCCCCCTACCTGACCGAAAACATGGACGTGCAGATGCAGTCCTTCGAGGGCCGCCCGATCTCCATTGAGATTCCCCAGCGCGCCACGTTTGAAGTGGTGGATACCGAACCGGTGATGAAAGGCCAGACCGCATCGGGCTCGTTCAAACCGGCGAAGCTTTCCAATGGCGTGCGCACCATGGTGCCCACGCATATCGTCATCGGCACACGCATCGTGGTGATGACCGAAGACGGTTCCTATATCGAGCGTGCGAAAGACTAGTTTTTAATGGTCGCACGGCGGGGCCCTCCGCTACGCTCCGGGTCCGCCGCTGCTCCGGAGGTCTCATGCCAAGACGAATCAATCCCAAAGATCTACCCGCGCAAGTCGGCACCTTTTATCCGCCGCCCTATGACCAGCCTTGCCGCGCGCGGGAGCGCCGCAAATTGGGCGATGCGGCGGGCCTCACCCAGTTCGGCATCAATCTGCTGCGGCTCAAGCCAGGCGTTTGGTCCAGCCAGCGCCACTGGCACACCGAGCAGGATGAATTCGTCTTTGTGCTGGAAGGCGAAGTGGTGCTAGTCACCGATGCGGGTGAGGAAATTCTGAAAGCAGGCGATTGCGCCGGCTTCAAGGCGGGCGACAGAGATGGCCATCATCTGCAGAACCGCAGCAATGCCGACGCCTTGTTGCTGGAGATCGGCACACGCGTGCCCAACGACGGCGGGGAATATCCCGACATTGACATGGCGTTCAAAATGGGCGGACCCCCCATGTACACCCGCAAGGACGGTACGCCTTATCCCGATCTCAAGCGGCGCGGGCCGGACGACTAGGCTTTTTTAGTGGTCGCGCCGCGTCGTTACGCTGCCGCTAACGACCCCTTCGCTTCGCTGCGGGTTCGCGGTCGCTCCTAGTCGTTGCGGAAATTGATCTCGACCAGCACGCCTTCGGGATCGGGCACGAACAGTTGCGACAGAGCCCCGCCCGGCACCACCCGTTCCTTGAATGTCACGCCCGCTTTTTGCAGCCGCGCCCGCATGGCGGCGAAATCGTCGCCGCGGAAGGCGACATGGTCGAACGATCCGGTGCCGTCTTCGGCCTTGGGGATGACGATGTCCCGGCCCCAGGCCCCCGCGCTGTCCGACGCCTCCACCAGATGCACCACGGGAATGCCGCCCAGATACAGCCAGTGGCCGCGGAAGGGGAAATTGGGCCGATCGCCCTCGGTCAGGCCCAGCATCTCGACATAGAAGTCGCGGGTGCGCTGCAACTGCGCACAACGGACGGTGACATGCTCCAGCGCCTGAACACCCATTTTCCCTCTCCTTTGGTGTAACCGCCCGGTGGGCGCGGGCGAACTCTTCTTCTCCACTTTAACGCGCCGGGGGGCGCGTGCTAGCGTACTTATCTCTGCCCCCCTTGGCGCCCCATTTGAGGACAACCCCATGAAAAAGCATCTGGTACTTGGCCTTCTGGCGGCTTTCTGCGCCACCCCCGCACTTGCGGCCCTGAAGGTCGGCGACATGGCTCCTGATTTCTCCGCCAAGGCCAGTCTGGGCGGCAAGGAGTTCAATTTCTCGCTGAAAGACGCCCTGAAGAAGGGCCCCGCTGTCGTCTACTTCTATCCGAGCGCCTATACCGGCGGCTGCGACCTGGAAGCCCATACTTTCGCGGAAAGTTCCGCCAAGTTCGCCGCTGCGGGCGCATCGATCATCGGCGTTTCCGCTGACAATATGGAACGGCTCAACCAGTTCGCCGCCGACCCTGCCTTCTGCGCCGGCAAGTTCCCCATCGCCTCGGACGAGAGCTTGACGATCGCCAACTCCTACAATCTTTCCACCAGTCCGCCCCGCGAAGGCGCCAAGGACGTTCGCGGCGTCGAGATCGGCCATGGCTTCATCGAGCGCGTCACCTACGTCATCGGCAAGGATCACAAAGTCATCGCTGTGATGTCGTCCAAGAGCGACGGCCTGTCGCCCGACCAGCATGTCGACAAGTCGCTGGCGATCGTAACCGCTTCTAAGTGATCCCCTCCGGCCTTCGCACCTGATCGGTGCTACGTTCGTACGCTGACGCTACTCACCCTCCCCTTTCCGTGCGCTGACGCGCACAAAGGGGAGGAGGGTCTGTGCTCGCCGATGCCCGGTCCACCAGGGCCGGGTATTTTGCTTTTTAATGACCCCGACGGCCGGGAGCACAGCGTGATGCTGCGCCGCAATAGTGGCCATAAACCCAGCATTTCCAAGGTCTTATTGTTGCTCAAATGTCACGGACACGTGGCAATGATACGTCTTTGTGACGGCCCTCGATCTTGGTTTATTTCGGCTGGGATGGGGTCATACGCAGGCCTCCAAGTCCGCCACCGGGAAACCGGCAGGACAAAGAACAAGCGTTGGGGTCTGTTTGACGAAGCATTTCTGCATGTTCCGGAGCATGGCTGTGGCTGCCGCCTTTGTGGCGCCGCTTTGGCTGTCGCCTGCCCAGGCGGCGCCCGACCGGCCCATTTCAGACATCACCCACGACATTGTCAGCTTTTTGGGATTGGCCCCTGGCCAGGCCGCTATGGCCGATGCCCAACCGGCGTCCCAATCCTTCATCCAGCGCCCCAAGGCAGAATTGAGCCCCCGGGAGATCGCACCTGCCCCCGTGGCGAATGTGGAGACCGCCCCCCCACGCCTGCCGGCGGTGACCGCGATTATCCCTTCCGTCGAAACCCCGCTGCACAGGCTGTTCTGTGTGGAATATGCCCGCATGCGCTCCGGCCTGGCGGTGTTCGGGGACGCCAAATATTGGTGGGATCGCGCGCGCAATCTCTATGCCCGCGTCTCCCATCCCGTGGAAGATGCGGTGATGGTGTTCTCCGGCTCCAAGCGGCTGAAGCGCGGCCATGTCGCGGTGGTGACCGAGATTTTGGGCCCGCGCCAGATCATTGTGGACCAGGCCAACTGGCAGAACAAAGGCGAGATCGATCACGCCACCCCGGTGCTGGATGTGAGCCCCGCCAATGACTGGAGCAAGGTGCGGGTATGGGATATCCGCTCCGGCACCTTCGGCAGCCACGTCTATGCGATCAGCGGCTTCATCGCCAAAGAGATGCGGACCGCCTCGCGCGATTGACGCTCTCTTGTTAGACTCAGGCCGATCATGACCCCGGCCGTTTCCATCATCACCCCCACCTTCAATCGCCATGAGCTGCTCAGGGCGCAGCATGCCAATATTCTGGCCCAGAGCGAGCAGGATTTCGAATGGCTGATCCTGGACGATGGGCCGCAAGCCTCGTCCTATTTCGCGCAAATTTCCGATCCCCGCATCCGCTATCACCATCTGGCGGGACCGAAGATGCGGGTCAGCGCCAAGCGCAACTGGCTGTGCGAGCGCGCAAAGGCGCCCGTCATCGCCCAGTTCGACGATGACGATTATTATGCGCCCAACTATCTGGCTGTGATGCTGAAGCGTCTGACGGAAGCGGGTGCCGACATCACCAAACTGTCCGCCTGGTTCGTCTATTCGGCGCAATTGAAGCGGCTAGGCTATTGGGACACCGCCAACACGCTGGGGCTGCATTTCACGTTCGGGCCCGAACCGGTGCTGAACGCCTTTTTCAACCAGACCCCGCCCGAAAACATGAAGAACAACTATGCCGGCTATGGCTTCAGCTATGTCTTCAAAAAAGCAATGTGGGAGAAAGCGCCTTTCCCGCATGTCGAATATGCGTCGGATTACGGATTTGTGACGGCGGCGCTGGCCAAGGGCTGCCGCCTGGACCATTTTGCCGACACCGAAGGGCTGTGCCTGCACATTTTGCGGCGGGACAATATGTCCAAGAGCTTTCCGCAATATCTGTTGCCGGATTTCATGCTGGAAAAATTGTTTGCGGCCGACCTTTCGGCCCTGCTGGAGTGAGAAGTGGCGCACAAAGCGCGTGAGCGGGTCCAGTGGACCTGCGAAAGCGACGAACGCCCGGAGCGCGAGCGGAGGGCATAGAAAAACAAAAGCCCCGGCGTGCGATTTCTCGCAAGCCGGGGCTTTTTGAATTGTGTTGGCGGGGTGAGGCCGGATCAGCAAAAGGTCCGGTGGACCTTTTGCCCGGCCGAACGCCGCAGCGGCGCGCGCCCAAGCGCGACGCGAGGCCGGGACGGACAAGCGCACCAATAAAAAAGCCCCCGCGAGATTTCTCTCGCGGGGGCTTTTCACTGTTCGGGCGGGTTTCTTTAATCTCTGTCCTTGGCAGACCTGGCGGCGTTCTACTCTCCCGCGGCTTGAGCCGCAGTACCATGGACGCAGAAGGCTTTGACGGCCGAGTTCGGAATGGGATCGGGTAGAATTCCTTCGCTATGACCACCAGGTCGGCGAAGGACAGAGATCGGCCCGCGGCTTACGCCACGGACTGCACATTTGTGAATACGACACACGGCGACCGAAGTTTATTTTGTGGTGTTGTATGTCTGGCTTTGTTTCCAGACATGGAACGGTGCTGCTTGCGATCAAGCCAATCGAGCAATTAGTACCAGTAAGCTCAACGCATTGCTGCGCTTACACACCTGGCCTATCGACGGGGTAGTCTTCCCCGGCTCTCAAGCGAAACCTAGTTTTGAGGTGAGTTTCCCGCTTAGATGCTTTCAGCGGTTATCTCGTCCGTATTTAGCTACCCGGCTATGCGGCTGGCGCCACAACCGGTCCACCAGAGATACGTTCTTTCCGGTCCTCTCGTACTAGGAAAAAGTCCTCTCAAGTTTCGAACACCCACGGCAGATAGGGACCGAACTGTCTCACGACGTTCTAAACCCAGCTCACGTACCACTTTAAATGGCGAACAGCCATACCCTTGGGACCGGCTACAGCCCCAGGATGTGATGAGCCGACATCG